>NZ_MVDI01000001.1:1348813-1686017 GCF_002939305.1 Chroococcidiopsis sp. TS-821 | reverse complement strand
GTGATTGACTCGCAGGGTCGGGTGATTGGCACCTGGGCGGACGTGCTCAACCGCGCCAACTTGGGCATGGAAGTGATGCACGAGCGCAACGCGCACAACTTCCCCCTCGACTTAGCTGCTGGCGACGTTACTCCTGTTGCCCTCACTGCTCCTAGCATTCATGGCTAAACTTTAGCTCCATACATAACTGAAAAGCGCCCCCATCATGGAGGCGCTTTTTGCTACGTGTATATAACTAGTTCTCCTTAACAAACGCTAGTAAAACTTAATATAAATAAATTGATTTGTAGCAAAATCCATGTAAATACTAAAAATTAAGAGTCAGCAACTTCCTAAAAATTTTGCTCTACGCCTTTGGGAAGTAAATTGCATAGTGTTTGGTGTGAGGAGTCGCAACGATCAAAAATTACTGTACCTGACTCTGAGGCGAAAGAGTATAGCAAGACAACTAGAAAACAAAACACTTTTTATCTCACAAATTAATCAAACACTATTCTTTTCAGTAGAACCATGACGACAACACTACAGCGACGCGAAAGCGCGAATCTGTGGGAGCGGTTCTGCGACTGGGTCACGAGCACGGAAAATCGATTGTACGTAGGCTGGTTTGGCGTATTAATGATTCCGTGTTTGTTAACCGCTACCATTTGTTTCATCATTGCCTTTATTGCCGCTCCACCTGTTGACATTGATGGTATTCGCGAACCGGTTTCCGGTTCTTTGCTTTACGGAAACAACATTATTACAGGCGCTGTTGTTCCTTCTTCGAATGCGATCGGCTTGCACTTCTATCCCATTTGGGAAGCAGCTTCGTTGGATGAATGGCTATACAACGGCGGTCCCTACGAACTCATCGTTTTTCATTTTCTCATTGGTATTTTTTGCTGGCTAGGTCGGCAGTGGGAATTATCCTACCGCTTAGGGATGCGTCCCTGGATTTGTGTAGCGTACTCTGCACCTGTCGCTGCGGCAACTTCTGTATTCTTGATTTACCCAATTGGGCAAGGTAGTTTTTCTGACGGTATGCCTTTGGGCATTTCTGGTACGTTCAACTTTATGCTTGTGTTCCAAGCCGAGCATAACATCTTGATGCATCCCTTCCATCAATTGGGCGTAGCGGCTGTATTTGGCGGTGCGTTGTTCTGTGCAATGCACGGTTCATTAGTCACTTCTTCACTGATTCGCGAGACGACCGAAATCGAATCGCAGAATTTGGGTTATAAGTTTGGGCAAGAACAAGAGACCTACAGCATTGTGGCAGCTCATGGCTATTTTGGGCGATTAATTTGGCAGTACGCTAGCTTTAATAACTCGCGATCGCTCCACTTTTTCTTAGGAGCGTGGCCTGTTGTTGGTATCTGGTTTACAGCACTGGGTATCAGTACAATGGCATTTAACTTGAATGGTTTCAACTTTAACCAATCAGTGATTGACTCGCAAGGACATGTCGTTCCTACCTGGGCAGATATCCTCAACCGTGCCAACTTAGGCATTGAGGTGATGCACGAACGCAATGCGCACAACTTCCCACTCGATTTGGCTTCGGGGTTACCTGTTCCCGTTGCTTTCACAGCACCCACGATTAGTGGTTAATAGTGCTGATTGCTCAAACAATCCTTATAACTCAGCTAGCGCTCTCTTTAGGGAAGCGCTTTTTTGTGTAGAAGAGAAATGCTCTAGTAGCGGGACGGCTCTCTCGCCTACGTGGTAAAGACAGACTTTGGCGCTGCTTCTGAGTTCCCCTCCGACTTCCTTCAGGGTTACCCAACATAGATATATTTGGTTGCTAGAGAAAATTTTTTATGAAAATCTCTGCAGGAGCGCGATCGTATTCGAACCTAAAACTTTACGTCGATCGAGGTCAGAATACCATCTACTATGTACTGTACGGCCAAAGCTGCTAGTAAGATTCCTAAGACTCGGGAAATGACATTAATCCCAGTGCGACCTAACCAATGGGTAATGTGTTGTGCGATCGCCAGTGAGCCATAGATCAATAAAAGCACAAACGCGATGATTCCTAAAATCACAACAGTACCCAGTGGATAGATTGCAGCTTCTGCTTGCAGAATCAAAATACTAGCTAAGGCTCCAGGACCTGCAATTAGAGGCGTTCCTAGCGGAAATACACTAATATCTGTTCGGATTTGGGCTTCTGATTCTTCTGCTTTAGTTTCTCGTTCGCGCTGGGCGAATACCATATCGATAGCAATTTTTAACAGTAAAATACCTGCTGCTACCTGAAAAGCTGCGACACTGATGCCTAGATAACGCAGTAAGTTGTTGCCAAATAATGCAAAGACAAATAAAATTCCACCTGCTACTAGAAGCGCCTGGCGAATGATCCGCAGTTGTACCTTATGAGAATGATACCCTGCTAATGTCATAAAAAGGGGTACTAACCCAATCGGATCGAGAACGACAAACAGCGTAAGAAAAGCTCTGACTATAAAAGAAGTCATGTCAATATAAAATGTCAGAATTGACAAGCAGAGCGGCACTCGTTATTTACAGGCATTAAACAGGCATTAAAGCTGTTGCTAACACCTCTTCCGCAGCATCGGCAAAAACAAACTGGAGTTGATTGCGTACCTCTTGTGGCACATCTTCTAAATCTGTTTCATTACGCTGGGGCAAGATGACAGTTTTAACACCTGCTCGATAGGCTGCCAAGACCTTTTCCCGAATACCACCCACAGGTAAAACTTTACCTCGGAGCGTAATTTCACCAGTCATGGCGACGTCATTGCGTACTAAACGACCTGAGGCGAGGGAGGCGATCGCCGTTACCATCGTTACTCCTGCCGAAGGTCCATCCTTGGGAGTTGCCCCAGCTGGTACATGCACGTGCACCACTTTGCCAACAAAAACTTTCGGGTCAATCTCTAGTTTTTCAGCATTCGATCGCACGTAAGACAGTGCTGCCTGGGCGGATTCGCGCATCACATCTCCCAGCATTCCTGTTAATATCAATCGTTCATCTCGTCCAGGCATCATCGTAGCTTCGACAAATAGCACATCTCCGCCAGTTGGGGTCCAGGCTAGACCTGTAGCAATTCCAGGACGATCGATCCGTTCCACCACTTCATTTGCAAATCGCGGGCGGCGCAAGTAATCAGGAATCTGCTCTGCTTCAATGTTTGCAGACTTAGCTGTTCCTTCAGCAATTTGACGAGCAACTTTGCGAACCACTGTACCAATTTCTCGCTCTAAACTGCGGACTCCTGCCTCGCGGGTATATTCCCGAATAATCCTTTGCAAAGCTGTATCGGTAATGGTTAATTCCTCTGGCTGTAATCCATTGATGCGAAGCTGTTTTGGCAACAGATAGCGACGGGCAATGTGTAATTTTTCCATTTCGGTGTAGCCAGAGAGACTCAAAATCTCCATGCGATCGAGTAAAGGAGAGGGAATGGTTTCAATCGTATTGGCGGTGCAGATAAATAGCACTCTGGACAAATCAAACGGTACACCCAGATAGGTATCTACAAACGTATGATTTTGTGCCGGGTCGAGAACTTCCAAAAGTGCTGCTGCCGGATCGCCCTGAAAACTTCTACCTAACTTGTCTACCTCGTCCAGCATAAACACGGGATCGGAAGTTTCTACGCGACGCAAGGCTTGAATCAAACGACCAGGTAAAGCGCCAATGTAGGTACGGCGATGTCCGCGGATTTCTGCCTCGTCACTTACACCGCCTAGACTAACCCGCACAAATTTACGCCCCATAGCGCGGGCGATCGACTGTCCCAGAGAAGTTTTACCTACTCCTGGCGGTCCTACGAAACACAAGATCGGCTCCCGGCGAATATCATCAAGTATCTCTTGATGCTTCTCAAATTGAGCTGCTGGTTTATGTTCAGTTTGGTCTTTTTGCAAAGTTATTTGAGCTTCACGCTGCTGCTTGAGAACTACTTCGCGATCGCCTTTTAGTTTTTTGACCGCCAGATATTCCAAGATCCGGTCTTTAATTCGTTCTAAATCGTAATGGTCTTCATCTAGAATTTGCCGAGCATGAGCTAAATCGATTGCTTGGCCTGTGGCAATGTTCCAGGGTAGATTCACCATCCAATCCAGATAGGTACGAATCATGCCGTATTCGGGCGATATTGCCGGCAGGCGTTCTAGGCGAGATAATTCTCGCAAGGCTTCTTTACGCGCCTCTTCAGGCAACTGCGCTGCTTCTAGCTGTTTCCGTATTTCTCGAATTTCGGCTTGTTCAGTATCTTCCTCACCAAGTTCCCGCTGAATTGATTTTAATTGTTCTCGGAGAATGTATTCTCTCTGAGTTTTGGAAATTTTTTCCTGGGCATCGGAAGCAATTTGCTGTTGTAATTCTCGGACAGCGAGTTCCTGTTGCACTAGCTCAATCAGCCGCTTCAGTTTATCTGGCACTGTATTCAGTTCTAACACTTCTTGCCGCACTGGAGTGTCTATCGGAACCATAGCGGCAACTAGATAGGCAAACATGCGAGAATCACTGACATTTTCGCCTGCATTGGCTAACTCGTTGGGAATATCATCCGTCAGCAAAACCAACTTACGAAATAATTCGCCCAGGGTGCGGCGCAGGGCTTCAGTTTCCATGTTGGTAGTAGTTTGTTCAGAGGCTTTTTCTACCCGCGCCACTAAAAACGGTTCTGTTTGTAAAAAATCAAGGAGCCGAATTCGCTCTAATCCTTGAACCACGATTTGCAATGTGCCATCAGGCAAGCGCAGTAGCCGATGAATAATTGCCGCAGTACCAACACGATAGATATCATCAGGACCTGCTGGACGCACTTCTGGGTTGCGTTGCGCGACTAGCGCCACTAACCGGTTGGTACGCATGACTTCATCTACCAGCTTGACCGAGCGCTCCTGTCCCACAACAATTGGAGCAACTGCCATAGGAACAATCACGGTATTGATCAGCGGTAAGACTGGCAGTGCATCTGGAATTTCAGGAACATTTTGAGCATTAGTTTCGGCACTTTGGTCTACACCAGGGGGAACTGCATCAATCACAGTGACACCTCCGCTTTGGGTAGCATGACGTACAAAAAACCGCGATCGTAACGAGCTTGAACGCGATCGCGCTCAATTTTCTGCCTTAAGGGCACTTCTAGGTGAAACGAACCATACTGAATGTTGACGGCATGGTAGTGTTCGTCTCCTTGGAGATTCTCCCAAGATCTCGTCCCTTGAATGACTAGAGCGTTCTCGTAGAGGGAAATTTCAAAATCTTCCTCTATCATCCCCGCAATTTCAGCTTTCACAATCAAATCTGTGGGAGTTTCATAGAGATCGGCAGGCGGCTGCCATTGAGGGTAAGCAAACCTAGACTGAATCTGACTCTTCCAAAAGTCTGACTGTGAGGGTGAATTTATTCCAGAAACAATGCCAGTGTAACGGTAACTGAATCGACGGTAGCGCATAGATTTGGTTGGTTATTCTCTTTTAATTGCCAAGAGTGCCACGATGAAATTCTGACTAATTCACTGCAATATTTCTCTAATTTGAGAAGCCAAATTTATCCTAAATCGAGAGGGCAACTGTTTTCTATGAGCGCTAGAATCTGCCCAGCCACGCTTTTAGTATAAAACCCTTTTGGGATTTCACTCTACCGATTGCAGTGAGCGCACACAGCCACAAAACCCATCTTCATCCAAGTTGCATCTACACGCTTACAACCCTTGTCGGTCGTAACTGCTTTTCTCATAGCAGTGTTGATAGATGAATCGGCGCTGATCTATTGCATCTACCAGAAAACAAGATGTCAGCAGGTGTATTTGAACTATTCGCCTTATTGCTTACCTAGGTTAACGTTGAAGTTAATAAATCTTGATTCTTTTAAATTTTCTGCTAACTGGTTTGATGCAATAGATAGCAGCACTGCAACTTGCACGGGTGGTGTTGAGGAGGTTTTGCTAGCAGTGCAAGTTACACGCCCTTTGAACAAGTTTCCGTCATTTGTTCAGATACAGTTTTTGATTGACTCGATGGCAATTGAACCTGCGATTGCACTACAACGCTTGTATCGCATGGCAGTACAAACGCCGTCTATCATTGATTGTGGGACTCTTCTTGGCAGTGTTGTATTGACTATCAGCCTCTTGCTGGTTTTCCTCCAAACTATTTTCTCTAGGAGTTTGCCTGCGAGTAACCTGGTAACAAAATCGGCGTCGTGAGTAGTGTCTTTACTTGGAACGTAATTTTGTTATTGTATGTCTAGCAGTTCCAGACACGTTAATGCAATGAACGCTGAAAAACTGTTGACAACTTGCAAATAGGGTATTTCGGCTGCGGCTAAAATTTTTCAGACTGTCGCAGAGGAGGTAGTTTCAGTAGGATTTTCGATTAATTGCAGCATTTGTTCGGCGACACCTGCAGCAGAAGCAGGATTTTGTCCAGTAACGAGGCGATCGCTTTTGACAACATGCGCTTCAAAATTTGCTGCTTTTGTAAATTCTGCGCCTCTTTCTTTTAATGCTGATTCGAGTAAAAATGGCACAGCTTCAGTCAGTTCCACTGCGGCTTCTTCTTCGTTTGTAAAGCCAGAAACAGTTTTACCTTTGATGAGATACTCGCCATTAGCAAGCTTAATGTTGAGTAGTCCTGCAGGTCCGTGACAAACAGCACCAACAACACCACCTTGTTCGTAAATATTTGCCGCGATTTGAGCAAGTTGTTCGTTATTAGGAAAATCCCACATTGTCCCGTGACCGCCTGCATAAAAAATAGCATCGTACTGAGTCGGATCGACTTGCGATGGTTGCAGCGTGTTTTCAACTTGTTTTACCTTGTCGGGGTCATCTAGAAATGCTTTATTGAGCGGGTCTTCAAGCTGCACGCCGTCCATCGGTGCTTTTCCACCTTTGGGACTGACAAAATCTACGTCGTAGCCTGCGCGCGTAAAGACATCGTAGGGGTGCGTCACCTCAGAAAGATAAAACCCTGTCTTTTTCCCTGTGTTGCCTAGTTCCTCGTGGCTGGTGACGGCAATGAGAATTTTTTTGTTCGTCATTGCAATTTTTCCTCTGAATTCATAAAGTCGTATTTTTGCAGGATTGTTACAGACAACGCGTTATTATACTGGTCTACTACAAATGAGCGATACGCCTTGAGCAAAATCGAACTTTCAACTTTTGAAAACAATACCAAACATCACATTCATAAAAATCTGTAGAGGTACGGGACTTTTAGTAACTTTCTTCTGTTGCAATGCGCCTTCCTAGCTATTTAGGCAGAAGTCAGCGAGAACGCGGGCGTCTAAGTCGGATGATAGTTCCCCGACAGCTTGGGCTTGCTGCAAGCAATCAACAAAATCTTTCGTTTTGATCTGCTAACTCTTGACTAAAATTACCTAACAAGCAACCATCACGACACTGCAGCAATGCAAATTCTTCGTATTTTGCTTCAAAATAACGCTGCAAGCGAGTCAAGGGAGATAGTGTTTCATCCTTGAGATACTTATGCAAAATTGGCTGTGTTCGCGAGCATCATTTTCAATAATCTCTACTCCAAAGTCCTCCTTACTTTTGAAATAATAGTAAAACGAACCTTTAGGTACTCCTGTTGCTTGCAAGACCTCGTGTATTCCAGTATGGTTGTACCCTTTTTCTTTGATGAAACGCACACCTGTCTTAAGGAGAGCTGTTTTTGTCGTCTACGACTTGCCAGCGCGCCTTAGATAGAAAACTTTATGAGTAACTTTCTAGTCACAAGGCGGCACCCAGATTCGAACTGGGGAATAAAGGTTTTGCAGACCTCTGCCTTACCACTTGGCTATGCCGCCAAAACTATCTGCTGGCAATAAGTTTGCTACTTTAGTCGCTTTATTTTGACTATGTTACAGACAGCGCACAATTTCCATTAAATTACTATAGCATTAATAGAGACAGATCGCTTGCATGGCGTATAGATTCAAAGTCTTCCTGCAAATAATTTGTGATTTCAATCACAAATAAAGTCGTTAAAGATCGCAAATTATCTTTACGTTTATCGCTAGTATAAAGAAGCACAAGCACTATAGCTTTTGTACATCTTGCCAACTTAGCGTCTCAAAAAAATACAGAAATGGTCTGTACTTAGGAAGTTGTGCTGTAACTTGCTGTTTTATTTTACTTGTTCTTAAGATGTAAAGATTTCGCTGCTGAAGATACAGCAGTTTAGAATAAAACTTGGCGTCTGTAAACATGAATCAATCTCCCTTATCTATCGCTCAAGTTACAGACATTCATCTATTTGCAGATGAAAAGCAAGAGTTACTGGGAATCAACACCACCAAATCGTTTCAAGCAGTAGTTGAACGGTTAATTAGTTTACAAAATAAAATAGACGCGCTGCTGGTTACAGGAGATTTATCACAAGATGGAACACCTACATCCTATCAGCGCTTGCAACATTTGCTGGTGCCGCTAAACAAGCCTACCTATTGGATTCCTGGAAATCACGACGACTTTGCGGTAATGCAGCAAATCTTAAATCAAGCGTTTATTTTACCACAGAAGGAATTTACCTGGGGCGGTTGGAACTTTGTCTTAATCAATTCAGCCGTACCAGGGAATGTTCGCGGTCACCTTTCAGAAACAACACTAGCTTGGTTAGAAAGACAGCTAGTCGCTCGAAAAACGCAGCCAACTTTGATAGCATTACATCATCCACCCTTTGCAGTCAATTCTCTTTGGCTGGATCGCAGCATACTAGAAAATGCTGATGAGTTTTTTGCCATTTTAGATCGCCATCCACAAGTCAAGTTGGTTTTGTTTGGTCACATTCATCAAGAATTTCATTGCCAGAGAAACGGCGTGCATTACCTAGGTAGTCCTGCGACTTCAGTGCAGTTTGAACCACATAGTACGCAATTTGCCTTGAGACCAGAATACCCAGGGTTTCGACTTATTCAACTTTATCCTAATGGCAGATGGCTGACGCAAATCGAGCGCGTAGCTTGTAGCGAATATATTTTGGATTTAGCAGCAACTGGATATTAGAGGCGGCTGGACATTGTAATCTATCACGCCTTTTTGATGCTGTTTGATTAACAATGGTCAGGGTGGTTCATTTCAAGATTGAATTTGTACAACGGGAGAAAATTCAACAGAGTGGCTTTCCAAAGTTGGGGGTTGAGGGTAAAATCCTATTGAATTCACCAACGCCTATTTGTGTAACTGCGAAGAAAGTCGCCAAGCTTGCGATCGCATTAATTATCTCGATGGTTATTGCTGTAGCGAATTCTTGCACCTGCCCAATGTAGCTTTTCGCGTAATGTTTGATAATACGAATAATTTTCTCGTAAGATAATAAACTTAGCAAGGTATTCCGCCATGCGGACATCAACGCGTTGACCAGGCCAAATTGAAGTTCCGAGGACGCTATCGGTCCACAACTTTGTATTCAACTCATAATCTGCCAAAGGCCAAATACTAACAACTGATCCTGCAGGTAAGACAATTGGACGACTTGAAAGACTCATCGGGCAAATTGGAGTGATGGTAATAGCTTGCATTCCATCATGCACAATGGGACCACTCGCTGCTACAGTATATGCAGTGGAACCGGTGGGTGTAGCAATAATAAGTCCATCACCTTGATATTGATCGACAACTTCACCATCGATTTCCATTTCCAGAATCGAAGTAATCATCCGGTCTGCCGATGCGGGTTTGACACAAATTTCATTGAGAGCAAGAAAGCGATCGCTAACAGGTTCAAGATTGCTACTATTCCCTTCAAATACTTGGGCTTGGAGCATCATCCGCCGTTGAATCGCATAAAAGTCAGAGGCTAACCTATCCCATACTTGTTCTGAATCCTTAAAGACGTCAAACGACTCAGTTAAAAAACCTAAATTTCCTCCAACATTTACTGCCAAAATGGGAATTCCATCTGCTGCCAAATTTCGCGCCGCAGACAAAGCTGTACCGTCTCCACCTAGTACCAAAGCCATATCAATCGGCTGTGTTGACGATGCTAAAAATACCGGATAAGGATTATCTTGCGGTCCACTTGGTCCCATAAGGACGCGACAGTTGCGACTTTCTAACTGCCGCGCGCATTTTTCTGCCCAGCTTTTACTTAGTGAATCTCCTGCTTTATGAGCAATAATGACTTGATTAAGCTGCACGCACTTACCACTTCAAGAGGTTGAATTGCTCCATATCTACAGTATCGCGGTTGCGATAGATTGCAAGAATGATAGCTAATCCTACAGCAGCTTCGGCGGCGGCGACCGTAATTACGAATACTGTAAATACTTGACCTTTGATCGCTAATGGGTCTAAAAAGTTAGAAAATGCCATCAAATTGAGATTTACTGCGTTGAGTAGCAATTCGATCGACATCAACACGCGGACAGCGTTACGGCTCGTAATTAAGCCATAAATTCCAATGCAAAACACAGCCGCAGCTAGCAAGAGAAAATACTGAAGTTGCATATTTTTCGATTTATCCTCCAAATCATACACAAAAGCCTGCGATCGCAGGCTAAAAATTTCACGCAGTTAAGTCACTCTACTGACTGCGACGAGCGTCATCTAAATTACTCGTTTTATCGCTGGAAATTCCCACTAACTCGCGGGGGCGTTCGGGTAATGTTAATACTGGTTGCTGCGGTTTGTCGGGTGACATCACTTGGTCGGGTAAAAATTCGCGCCGTGCCAAGATAATTGCTCCAACCATTGCCATCAGTAGCAGAACTGATGCTAGCTCAAAAGGCAACAAAAAGTCACTGAAGAAGTGCTGACCAATTAAAACAATCGTGGTGTCCTTAGATACTGGCTCGGTAGAATATGCCCAAGGCGTAACCAAAACCATTGTACTTAATAAAACAAATAGTCCAGCACAGACGATTGCGGTTACAACAGGACGTACCCAAGCATTTGGTAGCGGTTTGAAGTCTTCGCGCTTGTTCACCAGCATAATGGCAAACAAGATTAATACATTGACTGCTCCGACATAAATTAACACTTGGGCTGTTGCCACAAAATCAGCATTGAGCAACAAATACATTCCCGAAATACTGACAAATACGCCCGCCAGTAGAAAGGCAGAATAAACGATGTTAGAAAACAGCACAACACCGAGGGCTGAACCAATCATCATCACAGCCAAGATGCCGAACGAAACAATTTGTACTCCTTCAGCTAAATTCACAACTTTTTGTCCTTTGCTAGTTGCTAATAGAAGAATTGCTAATGGCGCGTTCCACTAACAATTAATGCTCCTCACCCACTCTATATAAAAAAATACTACTTTTCCTGCTGTTCTAAAATCTCTTCGGGATGTAGACCCGCGCCACGAGTGTTGGCAGGTAAATCGTGAGGTGACATCACGCCTTTGGGTAGGTAAACGAGTTCGCGCAACGGTGTCACCATTGGGTCATCGGTGACTTTATAAGGCAAGCGTCCTAAGGCGACATTGTCGTAGTTTAACTCATGGCGATCGTACGTACACAAGTCGTATTCTTCGGTCATCGACAGACAGTTTGTCGGACAATATTCGACGCAGTTACCGCAGAAGATACACACACCGAAATCGATACTGTAGTGTTTCAGTTTTTTCTTCTTACTCGCTTTATCGAATTCCCAATCAACAACAGGTAAATTAATTGGACAAACCCGCACGCAAACTTCGCAGGAAATACACTTATCAAATTCAAAGTGGATACGACCTCGGAAGCGTTCGGAGGGAATCAGTTTTTCGTAAGGGTATTGTACCGTAACCGGTCTACGCCGCATGTGGTCGAAGGTAACAGATAATCCTTGACCGATATAGCGACCAGCTTGTACAGCGTCTTTTGCGTAGTCACCGACTTGTTTGAGGAACTTTAACATGGGGTGTCTCTCTCTTTATGTAGCTTTAGCACTGAGCTAATTGCTATCCACCAAAGGCAGCGGGAAAGGCAAGCTTCAAGGCTGCGGTTAACAGTAGATTTGCCAAACTCACGGGTAGCAAAAACTTCCATCCTAAATCGAGTAACTGGTCAATGCGTACTCTAGGTACCGTCCAGCGTAGTAAAATTGCTGTAAAAACAAGAAAGTAGGCTTTGAGTACGGTCATTGTGATGCCTAACGAGGCGTCTACAATGTCTAACCAAGGACTTGCTTCGCTGATGCCCAACCATCCGGCAATCAATTCGATCGGAATCGGAGATTCCCAACCGCCTAAATACAAAACTGTGACAAGGAGCGCTGACAGTACCAAGTTAACGTAGGAAGCAACGTAGTACAGCGCAAACTTCATCCCTGCGTATTCGGTTTGATAACCTGCAACAAGTTCTTCTTCGGCTTCGGGTAAGTCGAAAGGCATTCGTTCGCATTCTGCTAACGCCGCAATCCAGAAGATAATGAATCCGATTGGCTGTCGCCAGACATTCCAACCCAAAATACCATAGCCTGATTGCTGTTCAACAATATCGATGCTACTAAGGCTATTCGACATCATAGCGACCGCAAGGACTGCAAGCGCTAGGGGAATTTCATAGCTGATTGATTGTGCAGCTGCCCGCAAACCGCCGAGTAGTGAGTATTTGTTGTTTGACGCATAGCCTGACATCAGCAATCCAATCGGTTGCACGCTCGATAACGCAATCCACAAAAAGACTCCTGTGGCCACGTTTGTAATTGCCAGATTTTCGCCAAACGGCACAATCAGATAAGACAAAAAGACTGGAAGGACGACAATAATTGGTCCTAAAGTAAATAACCAAGGGTCAGACTTGGCAGGGATGACGTCTTCTTTAAATACGAACTTGATACCATCGGCGACTGGAGATAATAAGCCAAACGGCCCCATAAATTCAGGACCAATGCGCTGTTGGGCGGCTGCTGAAATCTTCCGTTCTTGCCAAATGGTTACTAGTACTCCTACAGTCGCGCCAATTAACATTAATACCATCGGGACTGGCATCCAAATAGCTTTGGCTGCGCCTGCCGGTAGCCCTAAGTCGATCAGCGATTTGATGAAACTTCCTTGGAGATCAATTCCTGTACTCATGTTTTCTGTGGTGAAGTTGTCGCATGATGGCGATCGCCATCGCCGCTGTAGTTAATATTTGTAAATTTACTCCCTACTTTGTTCAGGAATATCTTGATTGTGAAGATATTTTTACCTTTCAATGCCTAGTATATCGTTCTCTGGTTAGCTCCCAAAAACCTTCACTAAGAAATTCTACTTATACTTGTGTTTAGTTTTGCTATCCATAGCAGGAAAAGCAGGGGGCAGAAGACGCAGAGGAGCAGAGAAAGAATACTTTCTATCTATTCAAAACTCATAACTCACCACCGATCGCTAACTACTAGTCACTTACCCCTCACCCCTCTTTCAACGTTGCTCGATTGGTATATAAGGAACGTTATGGTCACCCGTGTATACCTGGGTAGGACGGAAAATACGATTTTCGGCGATTTGTTCTTTCCAGTGCGCTAACCAACCAGCAACGCGGGCGATCGCAAACACTGGCGTAAATAAGTCTGTAGGAATTCCCATTTTCCTATACACTAATCCCGAATAAAAGTCAACATTGGGATAAATTCCTTTGTGACCGAGTTTTTCAGCGATCGCGCGCTCTAATTCAACTGCAATATCGTAGTACTTGTCGTAGCCGAACTTATCAAACATCTGCTCGGCAAGCTTTTGCAAAATAGTTGCCCTTGGGTCTTTGACTTTGTAAACGCGATGTCCAAAGCCCATAATTTTTGCTTTGCGTTGCAGCCGATCTTCTAAATAGGGGCGCACATTTTCTACCGAGCCAATTTCTTCTAGCATGCCGATCACTTCTTCATTGGCACCACCGTGTAAGGGTCCCCCTAAGGTTCCGACTGCGGAAGCAACAACTGCGTAAGGATCGGTAAGTGTCGAAGCAGTAACTCGCGCCGAGAATGTCGAAGCATTCATGGTATGCTCGGCATGAAGTGTTAAGCAAACATCAAAAACCCTTGCCATTAGTGGGTCGGGTTCGCGTTCGCTGAGCATATAAAGAAAGTTTGCCGAGTAATCTAAATCGTCGCGCGGGCGTACTGGGTCATTACCTTTGCGCATCAACTGAAACGCGGCAACCATTGTGGGAATTGTTGCGAGGAGTCGAACGACCGCATCCCGAATATAAACAGGGTTATCTAGGTCGCGGCGAGAATAAAATAAACCAAGTGCGGCGGCGGAAGCTTGTAATGCGTCCATCGGATGACCGCTTTCAGGAAAGCTCTTCATCATATCCCGAATGCGATATTTGATCCGACGGTGATAGCGAACTTCGCGTTCAAATTCCATCAATTCATCTTTTGTGGGCAGCTTACCCCAAATCAAAAGATATGCTGTTTCCAAAAAGGTACTATTCTCCGCAAGGTCTTCAATGCGGATACCGCGATACTCCAGTATTCCTTCTTGTCCATTGACAAAGCTAATACTAGATTGGGCGGCGGGAATGCCTTCTAAACCTGGCTTAAATTCGCAGACGGACATGGCTACACCAGCTGCTTGTGTTTCAGTACAATACTCTACGCTAACTTACCAGAAACTGGTGATGTGTCGCTCTTTTTACCAGAATTATCTTTTGGCGGGGTCAGAGGTTAGGGAACATTTTGCAACTAGAAATTGGATGCGAACGCGTTGCGTATCCATCTAAATATAATGCTCTCTTTACGACTAAAGCTACATCGAACCTCTGAAAATGAGTCTTTTCCTGACCTCTAACCCTTTATCCCTGACCTTGTTCTTGGTTATAACAAAAACTTTGGTGGAGTCAACCAAAATAACTGGGCTTGACCAATAAGTACTTCTGTTTCTGGTAGCGCTAACCCAATGATACCTGCTTTTTTTAGTATTAGCTTAGCACGGTCTTCTCCCCATACAAGAATTTCTGCCCATTGTCCTAAATTTGGTTGATGACCGACGAGGGCTAATTGTGTTGCTTGGGGGTATTGTTGCGCTTTGAACCAGGCTAACCAATCATAGATACTACCGTCAGGCGCAAGGAGAGCTGATTCAGTCATGTTCTGACTTAGTTTGTACTGATGCAAAATTTCTGCAGTTTGCCGCGATCGCACCAAAGGACTCGTCAATATCACATCAAACCGCACGCCTAACTCGTACAAGCGTGCTGCCACTTGTCGCGTTTTATCTTGCCCTTTAGTAGTCAGCGATCGCGCTTCATCGGGGATACCAATTTCTCTTTCTTGCGCGATGCCGTGCCGAATCAAATAGATTTCCACTGCTGTTATAGTCGTAGGCTACGGGTAGGACACTCAGCTTGTTTGTCTTACTTTATTCGGTTTGAATTGGATTATCTTTGGGGTTGACAAGCCGCAAGAGTTTTTGTTTGATTTGAGCGTCAAAGACTTCCCACTTTTTCTTAGCGTACTCTGATGTTTCGATATACCCCGACAGAAAACCAATTGGGATTTCAAAACCTCCCGCACTTGTCCGACCACCACCAAAAAAGCGTCCGTGACTATCTTGTCCAAATGCTTCTTTGATAAACTCATCAGGGTCTAGTGTTAGTTTTGTTGTGCGTAACGAACCGACAACAATTTCGAGTTCTTCGTCTTCGTCGTGCACAATTCCGTAAACAACTGCGGTGTGTACGTTTTCTTCTGTTACCAGAAAATCTGCCGCTTGGGGGATGGCGTCGCGGTCATCATAGCGTAGGTAACCTACACCTGCGATGGAGAAGTTATTTTGCACTATGCGGTTTTTTAGCGATCGCTCGATGACGTCCATGACGCGTTTTGAGCGATTTGCTTGTAAAATGGCGTTGAGTAACTGCGCGTCATAAAACCGACTGAGATAGGCAGCCGCTAAAAAATCTTCTTCTTGGGCTTGCATTAAGCGGTCTGTATCTGAACGCAAACCATGCATTAATGCAGTCGCACACTTGATGTGCTGGGCAACACTACTATCGAGTTTGAGTAATCCTGCTTGGAGATATTGCGTAAAAATTGTTGCTGTGGCGCGAACCGTCGGGCGCAAATCAATAAACTCGGCTTTTAAATCTCCCTGGAAACTATGATGGTCAATAATTGCTGTAATTGGAATTCCACTTTCTTGGACAACTGATAGTAGCTGGCTCGTTGTTCCCTGATTATCGATCAGAGCACAACCTGTGTACATTGATAAATCTTTGCTTTTAGCTGCCTGTACTGTCCAGCGTTGTGCAGGTAAGCCAGTCAACTTAACAAGCGCAATGTTTTCTTGATGACTGAGCGTACCAGCATAGACAATATCACAGTGAATTTCGTATTCCTGCGCGATTAATTGATAAGTCCAAGCACTCGAAAGCGCGTCTGGGTCGGGAAAATCCTGTAGAATGACAAGCTGACGCTCTTGCCGATGTTGTTCTAAGGTTTGCCGCAACGCATCTGCTTTTTGCATTATCAAAGAGTGATTGCGCTGGGCTTGATAGTTGCCCAGTTCACTCGTGGCAATTGGGGAGGTATCAGGAGCCGGTAATTCCACCGTTGCTACTAAATGAGGATCTTCTGTCAGCTCTTGAGGGTACGAACTATTTGACAAGTGAGACGAATTCAAATTCATAAACTGAATTTTTGTGAGTGTGAGGCGCGATTGAGGCAGTCAATAACTTTTTGATATTAACTAGCTATTGAGGCTACACACTACTAATTGTCGCAAAAATTTGGGCGTGCGACACTGATCCTTCAAGCCTATTTCTTTTTGGAGGTAAATTCTGTATTAAAAGTTGCGATTGACTTACACCGTAAATTGCTTTGTATTCAATCCCTTCTCCATTTTATTAAGTACTAATACTTAATTGAACTTAGCCAAGCATGATTAAGAATATAAAAACAACGAGCACTTAAAACTACAATTTATTTATGATTTAAAGACCAATAATGTATTTTTGCCATTCATCATGTAACCCACTTTTGAGATGCTTGCTAACTTCAAAATACAAGCTACTGTAAGGTTTACGGGGAAGATGATGAAGGTACATATGCGCTTCATGGGGAGTGCGATTGCCTTTTTTGACGTTGCAACGAACGCAGGCGGTAACGATATTTTCCCACGCATCACCCCCGCCGCGCGATCGCGGTACAACGTGATCCAGCGTTAGGTCATCTCCTGTATAGCCGCAATATTGACACGTATGGCTGTCACGGTGAAGAATATTACGGCGAGTTAAAGGAATTTCTTTATAAGGCACTCGTACGTAGTGACGCAGCCGGATAACAGTTGGCAGGGGAAAATCGGCATAGAGATGCTTACCGTTATGTTCTACCTGCTCAGCTTTGCCTTTGATTAACAGAACAACTGCGCGCCGCCAGCTCGTAATATTGAGCGGTTCGTAAGAGGCGTTCAGGACTAGAACCTTAGCCATTGATGGTCGCTCAAGCCAATATTTTTTACAGATAGTAACACAACTACACCACGCTATGCAGCCTTTAGCGGCAAGTCCGGTCAATTCTTTTACAGACATATTGCCAGGAAAACTTGCACTTACAGGTTTATAAATTCAAGCAGGACTTGTGACAATCACAGTTTGAAAGCTACACTTCCTAATCAAATCAACGAATAGCCGAGCGCTAAATGCCGAGTGCTTTCATTCGAGTGTGGATGTGGAGGAGCAAAAATGACTTTAAGTCAGCAGCAACCAATAGCAACGATGCGATGCGATCGCGCCTGGGTAGAAATTAGCCTAGGAGCTTTAGCACACAACGTCGATCAGCTAAAAAGTTTACTATCTACAAGAACGCAATTGATGGCAGTTGTCAAAGCAGATGCTTACGGTCATGGGGCTGTCACCGTAGCACAGACAGTGTTGCAAGCTGGGGCGAGTTGGTTAGGAGTGGCAACTGTTCCTGAAGGCATCGAGTTACGAGAAGCAGGAATTAGCGCACCAATTTTGATTTTAGGCGCAGTGCACGCGCCAGAACAAATCAAAGCGATCGCGCATTGGCAACTTCAGCCGACACTATGTAGCTTCAAGCAAGCACTTGTTTTTGCGGAGACATTGAAATCAACGAATCAAGCATTACCTGTACACCTCAAACTCGATACAGGAATGTCACGACTTGGACCACCTTGGCAACAAGCTGTCGAGTTTGTCCAGTTAATTCAAGGGTTACCTAACTTAAAAATTGCCAGTATTTATTCGCACTTAGCAACCGCAGAAAGCCTCGACCAAACAATTTTAAGGCAGCAACAGCAAAATTTTGAGCAGGCGATCGCGCGTCTCAAACGCTCAACTCGACAATTTCAGCACAAGCACGCTCAACCTGCGTTGCATTTGGCAAATTCAGCTGCGACGCTCACCGCCCCAGATTTACACTACGATATGGTTCGTGTTGGTTTAGCAATGTACGGACTGTATCCCGCTGCGCATCTATCGGTGATTGACCTCAAGCCGGTTATGCAAGTCAAAGCACGCATCACACAAGTCAAATCAATTCCTGCAGGAACCGGAGTCAGTTACGGTCATAAATTTGTGAGCGATCGCGCAATGCAGTTAGCTGTCGTTGGTATTGGTTATGCAGATGGAGTTCCGCGCAACTTATCGAATCACATGACAGTATTAATTCGCGGTCAGCGAGTTCCGCAAATTGGTGCAATTACGATGGATCAACTGATGTTGGATGTTAGTGCGATCGCAGATGTTCGCGAAGGCGAGGTTGTGACGCTACTTGGTGAGGATGGAGACGAAAAAATTTCAGCCGACGACTGGGCAAATCAGTTAAATACGATTTCGTGGGAAATTCTTTGCGGTTTCAAACATCGCTTACCACGCGTTGCTATGCCATAAAGTGGGTAAGCAAAAGAAAAGGTCAGAGTTTGGAACAACAGTGTTAACAGCTCTTTAATTGGGGAACTGCACCTGTTGGGCGAGTTTGGCAGTGAAGTATCTTTTTGTCTAGCTCCTAGTTTCCACAAGAAGGCAAGAATTTTGTTGTAGAAACTGGCGCGAACCTCCCGTCCACGCCAGGGTTGAGAAATTTGTTATCTAATCTACAAAATCTGTGGATATATCAGATAAAGCTTCGTCTGCGGCGATCGGACGGTTTCCATCAATGTTGAGTCTACCTTTGACTTCAAAATTATCTGCAGCAATCGGGCGTTCTCCATCCACATAAACAGTATCTTGTACTTTTAGATCGCTTGGGTCGATTGGACGTTTACCATCTATATTGAGCGTTTCCTGACCGCTAAATTCATTCGCAGCAATCGGACGTTCGCCGTCTTCCTCGTAGGTATCCTTGACAACAAAATTATTTGCTGTAATCGGACGTTCGCCATCATCAATAAATTTGCCTTGAATCTCAAGGTTATTTGTGTCAACGGGACGGCTATGAGAGTTTTGCTTAGAGGTTCGATCTTTTTCCATTTTTAGGAATTGCCTTAATGTTGAAGTTTTAACAGTTGGGTATCGCGCTCGCAACGTACCTGGAAAGTGGATTAGTAACTGGTCATTGGTTTGAATGTTGCTCAACTTTCCATTACCGATTACCGATCTCAACAAGCATGATGTTTGTCTTTAGATTTAACTTACATTGCTTTTTAGCTGTTTTTATGCTTGGTGGGGGTGACTAGCCGATAGTGCATCCCTGGCTCTGGAGTTGGTGGAAATGGTTCTCCCTTCGTTGCTGTAACTTCTTGTCCTTTGTGACCGCCGCGCGGACCTGTGAGTTCATACAAACCGCTTTCAGGAACTATTTCGCCAGGTTTATATAATTCATTGGCAATCGAGCTTGATTTATCAGTTGTGGCTGTAGAAGATTTGTAGCTAAGACGAAATTGGCGTTCTATTAAAAAACCAGGAAGAAAACCGCCATGGTAGCGAACTTCTTCTAGCCTGCCAAAAGCGCCTTTAATCTGCGTGATAGGAGAAAGTAGTTGTGTATTCTGCTGACTCCACGCGACTAAACAGTTATCGATCATTTCTTGAAACTCTATTGCCAAAATCATTGCATCATCAGCGCTAAGCTGAGGATCGACAATAATGGAGAACTTTAAAGTAATTGATAGCGTTATTTGTAATTGCGCTGCGCGATCGCCATTGACCTCAGTAGAAGATTCTTCTGCATGAAAACCAAACTGCGATCGGAAGTGAGCAAATTCATCAGTTGCGAGTCGGCGATGTATGTATGGCAATAAACCTTGTTCTGATGACAGGATTTGACGAACAGTTGAGCTAGCGGTCATAACTTCTTTTAGCCAATGAGTCTGTGTTGCAATGTTAACTTCAACAATTTCATAAACTGTACTGCAATGCTACCCCCCGATTGGATGAAGTCTGCACGCCAATTGGTATAAGCCTAAAAACAGAGAAAGCTACGCGCCTATCTTTGGCATATGTATAACCCTATTCAATAGAGTTAGGACACGATCAAAGCTCTGATTGATTTTCCTAAAGGAAGATTAATTCTGACCCTCGACCTCTGACTTCTAACTCCTGCTATATCTTGTTGCGATCGCCAAAACTCTCAATTCCAAAATAGTAGCTGACAACTATGTAGCTGCCAGCTAAAAACATAATATTAAAGCTATGAGTGCTGAATATTAAGTTGTAACGAGCGCAATCTAAACTAAAACTCAAAATTCAATGCTCATAGCTTCGCCTACGCTGTTGCTACAGCTTCATCTTTTGGGGAGACCGCCGGTTGTTCTAGGAGTTTGACATACAACTCGCTAAGTTGAGTAGCTACGCCATCCCAACTAAATTTGTCTTCTACGCGTTTTCTAGCAGCGCGACCTAGTTGATTTCGCCACTCAGGATGACTCAATATTCGGTCAATCGCAGCTGCAAAAGCATCGTTATCTTTTGGTGGCGCCAGTAATCCAGTTTCTTCTGGTACCACAGTGTATTGTAGACCTCCAACATCGCTGGCAATTACTGGCGTTCCACTTGCCATTGCTTCAATGGCGACTAAGCCAAAGGGTTCATAATGGCTAGGAACAACACAAACGTCAGCTGCTGCATAGTAAATAGGTAGATCTTCATCACCAAGTCGTCCAGGAAAGACTGTCATGTCTTGCATTCCTAGTTCATTAACAATTCCTTCGATGCGATCGCGTTCTTTGCCATCGCTTTGACCAGGACGGCTACCACCACCAATAATCAGCTTGAGATCCGCTTTACCTCTAAGTTGCGATTGGGCAACCGCGCGTACGAGTGTTTCTATACCTTTGCGAAAATCAAAACGACCTACATAAAGAATAACTTTAGTGTCTGCATTGATTCCGAGTTGTTGTCTTGCTTGTTGTTGGTCAACTTTACCGAAGCGATGAATGTCTGTTCCACAAGGAATAATGTCGATATTACCTTTTGTGGAGACGAGCGATCGCATGTGCTCTTGTTCTTGAGGACTTGTGGCAACAATGCAGTTTGCGGTTTCGAGAACTTCTTTTTCTACTGCTAAGCGCGTTTTCGCAATCAGTGGAATCGTGGAAACTGATTTGTACTTAACTGCCCCTAGCGAATGATATGTGTGAACCTGCTTACAACCCTGGATTTTCTTTAATTCCATTCCTACCCAGGCAGAAAGCCAATAGTTTGTATGGACAAGTTCGTACTCAATCCCTGATTCTTGCTGAAACTTGAGCATTTGCTGCACAAATTCAGGTGCGTGTTTAAATAAGTTGTCGCGCGGAATGAATTCTTCTGGACCTGCAGTAATCCGAATTGTCCGACAATTTGGAGCGTGTTCAACAATCTTTGCTTGATCTGCACTTGCTTTACGGGTAAACATATCAACTTGCCATCCCAATTCAGCAAGTGCTTCTCCTACTTGGCGTACATATACGTTTTGTCCTCCGGCTTCTTCCTTACCGATTTCAACCGCAGGGTCTCCGTGGACTGAAATCAGGGCAATATGCTTTTGGCTTGCAGAATTCATGATGTAGTTATTGCAACAATTTAGTTAGGTTTGAAGTGGTTTTCCTGGCAGTCTTACCTACCTCTAAAAAACCAAGAAAGAATATTGGATATTCTCAAGTTTAATTTATGCGATTGCATATTTCTTCACATCCCCTACGGGAAGTACTGTAATCCCCATAAAGATGAAATTACCTGCGATCGTCATTGCTCGCTCGCTCTATGCGACGATTGCGCTTCTACCTTTAGTTATATTTTTTCTAGAATGCCCTATTCTCTTCACAGCAAATGGAGGTAACTTTCTTTTGATTGCATGCCCGCTGATACTCGAGAATGTACGGATTTTATTCTGTACCTATACGTTACTCAATCTACTGATGAAATTCTGTACAATTCTTATACAAAGCTACTTTTAACTTTATCCTTCCAGTTAGCAGCTTGGGTTTAGAGTTTATTTTTACTTTTTAACGGTTTTGTCTTAATCAAGACAGTATATCTCAAGACAGAAAAGTAGTTTATCAACTAAGTTAATAGTAGCAATAAGATTTTCTTAATTTGTTTTTCTTGATAATTATTAACAACAAAAAAGGATACAGTTGCTCTGCCAGCTAACTGTTAAGTCAAACAAAGCTTGTGTATTTCCTATGGATATTAATAAGCAAACTTTGAGCCAGCGCTAGTCATCTCATTAATAACTGCTGTTATGCTGAAAGCACTGGCTACGTTTCGTTTCATATGGCAGCACAAGCAAAAGGAGCTAAAGCGTCAGCCTAAAATTTGTGGTCGCTACAACCCTTATTATCCAAACAAAATTTATCCATTACTTGTCTGAGCAGATAACATTTGCTTGAGTTTTTCTAGTTCAGACGCCCAACGCGGATCTGGCTGAATCGTATCGGATGTATTAGACGGCTGATTACTTGTGTTACTACTACGACGTGATTTTTTGTTGCTACGACGATTTGAGGTTTTTTCTTGGTTTCCTCCCTCTGAAGTATTGGTAGCAGTACTAGAGTGAGATTGCTCCTCATCTTCTTGACCCTTTGAGCGAGGTAGCGCTTTCTCAATTTTGAGAGGAGTGTCTTTGAACATATAACCATTGAATTTTTCAATGATTTGATCGGCTTGTTCGTCGCTATTAACGGTTACAAAGCCAAAGCCGCGACATTTACCCGTTTTTCGATCTTTGATAACTTTGGTAGTTACTGAGTCTCCGGCTTCTGCAAAAACTGCTTGTAGTTCTTGACGTTCTAACTCTTCTTTCGGCAAATTGCCAATATATAGACGAACTGACATGGAAGATACCTCCGGACTTGGGTGCGAATAGAATTGGTAACAAGAATGTTTACATGAGGAAGGCTAAATACCTACTGGAATTGACGCACATTGCAACAAACCAATTTTTCACTTTGATAATCGCCAACCTTTAAAATATAGTTCTTTGCCTAACTCAAGGCTATAGCTTTTTGTAACTAATCTGCTAGTCAACTGGTTTCTAAGTATATCTTCCACCAGTTAGCAGCTGTTTTGCTACGGGTGATGCTTTTGAGTTGCTGGCATATTGACACCATTCTTTACAGTATCACGGCTTTTGCTATACCAACACTTAAAAATTAACATTTCAGTCCTTAGCAATATTTTTAACTCGGTAGCAGCGTCGTTATCCCTCTGTAGCGAGGGATTTTCTATCTTTTTAGGATGAGAAATAAAAACCAGCCTATGGCTGGTTAAGCTGCTGTGTTGGAACAAGGAAAAGATAACCGTAAATTGAGCTATATCAGGCAATTGAACTAAGCTTGTCAGCTGTCATTTACCCTAATGAACTTTTGCTCTTACTGTTAAATAATGTAACACAAGCGAGCGATTGTTAGCAATATTTCTTTACACTAAAACGGCTCGCCACGTAAAATAATGTAAGTTCCCCAAATAGCAGCTGCACAAGCTAAAACTGCAGACAAGATTTGGTGCTCGCTACGTCCAGCGCTGCTTGGCGTACGCCAAGTGTCAAGATCTAACCAGAGTGTAGCTCCACGACGGCACCAACCAGTGGTGGCAATATCTTGACCAATCATTTTCTCAATCGCGCGTGCTTGATTGTTAAAGAATCGAGGCAACAATGTTAGCAGTGCTTGGTGGTGTAGTCGAATTAAACGAGTGTTTGATTGTAAAATCAAATCTTGTGCTAGCCAATTACTAATGCCATAGCGTCCTAGGAGTTTACCGTGAATGCGTGTAGGCTTGCTATCTAAGGGTAGTGTATTGGTATTAGCTAAGAACTCGCCAAGCTCTACGGAAGCTAAACTAGAAACTTTGATATCTGGAAAAAAAGCATTAAGGCGAATAAACGTGCCAATACTAAAGCCGATTGGTAAAGAGCCTAAAATTAAAGACCAGTCGCCATACATCCAAGCTATTTGCGGTGCTCTTAACCAAATTCCTACTCCACCCATTAGCCAAGTTAAACAGCCGAACATAAATCCTAGGATGATGCCTAAAAAAGGCGCAATTTGGAGAAAGAATGTTGAGCGAAAAGAAGTAGAAGGTGTTATGTGATTCTTGAGTAATGCTAATTCGGGTTCTAAACGCCAACTTTGAGCGATGCGTGCAAGACGTTGTAAGCGATCGCCCACAAGCGGATGAGTCTGAAGCAGATTGAACCAATAGCGATAAGGATTGTAACAGTCCCAAGCGAGCACAGACTCAAAGTCACTAGTCGTTTGACAGCCGCTCAGTGTCAGTGCTTGAGTACGATTGAGAGGAATGAGTAATTGCCAACTTTCTAATAGCCAACTTGTAGATTGTTGCTGACGAATATCTGTAGAAATACCTCGAGCAATTTTGAGTAAAGCACGGGTTAAGCCATTCGGATTTCCAGTAATTTCGGTTGCTAGGCGATCGCTGTAGTAAATTCGCACCTGCGATAGCCAAATTGCCGGAATGCAAAGAAGATACCAAACAACGTAGGCAAAATTAGCGATAACTCCAGCAATAAACTGTAAGTAGGAATAAGGAATTTTGTTACCCCATCGCGATATTTGAGAATAAACAACATAGGGGAGTTGCGTCACAACCATAACGAGAGACATCACCGCAACATCTTTATGGGTAATGTGTCCTAGCTGAGTTGCATAGATTGTGGCAATTTCATTCGCTGCTAATTGTTCGAGAAGTCCTTGAGTCACGACAAGCCGAGCATTTCTCGGTAAGTTACCATAGGTAAAAGCGAGTGGTACGGATATTGGCAATAGTTTGAGTTGAGGCGATCGCCAGTTTTGTCTTTGATAGTAACGTTCTAGTAATTGGCGGGCTTCTGGGCTATAGGTAGCCAGTGTATCGAGTGATAGCGGTTGCAAGTTATCGAATCGTAGCAATCCATCAAGTAACCAGGGAGAGAAGCCAAATAGTAAAAGCAGCGTGACGAGAACAAACTGTGTTGGATCGCGGTAGAAAAGTTGAATTGGTTCTAAATAGGGCAAGTTGACTAATAAGTCGTTGGTGACGCGCATGAACAAGCGTAGTAATTCGCAAATTAGCCAAAAAAAAGCGATCGCACATCCGGCTTGTAGCAACCACAGCGGTAGTAAATTTATTTTTGGCAACCGTTGTAGTTTTTTAAGTCGTTTGGCATGTCCTATTAGTGGTTTGGATAGTTGAACAGTGTTTTGTTGAGCTTCTGTTATTGGTTTGGATGGCTCGATCGAGCGTTTTAACTCTTTGTAATGACGTAGTGCCCATGCTTGAATTTGCGGATCGCGATGTTGTATCAAAGTTTCGCATAATGCGATCGCGCGTTCGTCCCCGACACTCTTATAGGCGATGACTAAACCCATCTGTACTTTTACAAGTGTTGTTGGATCGCTTGGCGTTTGGTATGCAGCTTCGAGTTGTGCGATCGCCTGACGATAGTCTCCTTGATTTAAAGCTGTTAGTCCAGCTACTACAGATGAGTTGGGAGAAGCCATGATCTTAATTGTGTCAAATTGATTAAATTGTGACGTTATGAATTTCTCTTGTAGCAGTGCGTTTGTCACATTGGCAGCTAGGGATTTAGAAAAGTTAGTGCTTTTCTACAGCAATTTACTAGACATAACACCACAGCAGTACACTCCCAATCGTTATGCTGAGTTTGAGTTACCAGGTTTGCGACTAGGTATTTTTCAACCAAAACAAACACGTCAACCTGAGTTTCAGAATTCCAGTAGCGCAATGAGTTTGTGCTTAGAAGTCAGCGACCTCGAAAATGCCATTGCACACCTTACTCATCTAGGTTACCCACCACCAGGCGAAACATTAACAGCTTCTCACGGCAAAGAGATCTATGTTTACGATCCAGAGGGCAATCGCTTAATTTTGCATCAGTTTAGCTAATGTCAATTTGATAGAAAAGGCTGAGCAGTCAGTAGCTGCAGCTACATAAGTAAAAAGCAGGGTTTGTGGAGCCGCGACTTTATTCGCTGGGCGTTCCCACCATTTTCAATACCAATTCAAAAATAGTGAATCACGTCTGCCAAGCCGTAGACACTGATAATCAGCATTAAAACTGCGGTGACTTGAGTCGCGCGGATATAAGGTGAAGGTGCGATTGCTTCGCGAATCAAAATTGAGACTGACGCACCAATCACGAAACTGAGACTCAACACTAAGTAAGGCCAGAACGGTAAAATACTCCAAACGGCGAGTAGGGCTAGCGCTATCCACAGCATCACAAGCTCTACAAAGCGGGGAGGGTTATACTGACTCGATAAAATTAAAGTATTCAGCCAAAAGCGCCAAATTGCCATTTTGTCCCTACCAGTCAAGAGATTTTAGCGACGTCCACTCATTTGAGCTATCCCGTTTGATTGGGCAGCCTCAGTAGTGTCTTCGATACCAAATACGCGATTGAAAGCTTTTTCTACTTTGTAACCAGAGTCAATTGCTTCCAAGGGATCTTTGCGTAAGCGGTGGCGCAGACATAAAGTAATAACGCGACGAATATCATCAACGGTGACTTCAGTACGTCCTTCAAAGGCGGCTAAAGCTTTTGCTGCACGATTTGTGACAATATCACCGCGCAAGCCATCAACATCAAGTTCGGAGCAGACTTCTGAGATTTTCACTCTCAAGTCGTAATCAATATGAACTGAGGGTAAAAGTGCTTGAGCTTGAATTAATTTTTGTTGCAATTCTTGCTGCTGCGGTTGATATTTTTCTATAAACTGCTGTGGATTTTGGTCAAATT
The DNA here is from genome assembly GCF_002939305.1 of Chroococcidiopsis sp. TS-821. NCBI lineage: Bacteria > Bacillati > Cyanobacteriota > Cyanophyceae > Chroococcidiopsidales > Chroococcidiopsidaceae > Chroococcidiopsis > Chroococcidiopsis sp. TS-821. The sequence goes on along the minus strand of NZ_MVDI01000001.1, from coordinate 1,658,991 downwards.
CGGCTCGCTGTTCGACAATTTGGACGCGTAATGCAGGTTCTTTAACGGTATGAATTTCTGCGTGCATTCCAAAGCGGTCGAGGAGTTGCGGACGTAATTCACCTTCCTCTGGGTTGCCCGAACCAACTAAAACAAAGCGTGCAGGGTGACGAATCGAGATCCCCTCGCGTTCTACAGTATTCCAACCACCTGCTGCAGAGTCGAGAAGGACGTCTACCAAGTGATCGTCAAGGAGATTGACTTCATCGACATAGAGAATACCGCGATTTGCTTTGGCAAGCAGTCCTGGTTCAAACGCTTTGACGCCTTCTGATAGAGCTTTTTCAATATCAATCGTGCCACACACCCGGTCTTCGGTTGCGCCTAAGGGCAAGTCAACCATCGGCACCTTTTTGCGCGCGATCGGAATTTCAATTTGCTTTTCAAGTTTTTCCCTAACAGCGTCGCTCATAAGTTCAGGATCGCGCGGATCGCTATTAAAAGGGTCATCTGCAACCACTTCAATTTCTGGAAGCAAATCAGCTAGTGCCCGAATCGTTGTTGATTTACCAGTGCCGCGATCGCCCATGATCATGACACCACCAATTTTGGGGTCAATCACGTTCAACAACAAGGCAAGTTTCATTTCTTCCTGACCAACAATGGCAGTGAAGGGAAAAACGCGGCGGGTAGCTTGGGCAGTTGAACTCACAGAAAATTACCTGAAAATGTCGGGACACCGTTTTTCATTGTGCCATAGTATTAGGGTTTAGGGGTGAGGGTTAAAAACTTATCTTTAATTAAGGTAGCCAGAAGTTCGGCAGTACATTTTGCGCTAGGTTGCGGAAACTACGGTTGAGCGATCGCCCAAGCTGAATGTGTGGTTCGTCAGGTTCGACAGGAATAATTGCGGCTGGAATACCGCGTCCAAAACGAGAGATGACTAAGTTAGCAGCTTCTAACCCTGTGACATAAGCCTTTTCCTGCGACCAAGAACCGTGACGATTAATAATCCAGTCACCGCTCATAAAGACATTGTTGATACTCGTCGTTGCGGGCAACATATATCGGTAACTACCTGGGGCAAAATGCGTAACAGCGCGTGGTAAACGAATCACGTGACTGTCAATAACTTTTGCTGTACCAAATGCTGGAATACACGTTGCTAAGTCGCGTTGGACTAGGGAGACAATTTCTGTGTCGCTTAAAGGCAGAAATTGATTGGCGTGGTAAAAATCAGCTTCAACGACGGTACCCGGGGAATCGCGGTACTCATCATGCAGCGCATTTAAATCGAAGAATGTCCAGCCTGTTGTTGCATTAAACCCAAAACACGCATTTGAAGGACGCGGAATTGCAATTTTGCGGTCAAACCACAACCTTGTTGCTAGAACATCAATTGCACCTAAATTCATAACATCGCGGAATTCTTGACGACTTTGCAGGCTGCGACTATTGCTAATAATCTTTTGCATTCCACTAATTCCTACTGCAAAAATGACTGCATCAGCCCTAAAAACTTCCTCTCCACAAACAACACCTGTAGCTTGACCATTGTCATCAAGCATCAAATCGCTTACCCGCTGATTTGCCACCAATTTACCACCAGCTTGTTCGATGCGTTTGACCCAAGGCTGAAAAATCAGTTCGCCGACGGTTCCGCGACACCAAACGACGTCAAAATTTGGTTGATGCGCCAGGATAAAGTAATACAGCATTCCTAAAGTTGCTGCAGCAGAACACTGTTCGCCAGGGGCAAATAAACCAACTAAGAGCATCGGCTCAAAGGAATCGCGGTATAAACGTGCAGAAACACCAAAATCTTTAAATAACTCTCTAGCGGTGACAGAATCGTAGCGTCGCCACGCGGCGTCAGAGTTATCAAAATCAATCACAGCATAAAGTAGCGGTAAAGCACTCAAGCGATCGAGTAGCGGTAAACGCTGAAACTGTGTATACAAAAATGTTCCAAGCGGCGAAGGAAGTCGCGGTAAATCTTGAAAAATCGGCGATACGACTTCTAATCCGGCTGGAGAATATTGCGAGGAACGCGTAAACGGCGTAAACGGATTAATGCCTAATTCGCGGACGAGGGAAAAGGTATTACTGTAGGGATACCAAAAACCATGAATTCCGGCTTCTACTGAACGTTCTGCGGCTTTCCAGCCTGCAACAAGCCCACCAGGATAGGGACTTGCTTCTAAAAGCGTCACGTCGTAGCCTTGCTTTGCTAAATGATAAGTTGCTCCTAACCCAGCCCAACCAGCACCGACGACAATGATTTTAGGAGATGATTCTGATGTTGATTGCATATGTGGTAACGGGTAATTGGTGGTATGGCAATGGTCAATCTAGCTAGGACGCAATGGAAGCTTAGAACCGTTGTCTTGAAAACTCCCTGATGGAGGATAGCGCGCCTTTGCGGGTGTCCTCTGTTGTAGCAACTATTCTTGTTGACACAGCTGTAATAAGATCGTAACTCTTACTCGTACTCTGCTTTTTTGCTAGACATCTTTGTAGCCTCCTAGCTGCAAAATAATTATGCTTAAATTGGAAAACGCCTACGAGAAGTAAAGTTGGTGATAGAGTCGTGATGGATGAATCAGCCGCAACCGATACAGTAGCGGACACTACTTGTACGCCGCAAGATTTAGAGGAGTTGAATGCTTGCGTTCAAAGTCTAGGATTACCACAAATTCAACGACATATCTTTATTTGTGCCGATCAAACGCTTGCGCAATGCTGCTCTAAAGAAGCTAGCTTAGAATCTTGGGACTATCTCAAAAAGCGCTTGAAACAGCTAAAACTAGATAAGCCGACAGCAACCCGTCCGAGTTGTATCTTTCGTACTAAGGCAAATTGTTTGCGTGTTTGCACTCAAGGACCAATTTTAGTTGTTTATCCTGATGGAGTATGGTATCGACAAGCAACTCCGGACGTAATCGAGCGCATTATCCAAGAGCATATTATCGGCAATCGAGTTGTTACAGAATATGCCTTTTTGACGCATCCTTTACCTGAACCGACTGCTATGGTGCAGAATGCTGCGAGTGTTGAATAGTAGCAGCGATCGCTACCAATATTAGTCAACTTCAATTAAAACTCAGATAATTGCTGACTAGATACCTACAATTTCTGCGAATGCAGATATAATATCGCGTTAGATATACTGCCAAATCTTCGTATCGTTGTTAATATTTCACTGCCTCTGTCTCAGTTACGGCTTGTAAACCTTCTCAAAAAACATAATGTTAATATACTTTGTTCAGACAATAATATGATTAATAACATGCCAACAGGCAGAAAATATTGTAGAAAAGATTATTGATAAATACCTTTAGCTCAATTGTAGTGAGTAGCAGACACCATGAAAGAAACTACTGCCAAAGACAACAAGCGACTACTCCTGATTGACGATGACCCGAACTTAATTTTGCTCGTCAAAGATTACTTAGAATTTCGTGGCTACGAAGTGATTACTGCAGAAAATGGACGCGAAGCTTTGCAAATTCTAGAGCAAGAAATTCCAGATATGATTATCTGCGATGTGATGATGCCAGAAATGGATGGCTACACCTTTGTCAACAATGTCCGCCAAGATGAGCGCATTAGCTGGATTCCGGTTTTGTTCCTGTCGGCTAAAGGTCAAAGTCAAGATCGAGTTAAAGGTCTGAATACTGGTGCTGATGTTTACATGGTCAGGCCGTTTGAGCCAGAAGAACTCGTCGCACAGGTAGAAGCATCGCTGAAACAGGCATATCGGCGCACGCAGCAAACAAATAACGGAAGTGAAATTGCACCCAAAATTCAAGTTCCTTTTGACGTTCACTTGACGCAAACGGAGCTCAAGGTCGTGCAATTTGTTGCTAGGGGTTTGGCTAACCGTGACATTGCTGAAGAGCTCAATGTGAGTCAGCGGACGGTGGAAAGCCATGTTTCCAATATGTTGGGTAAAACGGGGTTACACAACCGAACCGAGTTAGCACGCTGGGCGATTGAAAATCAAATGGCGTAAGTCATTCCTAGGACTTGCTAAGTACGAAGTATGCGATCTACTACCCTAGTAGATCAATTTTTTGTCATGTGACAGCAGTGGTTACAACGGACTACAGTTGTCTACTTCCCCTGCACCTGATGCTTTCTAGCAAACTCATATTTTAGCTTGAGTGGAAAGCGCGATCGCGATCTACTCTTGCACGTCTTTGATACTTGTTTTGCGCTCTAGAATTTCTTTGAGTACCAAAGTGACTAATGCTAAACAAGCAAGTAGGACTGATGCAGCAAATGCCGCTTGAGATTCGTACTGTTTGTACGCTTCTTCAACGTATAGCGGCAGCGTTTGTGTTTTACGGATAATATTCCCTGAAACAACAGATACGGCACCAAATTCGCCCATAACTCTGGCATTCGTTAGAATTACGCCGTATAGTAGCCCCCAACGAATATTGGGAAGTGTGACGCGCCAGAATATCTGCCAATCTTTTGCGCCTAAGGTCTTAGCTGCTTCTTCTTGATCCGTACCAGCTTCTTCGAGTACAGGAATCACTTCTCTGGCGACGAAGGGCATAGTGATAAAAGCACTGGCAATAATCATCGCAGGAAGTGCAAAAATAATTCTGATATTTAGTGCTTCTAGCGTTGGTCCTAACCAACCACTTCTACCGTAGAGTAATACGAGCATTAAGCCTGCGACAACAGGAGAGACGGCAAAAGGTAAATCTATAATGCTAATAACTAAAGCTCGACCAGGAAATTTATGCCGCGTGATTGCCCAAGCTGCACATAAACCAAAAACAGTGTTGATGGGTACAACAATTAAAGCAATCAGTAGTGTGAGTCTAATTGCATTGATAAATGCTGGATCGGTAAAGTTGTGCAAGAATGGTCCAACTCCATTTCGGAAAGCCTGGTAGAAAACGTTAAGTGCTGGCAAAAATAGGACTAAGCCAAGATAACTAATGGCAATTCCAATTAATGCAATTCTTACCCAGGGGGCTTCTCGTGTTTGAGAACCTGCTTTATTTTGAGCAATTATATCGCCACCTAAGGCATTAGACTTCATAACGTCTCCTCCAAGCTTGTAACAAATTGATCCCCACGAGAATGAGGAGCGAAATTAGTAATAAAACGGTACCAATAACGGTTGCACCTGCATAGTCGTACTGTTCTAAACGCTGGAATATCAGTACAGATGCAATTAAATCTTTAAATGCAATATTAGAAGCAACAATCACAATTGAGCCGTACTCTCCCACAGCACGGGAGAAACCCAGGGCGACACCTGTTAACAAAGCTGGTAGTAATGGCGGTAAAACAACACGCCAAAAGGTTTGAATTCGAGAAGCACCTAAACTCCACGCGGCTTCTTCGACATCGATATCCAATTCTTGTAAAACAGGCTGTAGCGATCGCACGACGAATGGTAAGGAAATAAACAGCATTGCCACACCAACACCTAACCGTGTAAATGCGACTCTAATGCCTAAAGGCGCCAGTAAAGAACCGATCCAACCTGTTTCGCTATAAACTGATACCAACGTTAATCCGGCAACCGCCGTTGGTAAAGCAAAAGGTAAATCGATTGCTGCATCAATAAACCGCTTTAAGGGAAAATCGTAGCGGACTAAAACCCAAGCAATTAAAGTTCCAAATACGGCATTCACTGAAGCCGCCATAATTGCCGTAATAAACGTGACATCATAGGCTGAAAGCGCTATGGGGCTTGTTGCAATTTGCCAAAATTCTGCTGGTGATACTGTTGCTGCCCTTAAAAATAATGCGGCAACTGGTAAAAACAGCATAAAGGTCATGTAAGTTATCGTAATTCGCCAAGGCCATGACAAGTGAAACCGTTGGTTATTGCGCACAGGAACTGGGCGCGTAGAAGAGACAGCCATAAGTTGAACGAGTATAGGTAGAATTATGAGATGATTGAATGTCTGCGCGGTATTGTTAGTGTTGCAACTGCAAAAAGCGATCGCCCTTGGTAGAACTATCTTGCTCTAGCCAAACTTGCTTGAATCTTGTCAAACTCAGCGCCATCTTCAAAGAACTTCTGCTGTACGGTATTCCAGCCTCCAAGATCTTGCACTGTAAACAGCGTTTCAATCTTAGGATATTTGTTGGCAAATTCTTGTTCGACTGTTGGGTCAACTGGTCTAAATCCTACTTTGGCAAACTCGCGTTGCGCCGCAGGAGTAAAGAGAAATTGAACAAAAGCTTCTGCTACTTCGCGATTGCCGTGTCGGTCGACGTTTCTATCGACTACAGCAACGGGATTATCAATCGAAATGTTGACTTTTGGAACAACATATGGTAGCTTCTCTCCACGTTGTGCCGCTAATATGACTTCGTTTTCATAATTGATCAGAACATCGCCTTCTTCTTGGTTGAAAAAGACATCACTAGCTTCACGCGCGTCTCGCGGTAGTACAGGAGCGTTTTGATAAACTTCGCGAGTAAAGTTTAGAGCTTGCTCGTCACTTCCTCCAGATTTTTTAATTGCGCCCCATAATGCTAAGAAATTCCACCGCGCCCCACCAGAAGTCTTCGGGTTTGCTGTAATGACTCTAACGTTGTTTTTTGTTAAATCTGACCAAGTTTGAATGCCATGAGGATTGCCTTCCCGAGTTACTATAGCGGCTACAGACTTATGCACGATCGCGTTATTTGGTGCTTCTTTTTCCCATCCTGGTTGAATTAAGCCGGCTTTTTCAATTTTTTTCATGTCTAGCGCTAATGCTAACGCAACAACATCGGCGTCTAAACCATCTACTACCGCACGCGTTTGCGCACCAGAACCGCCGTAACTTTCGTTGAATAGTACGTTTTGGTTATGTTGCTGTTTCCACATTGCTGTAAACTGCGGGATGATTTCTTTGTACGCGGCTTTTGTCACGGCGTAGGAAACAAGTGTAATTTCTACATCGCGGTTTTGCGCACTCGAAGGCGCGCACGATGCGATTGCGACGCTCAAACCAACTCCTACGAGAAAGAGAGACACAATCTTCTTCCAGGATGCTCTTAGCCCCAGAAAATTTTGCCACAGCCCCATGCAATGCTCTCCTTTAAACCCCGGTTATTCGGTCGGGATACCGGATTTAATTCCCTGGAAGTCGATTATACACAGCAAATCACAGAAAAGCAACGAAACTTGGCACGGGCGATCGCTGAGTTTCTGTCATTAAAGTTCGGTTTAGCGTTAAGCGTTTGGAAAGGAACAACTCAGTTCTATTAAGGCTTCTCCATAAAAAATGCCTTTGGGCGATCGCGCAGGTCATCGATTTTTAAAAACAGCTATGGTTCTGATTCGCCCTGAATTTTGCGGTGAAAAGCTTCTTCCATAATTTTGAACCCTGCTTCATCCAAAGGCGCTGGATACTTTTTAGCATTTGGGTTACGACGATTCACGAACAACTCATAGATAGCTTCATCATCATGAGTAGCGATAATATAGGCTCTCAGTTCTGCTCTACTCATTTCTTTAAAGTTAAGTTTGTTCATCAGCAAACTCCCATAATCCGTTGCGATAAACGACAATTTCAAGATTTTCGTTAACTCTAGCCAAAATAGACACATTTCCAGTGGTGTCATCGTAGCGAAATAAATAGGCTGGAAGCAGTTAGAAAGCCTCTGACATACACGCAAACAAGCAAAAGCTTGTTCTACAGTCAGTTGAATGTGATTTACCTGCTACTATGTTAAAACTCTGCACTTAACGGAGTACGCGGGAAAGGAATCACATCGCGGATATTACCCATACCTGTCATAAATTGCACCAAGCGCTCAAACCCTAAGCCAAAGCCTGCATGCGGAACTGTACCATAACGGCGTAAGTCGAGATACCACCACAAATCAGCAGGATTCATACCTTGAGCCTTAATTCTCCGTTCTAGTATGTCTAATCTTTCTTCGCGCTGCGAACCGCCGACAATTTCGCCAATTTTGGGCGCAAGGATATCCATCGCTGCAACAGTTTTTTCATCATCGTTGAGCCGCATATAAAATGCTTTAATCTCAACAGGGTAGTCAGAAACAATGACTGGCTTTTTAAATAAGTGTTCGGCTAAATAACGCTCGTGTTCGGATTGTAAATCTAAGCCCCACTTGACAGGATACTCAAAGTGTGAGTCAGCTTTTTCTAAAAGTGCGATCGCTTCGGTGTAAGTAATGCGCTCAAACTCGTTGTGAATAATATTTTCAGCCGTGGCAATGACTGAGTTATCAATCCGCTGGTTGAAAAACTCCATATCTTCAGGGCAAGTTTCCAAAACATACTTAAAGATATGCTTGAGAAACGCTTCCGCTAAATCCATATTTCCTTGAAGATCGCAAAACGCCATTTCTGGTTCAATCATCCAAAATTCGGCTAAATGGCGCGATGTATTTGAGTTTTCAGCGCGGAAAGTAGGACCAAACGTGTAAACATTACTAAATGCCATTGCCATCACTTCGGCTTCGAGTTGCCCACTCACGGTGAGATACGCTTGTCCGCCAAAAAAGTCTTGGCTAAAATCAACTTCCTGGGTTTCTGTACGCGGAACATCTTTGAGATCAAAGCCTGTAACGGTAAATAATTCTCCTGCGCCTTCGCAGTCGTTGCGCGTGATAATTGGCGTATGTACCCATAAAAAGCCGCGTTCTTGAAAGAATTGATGTACGGCGGTTGCACATGCATTGCGCACGCGAAAAACAGCTCCTAAAGAGTTGGTACGCGATCGCAAATGTCCAATTGTGCGTAAAAATTCAAACGAATGACGTTTCTTTTGCAGCGGGTACGTTTCGGGATCGGCTTCTCCATAGACTTTCACGCTTTGCGCTTGTAATTCAATTCGCTGTCCTTTTCCTTGCGAAGCGACGAGTTTTCCAGTAACTTCAACCGACGATCCTGTATTGGCTTGCTTTAAAAGCGACTCATACTCTGGAAGTTCAGCATTGAGGACAACTTGCAGGTTTGCGAGTGATGAACCATCGTTCACTTCAATAAAAGCAAATCCTTTCAAGTCGCGTTTTGTTCTTACCCAACCTTGAATCATCACAGACTCATCTGGTTGACCGTGGCGCAAAATATCAATAATTCGTCGTTTCATGATCGCAAGTAGGGAGTGGAAAGTAAAGAAGCTTATTGTGCAGTAAAAACAGAAAAGGAGGGGGAGAATTAGTGAATAGTGACTAGTTGCTCGTTGTTAGCTGTAATAGCAAATTAAGTTAGCACGCGTGTCGAACTCTCAAAGCCTTGACTACTAAGTTTTCCGATCCTCAAAGCGTATGTCATTACAGTTAGCCACTCTTGACACTAACCTGTACAGGACTTTAACATCCAACCGATCAGCATTCCTAAGCCACCGAAGCGCACCGCTTGCCAAAATGGTTCTTTGAGACTTCCCCAAGAAAACAATTGACTTTCTAAATTTATTTCAATTTCGTCAAGTTCGGCTTGAATGCGCTTTAATTCAGCTTGAACCTCTGCGTTTTTAGTTTTACTGAGTTCTTGTTGACGCTGGTGAAGTGTTGCTTGACGTTGTAAGTCATTTTGCACTTGGGTGTATCGTTGCTTTAACGCAACGAGCGAGCGTTCGACCTTGGCAAGCGATCGCTCAATTTCACTTGATAATGGTTCTTGGGGCGACTGCGCCATCTTGGATTTTGAGTGAGGGTTCTGTGTATCTTGTATAGCAAACCTTAAACTAATTGGTATGCACTCAAAATTATAAGTAAGAATAAATAAAAATACCTTTTAATGAGTATGCTGCAAACTGACCAAGACAAGAAAGCTTCTCATATTCGAAACTTGAGTACTTTGGAATTGGCTCAAGCTTTGATGGAAAGACTTGCAATATCTCCCCAAGACTGGCATCAATTCAAGTCTAACCGCAAAGTACGTGCTAGCGAACAAGCGGCGGCGGCGATTGTATTTTTGCTAAAGGATCAACCTGAAGAAGCTCTACAACGGCTCAACCAAGCGTCAAGTTGGTTAGATCGCTCAATTTCCGCGCCACCTTGTCCTACACATGGACGCGCAACTAAGTCAGGATAGCTTGTTAGTGCAGCAGTGGTAGGCGGAAGCGATTATTAAAGTATTTACCGAGTCTTAATTCTGTTCCATCGGCGTTCCAATGAACGCGATCGAAAATTTTGTGTAGAATACATAATCCCCGACCATTTTCTGCTTCTTCTGGAGGTAAGTATTCGTGGGGATTGCCATTACATTCGCACGGAGGAGTAAACCCTCGACCTTCGTCGGAAATTAACCACCAATAGTGGTCGTCTTCGACCTTAAACTTAACGATGACTAGCTTACTAGGATCGAGATTGTTGCCGTGTTTTGCTGCATTAACTAATGCTTCTTGTAGCCCTAAACGTAGTTCTGCTTGCCATCTATGAGGTACTTCTGCCAAAAGTAAGTCCAAAATTGGACAAAGATAAAGAGTTGAGGCGAAACTTATTGTACCCCAAGGACGTCCTACTGGACGAGGTGAAATAGTAATCACAGATCAAAAACCTCGTAGCTTTTAGCTAGTAAATATCAGCTGATGTTTTGCCGATTTTAGTTACTTAAATCCAATTCACTTGGAGCAAAGATTAATTAGTTCTAAGGAAATTGGAACATTTCACTGAAAAGCCGTTTGCGATCTGATCGTGTAGTCTATTGCGATAAAGATGATTGTGCAGTCATTTAGTTGTATCAAGCTTTCAGCCCTCAAAAGCATAGATTCCCCGTCAGTTTTCTGCCAATCTAAAGTTGACTTGCTTGCGGATATACCCGTAAACCTTTTTTTCTAGCTAAAAAATGCAGGTTTAATTTTATTCTAACATTTATAAATGTAGAGACAATACTTGAAGTATTGGTATGTGCAATTGCAACTTGCGATAATGTTCAACAAAATTCAATTGTTGTCAATTACAAATTATGGTAACGCTGCAACTCAGTCAACTTGATATCTCACCAGGACAACGTATATTATTGCGAAATGTAAACTGGCAGCAATTTGAGGAGATTTTAGAAGATTTAGGCGAACATCGTGGCTCGCGAGTTGCCTACAGCCAGGGTACGTTAGAGATTATGTCACCGCTGCCAGAACATGAAGTAATTAAGGGAATCGTTGGAGATTTAGTAAAAATCTTACTCGAAGAATTAGAAATAGATTGTGAGTCTTTTGGTTCAACGACTTTTAAGCGACAGGATATGGAACGTGGAGTTGAGCCTGATGAGTCATTCTACATTGCGAATTACGTACAAATGATTGGTCGCAGTAGAATTGACCTGACGGTAGATCCTCCACCAGATTTAGTAATTGAGATTGACATCACTTCTAAAACTCAGCTAGAAGCTTACAAAGCATTACAAGTTCCAGAACTTTGGCGGTTTGAGAATGGCCAGTTACGAATTGATGTGCTGCAAAATGACCAATACAAAGAGTCTTCTATCAGTCCAACGTTTCCTGAACTGCCAGTTATAGCATTAATCACAGACTTTGTTGCGCAAGCACGTTCGCTGGGGAGAAGTCGTGCTTTAAAAGCATTCAGACAATGGATTCGGCAATGGCGCGCCGTTCGCGTTAATAAGAATAAATATGAATAATGACTCGTTATATTAGCCTTCTATATGCTTCTCAAACGCTTTTGATTCGGAAATAGAATTCGGCTGATGTTCTTAGTCAATTCAACTAACGACTAACTACTGACAAGAAAGGCTGCACATTCTACGTGCGATGTTTGTGGGAAGAAATCTGCGGGTTGGACGCGTACTAACTGATACATTCCTGTTTGACAGAGTAATTTGAGGTCGCGGGCGAGAGTTGCGGCTTTACAACTTACGTAGACAATTCGTGATGGTTGCACTTGCAATAAAGTTTCAATAACTGTGCGATCGCATCCTTTACGCGGCGGGTCGAGTAAAACAACATCAGGTACGATATCTAGCTGTGGCAGCAATTTTTCCACTGCACCTACTACAAAAGTGACATTATTGATGTGATTTAAATCTGCGTTGCGTTGTGCTTGCTGTACTGATGCTGGTTGTAGTTCTAAACCAATTGCTCGTCTAACTTGCTGTGCTAAAGGTAAAGTTAGCGTACCAATTCCACAATACGCATCGAGTAATATTTCGTGTCCTTGTAAATTGAGTTGCTGCGCGATTTCTGGCAATAAAGCTTCTGCGACTTCGGTGTTGACTTGAAAGAATGTCTCAGGGCGTATTTGAAATTGCAATCCAGCAAATTCTTCAATAAGATAGTTTCTACCTGCGACACACCGAGTTTCTTGCCCGAAAATTGCATTAGTGCGATCGCGGTTGCGATTGACGGCGACACCGACTAACTGGGGATAGCGATCCAACCATATTTGGGCTTGGGTTGCAACTTCTGGTAGCCAATCTTTGACGACAAGTGTGAGCAGCATTTCACCTGTGCGACGTCCAATACGTAGCGCTAAGTGACGAATTTGCCCTTGGTGGCGCTTTTCATCGTATATTTGCCACTTTTGGCGTTGAATATCTTGCTTAACTTCGCGTAGTAAGGGATTTAACCGCGAGTCTTGGATAGGACATTGATTAAGATTAATTAATTGATGGCTATTTTTTTGAAAGTAACCTGCTTGAACTTGTCCAGTTGCCGAAATTCCTAAAGGATAGGTCGCTTTATTGCGGTAGTTTAACGGTGAAGGTGCGGCGAGAACCGAATCAACAGGAGGGTTATTAAAGCCACCAATACGTTGTAAAGCCTGGATAACGAGATTGCGTTTAGCTTCTAATTGATATTTATAACTAATATGCTGCCACTGACAACCGCCACACTTATCTGCAACAATACAACTCGGACGAATGCGGTGTGGAGAGGATTCGAGTAACTTGTAAAGCTTAGCACGCGCGAATTCGGGTTTCGTATAAGTAAGGCGTACTAAGGCGCGATCGCCTGGCGCAGTATCAGGAACGAAAACAACGCGATCGCCAAATTTTCCTACGCCGTCGCCAGTATCGCTCAAGTCATGAATGACAACTTCGACTAAGTTACCTTGTCGCCACAAATTTTTTGACTGATTTTGAGCATCAATATTAGATAATTCTGTTATGGACACAGTATTCTCTCTCTTTCTTTGAGTGCCACTGACTCGTTAAACTACAAGTGATATTCTTTTGAAATTCTTTGAGATTCCCCTAATCATGAGTGTAGTTAGCCAAGTTATTCTTAAAGCCGACGACGAATTGCGTTATCCTAGCAGCGGCGAACTAAAAAACATCAAAGATTTTTTGCAAACCGGCGAACAACGGATGCGTATTGCGAGTACGCTAGCAGAAAATGAAAAGAAGATTGTTCAGCAAGCCAGTAAACAACTTTGGCAGAAACGTCCTGATTTTATCGCACCTGGTGGAAATGCTTATGGCGAACGCCAGCGGGCTTTGTGTCTGCGTGACTACGGTTGGTACTTGCGCTTGATTACTTATGGCGTGCTTTCTGGCGACAAAGAACCAATTGAAAAAATTGGTTTAATCGGTGTCCGAGAAATGTATAATTCGCTCGGCGTGCCTGTCCCAGGAATGGTGGAATCGATTCGTTGTCTTAAGGAAGCATCGTTGGGCTTATTAAGTTCAGAAGACGCTGCCGAAGCTGCGCCCTACTTTGATTATATTATTCAAGCTATGTCTTAGTGCTAATGTCAGTTCGACGAAAAAGTTGATTGGTTAAAACCGCAGCTAGAAAAACAAAATCTGTCTCTACAGATCTCTTTAGCACTAAATTTCGTTAGTTCACGCAGGTGAACTTTGTCTATCAAGCCGCGACTTTGGTCACTAGGCGACAATTCATTTCACCTAATACCCCACTATCTACGACTGCTGCTAGCATTTTTGTTAGAGCGATCGCAGTTGGTGGGGACTGTTTTTACTTACTCGATGTAGTCAAACAAGACGGTTGTCATATAGCGATCTGCCCATTCTTTGCCAAAAGCTTTTTCTAGAACCCGACGGGTTTTATCGTTTTGCTGCTGTTGGATGCAGTAGTTGCGTTGACCTGCTAAAATTTGTGCTTTTTGCGCTGCGGATACGGGTTGCGCTGCGATCGCCTGTGTTACGTGAATATCTAAGTAGTTTTGTACTTGCTGGAGAAAATGTGCTTCTTCGATTTCACCATTCGGGCGAACAAATAGACAAAATTGAGAGAAAATGTGTCCCCATTTTGGAAGTTCTCTTGGTTGTGAAAAATGAACTGCGGGAAGCGCAGCTAATGCTTGGGTATAGGTATTTGGTAAGTTACCATCCGCAACAGGAGATAGATCGGCGATCGCAGCACTAATTTGCCCTCTTCCGCCAACTAAATCGCAACCGAACATCGGTAAATTGTATTCGGCGCGAGGAAACATGACGCAATGCAAAATATCCAACGTTGTTCCTACTTTGGCGAGTTCGAGGTGCATTTTGCGAAATTGCGGCGCCTGATAGCAGCGATTTTCAATCGTGAGTTTTTCGCCTTCTAATCTTCCTTCCACATACCCAAACTCGTGCGGTAACTGGTAAGGCGAGAGTTCTAACCGCTGCCAAGTTGACTCGATGGTATCAGCTAATTGACGAATTAGGGGATGCTGTTGCGAGCGTAGCGAGTAAATGGTGGATGTCATAAAACAACACTTGCGTTTACTTGTCGTTTTAACTAGATTACCGCTAGCAGTCCTACCGCTCTCCTAAAAGTAAATTTATGAAACAACTTATGGCTGAAGCTGTACTTATGTATCATTGGTTACAGTATGTGTTTGAGAAATTTGAATAAGCGTAAATAGCACCGAGCCGACGCTGATAAAGGAACTTCTAATGCAGCTTGATGTGTAAGCAATTTCTAACGAACACTCGCAATGGTGGAGTATCAAACTTTTCTAAATCAAGTAAAGCCAGAAGAATTTACAGCAAATAGCTAGAACTACGCGAACTTCCTAGCGATTTTAGTCACAACGAAGCGTTGCTTTTGTGTCACTTATCCAGCGATGAATGAGTTGCATGGGTTGCGCACTACGGAGAAATTGTGCTTCACGCGCATCAGTGTTTATATATTGTTTATATATTTGTACTAATGCCAAAAATCCGTAACATCGTAGCCTAAGTCACTTAGCATATGGCGTAGTAGCGGCAAACTTAAACCAATGACATTGGTATGACACCCTTCTAGCTTCTCTACAAATAAACCGCCTTTGCCTTCTAAAGCAAAGCCACCAGCGCATTTAAGCGGTTCTCCTGTCGCAACGTAAGCTTCAATTTGACGATCGCTTGCTACAGCAAAATAAACTCGTGTCACTTGGCAGCGTACTAGTGTATGGCGTTGACGCAAGTCAATTAAAGCATGACCTGTATAGAGTTCGCCAACGTTACCCCGCATTTTTTGCCAGCGGGCGATCGCTTCAGAAACGTTAGCAGGTTTACCGTGAATTTCACCATTGATTAATAAAACCGAATCGCACCCCATAATTAATCCAGAATCAAATTGAGGTGCAACAGTTTCGGCTTTACTGCGTGCTAAAGTTTTGACTAACAATCGAGGATCGCGTTCTTTAACCTGCGATTCATCAAAGTTACTCGGCGCAACTGTAGGCTCAATTCCAACGCTTTGTAATAAACGACGTCGCGCTGGGGAAGCAGAAGCAAGTACAAATTGCATACCCATGGGTTAGAGGGGTGAGGAGTGAGAGATTAATAAACTGTAAATGATTTTACAATTGCATCGAAAGTTGGTTTAACTTTTGCCCAGCGTCGTTCGGGAGTAGAGGCGTTAAAAGTAAATAGCTTACCACGACTGACTGCGACACTGGCGATATTGTGGCGTTGTTGTTGGTTGGGAAGCTTGACTGTGTATTCGAGAAGGTAATACGTTTTTGCATCGGTTTCTAATTTTTCAGCGTTAACTAACTCAGCTTCTCGCCCAGATTCGGGAGGTGCGATCGCGCTTTTGCCTAGTTTGTAGCCTACTTCACTGGGGCTTCCGAGATCGCTTAAGGTTTTGCCTTGCGGAACCTCACTAATCACTACTGATACATTTTCGGTTGTTTCAATTAAATCGTGCAATACAATATCAGGACCATTTGAGACATTGACCGGAACCCAGCCATTCGGATACAAAAACTCATAGCCATCGGTGCTATCGACATAACTCTTCAAGCCGGAAACAGCTGACGAACAGCTTGTTAAACTGACGCTAAAAGCGATTAATAAAATTACCAGAATTCGTCTCAACATCTCTCCCTTTGAGGTTATGACACCCATTCTCTCTAAAATTTTCTGTGACAAAGAATTGCTCTTGCGCGGGACTAGCGAACAAATGTAGGTAGCAAAAATACTCCAGGCAATTTTCATTATCTCACCTTGGGATACTCGCGTTGAGAGATGTTGCTTGTCATGCTGAAGATAAAAAGTGCAATTGGGAATATTACTTATGCTGACAACAGCAGAATTACGCTGGTTTTATCCTGGTAAACTACCACAACACGTCTCTCAATGGTTTGAGCAAGAACAGCTTGGATATCTACCACCAGCGGAAAAACGCGAAGATATTTACTTGTATGTTCCTGAAAGTGATTTTGTAGGAATTAAACTGCGACAGGGAAGATTAGAAATTAAATGGCGCAAAGCACAATTGGGTGACTTGCAATTTGGCAAAATTACAGGCAATGCTGAGAAGTGGGCAAAGTGGTTGTGTGAAGATGCGAGTCATGAAAGCTTTCAGCCGCAAGCAGTTGTCGGTAAAAAAGCTTGGGTGAAGATAAAAAAGGTGCGTACTCAGCACAAATATCAACTTTCTCCAGAGCGGGAAGTCATCGCAATTGGGATCGATGAGGTAAGCGATCGCACTTGTAATGTAGAATTAACTGAATTAGAAGTCGATCGCGATCTTTGGTGGAGTTTGGCTTTTGAAGCTTCTACGACTGACGAATCTCTACTTGAAACTCTTAAATATGTCGCTGAATGGATTTTTAAGTCGTATCCTGGAGAACTGCATAGAAAAAATTCTTATGCTTATCCTACTTGGTTAGATCTTGTGTTGCAGTGAAGCAATCGCTGATTACTCTTAGCTAAATGCCTCTTTTAATTTTGGGTTTCTGAGAAACCTTCTAAATTCTGCACAGGGAACTTTGATAGATAGAGTATAATTTACTATTATTTCTCTACGAACGTTATATCAAGTAAATCAGCTTGAAAAACGATTTTGTTATTACGTTGTTTAATTAAGTCACTTAGCTTTAATTCCATACTGTTGCTAACCACAACGCGATCGTTTTCGTTACGCGAACCTGAAGAGATAGAAATCAGCCAATCTTTTAAATTACCATCAAATCCTTTATCAACTGCTTTTAGGTAATCGATACAGCGGCGGAAGAGTTTAGGTAAGATGAGTTGTCCGTTAGGTACTGTAATCGAAGTTTTGTCTTCTAACTCAAATTCATTTGTTGCATCTTCCGCCCAAATACCTAATTTATCTGTTCTCGCTTGTGTAGCTACTTTACGTAATAATTTTTGATGGCTCAAAGGTGTAGAAGTGTAGACGGTGTAGTAGGCGTTACCGTCTTGAATCATTTGGTAATTGATAGTTTTTTTTAGTCGCTTATCCTCGACTCGAATCCACTCAGCATCTTCTAGCTGTGCTGCATCTTCATCTAAAAAAATATAAGAAACTGGGCGACCATTAGCATCTGCAGCTTTTGATAAAATAGCTCCAGGTCTGCGGTCTGGATCGGTAGACTCTACACGGTTTCCTGTAAAGATGATATTTTTAAAACCCATCAAATCTAGGAGACGATCGCGGGCTTTATCGCCTAAGATTTGAGCGTCTCTACCATAATGCACTTCTGGTGCGTCAATACCTTCAAATCGTAGTTGTACGCTGCGATCGCGTGACAATTCAATACGATAACTGCGATGCAGTTCTTCATACAAGTTTGGATTATTAGCAATAAACCGAACAGAATCGCCGTCAGGTTCCTTACCTTTGATGACAAAGTTACCTTTAATGACACGATAAAATGGCGCTGACATGAGCAGGTATCCTACATCACAACTACTTCTTTCATCAACACGTTGTTACTATTTTCCGTACATTTGTTATGTATCTTTATAATTATGAAATTAATGATTATCGCAGTTTAACTTCAATTACTTTGAAAATTTTGAACACAAAGAGAATTCCTAACTAAATAATGACTGCATCAATAAAGAATACGTGAAAATAAATTTGTACGGGATATTTCCAAAGCGAGCTAATTCGAGTTTGCCAAGGAAAAAATGGTGGATAATATGCTTGGTTTTGAACAATAAAAGGAAACGGTAAATCAAACTTAACGCTCGCTAATTCTACTTGACTAAAAACTGTTGTAGGTAAATAAGTAGATAAAAATACCAGTATAATACTTGAAATAATGGCAATAGCTGTGACACGTCGCCTCATGAAAGTGGTTTTCCAGCTAATTGCGGCTCTGACTTAGATGTAACTTATACGCTGCTCTTAAAATTTGCCCAGCCAAAACTGCTGCACCGAAGCCATTATCGATATTCACAACACCAACTCCCGCAGCACAAGAATTGAGCATTGTCAAGAGGGGGGCTAATCCACCGAAACTTGCACCATAACCGATACTTGTGGGAACTGCAATCACTGGACAATCGGCTAAACCTGCAACAACACTAGGTAACGCGCCTTCCATTCCAGCGACGACGATTAAGACATCAGCAGACTCAACAACATGGCGATTACTCAGTAAGCGGTGAATTCCCGCGACGCCGACATCCCACAACCGATGAACGCGAAAGCCAGAAAGTTCGGCAGTTACAGCGGCTTCTTCTGCGACGGGTAAATCAGCAGTACCAGCGGAAAGAATACTGATCACGCCAGGGCATTGTGGTTCAATGGTCGTTGCGATCGCACAAATTCGTGCCATTGCGTAGTAGTGCAAATTTGGTACTTTTTCTTGGAGTTGGGCGTAAACTGCGGGTTCGATGCGCGTTGCCATCACAACTGAACCGCGATCGCGCATTGCGGTCATAATTTGAGCAATCTGATCGGGTGTTTTTCCTGGACCCCAGATAACCTCTGGAAAACCTGTTCGCAAGCGACGATGATGGTCAATTCGTGCAAAATCACCAACAGGTTCGTAGTTGAGATGTTTTAGTTTATCAAAAGCTTCTACTGGATTAACTTCACCAGCAGCAACAGATTCTAAGAGCGATCGCAAAGCTTCAGGTTGTGTCACTTTAAGAAATTAATACCAGATCCAACTATTTTTAATATAGCAAGTATACTTCTACCTTCTTAAGATTCTTATGCAACGTACTTCTTAGTTAGCGATCGTTATTTGAATATAAAAAAAGGCACTGCATTGAACCATGAAGTGCCGACAACCTGAAGCGAAACTCTTAAGTTTTGTTGTTCACTGCTTAGATACCAAATTAAATTTTTGCAGGAAATCGATATTTTCAGCTGGTAAAAGTTTTTGGAGAGCTGGAGTATTATTTAGGGTACTAATTTCTTCGTTACAAACTTGGCGGAGAATTTCTAGACAGCGATCGCGTTGAGAACCTGGAGGTAATTTCTTAACTAAAGACATTGCCATATTCAGTTTTGGTACGACGCTTGCTTTATTGCTAGCATAGTTTTCTAATTCTTGGACTTTTTGTTTCAAAGACTCAGCCCGTTCGCGTTCGTTATTATATTGTTGCATTACGACTTCTTGTTTAGCAAACCGAGAGGCGATCGCATTTAATAATTCTGTCCGTGAAAAAGGTTTAGTTAAATAGTCATCTGCACCTAATTCCATACCCCGTCGCATATCAGAACGATCTGCATTTGCTGTCAGAAAAATGAAAGGAATTGTAGCTGTGGCAACATCTTGACGTAATGCTGTGAGTACGTCATAACCATTTAATTCTGGCATTCTTACATCACAAATAATTAAATCAGGTAAATATTCTTGTGCCCATAAGGCTCCAAAAAAACCATTTTCTGCACCAACTACATGAAAATCTTCCGCTTCAAGCAGCTCAATAATATTAGCTCTAACATCTGCCTCATCTTCAATAACTAAAATCTTTTTCATTTTATTTATCCTTAATTATGTAATGGTAAAGTTACTGTAAAAGTTGTTCCGACGTTTACTTCACTATCTACAACAATTTTCCCCCCATGTAACTCGACAGATTTTTTGACAATCGCTAGCCCTAAGCCAGTTCCTGAGATGATCCCGACGTTACTCGCTCTATGAAAAGAGTTGAATAGTTGATTTTGTTCTGATTTAGGAATTCCAATTCCTTCGTCTTGAATAACAAAGATTACTTCGTCTTTTTGGAAAATTAAATCGAAATGAATAACGCCGCCTTGCGGAGAATATTTAATAGCATTTGATAACAAATTTGTCAAAATATGTCGTAACAACTTTTCATCTAAGCATGCCGAAAGCTTTTGCTCTTGAGCTTGAAAAATGATTTGATGTTTTGCCGTACTGATTTGTAATTCTTCTACTAAACTAGAACAAAATTGGATAAGCTCTAAAGGTTGAGGATTAAATTCTAATTTACCAGCTTCAGCTTTCCCAATTAATAAAACATCATTCAACAAACTCGTCATGTGATTAACAGCAGACTGAATTTTATGAATATGACTCAGCTTTTTTTCATCACTCCATTTATGACTGTAATGTTCAAGTAACTCTGCTGAAGATAAAATTGTCGCTAATGGAGTACGAAACTCATGTGATGTCATTGTCACAAAGCGCGATTTGAGTTCACTGAGTTCTCTTTCTTTTTTTAGGGCGTTGAATGTATCGCGCTCAATTCGTTTGCGTTCTGTAATATCATAAGCAATTCCTGTTGTTCCAATAATTTCATTATTTTCGTTATAAATTGGTGTTTTAATCGTTTCAAACCAAACTTCACTACCATCAGGGTTAGTTGAAAATTCTTCAAAATATTTTCTTTGACCTGTCGATAAAACTTCGCGATCGTCATTGATACATTTTTGAGCTAAATCAGGAGGAAACAAGTCATAATCAGTTTTACCAACAACGTCTTCTAATTTTTTATTGAATAGCTTTAGTAAAGGTTCATTAACTGCAATATACCTACTTTCGCTATCTTTCAGCCAAGCACTACCAGGAATATTATTTAAAATTGCTTTTAACTGACGTTCTTGCTGCTGTAGTAACTCTAAAAAAAGCTTAGTCTCTGTAACATCACGGACAATTGCCATGACTTCATTTTCGGCACTTACGACAATTCTAAATTCGTAGTAGCGTAACAGATTGTCTACATAAGCTTGCGATTCAAAAACTTGAGTTTCTCCAGTTGCAAGTGCTTTCTCAACACACGCCATTGCAGGTAAAGCAATATCTGAGGAGAGCACTTCGCATAAATGCTTTCCGACAAAATTGCTATCAGGTATTATCAGACTTTCATTTTTTGCGGCTTTGAAGTTAACAAAGTAGCCTTCTTTATTAATTCGTAGGAGAAGATCTGGTAAGGCATTAATTAGGGCACGGTTTGTCGCTACACTAGAACGTAATGCTTCTTCTGCTTGTTTATGTTGAATCAAAGAACCTAATTGAATTGCTACGGTTGAAATGATTTCAACTAATCGCTGATCCTCTTCATAAGCTTCGAACATAAAAAAGACGAGGATAGCTAAAACTTCGTTGCGATTAATAATAGGAATACCGACTCCTGCTTTAAATCCAACTTCTTTGACAAGTTGATAGCGCTGGCAAACTACCGGTGATGCATCAGAAACATCTTGAATCCATTCAGGATGCTTTGATTGCCAAACACGCCCTGGAATACCATCTCCTAGGGAAAAAGTAAATTGTTGACTTAATGTTCTAAATTGTTCTAATTCTGGACTAACACTATAACCAGCAGGACTGTATTCTAAGATGCGAGTTTTTGGGTTGGGAATCCATGCTTCACCAAAGATCCAACCTGTAAAGTCGCACACTTTACGTAAAGCAATTTCTAACGCTGACTGGAAATCTGTCGCTTCACCAATTGCTTGCGTCATTCTTTGTAAAAAAAGGACTTCTTCCTCTGCACGTCGTAAATCGATATTTTCTGCTTGCAATTGTTTATTAGCTTTTTCGAGTTCAACAATGCGTTGTTCGAGAATTTTATTATTAGAATTAATACTAGAGTGTATTGTCGTTATGGGGTGAGAATGATGGAGATCTGCCTGAGATTGTGCATCGACTAAGTTACATTGCTTTACTAGTTTGTGCTGTTGGTTTAGCGATTGATCTCTATCTACAATCATCATTTTACCCCTGCTACTGCTTTGGATGTCTCGAAAGGCAGATGAATTTATCAAAAGACTGAAACTATCCGCTCAATCGTATTCCGCAGATAGGCTAGTTGTAATCCGAGAAAACCAGTAGGTTATTTATTTGATAATCAGAGAATTTACTGAGATTCGGTGATAAGACTGGTATAGGTTAGGAAGTTAAGCTTGAGAAATTATTGTTTTAACAAGTCCTTTATTTCTACTTTTGTCTGAAGTTAATGCTTAAAAATTAAGTGATTAAAATCGTAGTAGGATTTTACTTATTGTTAATTGACGCACCCTTTGAACTTAGTTTTTAAGCTGCGACTTTAGTGGCAACTAAGATTGATTTACAAAAAAAAACAGGTTTTGATAACCTGCCTTGTATATTTGTATTCGAGACTTCAGTACTTTATTATTTGTTACCAATATTTGGCGCGCGGAAAGATAAAGTTGAAGCTTTTTGAGTCGCTATAGTTGGGACAGAATCGCGTAATCTCTCAGTAATTTGTATTGTTGTGGCATCGTAAACTTGAGTCAATATCTTGGGATACAGACCAATACCAATAATTGGTACTAACAAACAAGCAATGATAAAAACTTCACGCGGTTCGGCATCAATTAGGGCTTCGTGCGAAACTAGTTCTTTGTTTTCTGGTCCATAGAAAATTTCACGGAGCATTGACAGCAAGTAAATTGGCGTTAAGATAACGCCAACTGCCATGAGAAAGACAACGATGATTTTAAACGTGGGGCTGTAAGCATCGCTATTAGAGAAGCCAACGAAGACCATTAACTCAGCGACGAAACCACTCATTCCAGGCAAAGCTAACGAAGCCATCGCACAAGCTGTCCACATGGCAAACATCTTCCGCATTTTTTGCCCGACACCACCCATCTCATCCAACATAAGGGTATGGGTGCGATCGTAAGTTGCTCCTACTAAGAAGAACAGACTTGCACCAATCATGCCATGCGAGATCATTTGCAGCATTGCGCCATTCAAGCCCAAATCAGTGAATGAAGCAATACCGATCACAACAAACCCCATGTGCGAAATTGAAGAGTAAGCAATTTTTCGCTTAAGGTTACGCTGAGCAAAGGATGTTAACGCAGCGTAGATGATGTTGACAACACCTAAAATGACCAAAACTGGTGCGAAGTAGACGTGGGCATCGGGTAGCATTCCGGCATTCATTCGGATCAAAGCATAACCGCCCATCTTCAGGAGAATTCCTGCTAGTAACATATGCACTGGAGCAGTTGCTTCACCGTGAGCATCGGGTAGCCAGGTGTGTAATGGGAAAATGGGAAGTTTTACCGCGTAGGCAATCAAGAAAGCCGCATATACCCACAATTGAAAATTCAAGGCGTAGTCTTTAGCAGCGAGCGCCCGCATATCAAACGTCACGGTATCGCCGTAGAACGCCATTGTCAGGGCTGCAACTAAGATAAATAGCGAACCACCCGCTGTGTACAAAATGAACTTTGTCGCTGCGTACTGCCGCTTTTTACCGCCCCAAATTGCTAGCAATAGGTATACAGGAATCAGTTCGAGTTCCCATACCAGGAAGAACAGTAGCATGTCCTGGACGGCGAACACCGCGATCTGACCGCCGTACATTGCTAGCATCAAAAAGTAAAACAAGCGTGGTTTGAGCGTTACGGGCCAAGCTGCTAACATCGCGAGCGTTGTAATAAACCCAGTCAGAATGATTAATGGCATGGACAAGCCATCGGCGCCCACTGACCAATTTAAGTCTAGCTGCGGTACCCAAGAGTAACTTTCCACTAGCTGTAAATTGGGATTAGCTAAATCGTACTGAGAATAAAACGCCCAAACAATCAGTGCAAAATCAATCAACCCCACGACTAGGGAGTACCAGCGTACTGTTTTGCCGTCTTTATCAGGTAAAAACGGAATCAACAGCGACGCGATAATTGGCAACAGAATTATTGTCGTCAGCCAGGGAAAATTAGCGATATTCATAACAATCAGCGTTGAGCGATTAGCGTTTAGCAATTAGCAATTAACAATTAGCACTTTATTAAGCTAACAGTTAATGACTAACTGCCAAATGCTTATTTATGTCACACCAAAAACGATCGCCAAGCCTAACACAGCCCCAAACACGATCAGAGCATAGAATTGAGCGCGACCATTTTCCAGATATTTCAAGCCTTCACCGCTAATGAGTGTGAAGAAGCCTGTTAAGTTAACTGCACCATCAACAACGCGATAGTCAACTTCCATCACTTGTCGCGCAAGGCGGCGGCTACCTATGACAAAGAGTTGGTGGTAAATGTCATCAAAGTACCACTTATTGAGGGAAAGCTCATAAAGTGGTTTGATCGATGAGGCGATCGCTGCGGGGTCAATCTTACCGAATAAGTACATCAACGACGCTAAGGTGATACCGATCAAGGAAATACCAACTGAACTACCTGCCATGATGAAAAATTCAGTCTGGTTGAACTCGCTGACTTTTTCGATTACCTCAGCTAGCGATTCACTCGGAGGATAGATAAATTCCTCAAAGTAGTTAGCATACGGAGTACCTACCAAACCAATGAAGATTGAAGGAATGGCAAGCGCAACGAGCGGTAGCGTCATTGTCCAGGGTGACTCATGAGGGCGATCGCTATGTCCGCGATCGTGGGAGGATTCAGATAAAGCCTTGAGTTCGCGCGTGTCCATTGCCCCAGGACCAAAGTTCGGTGCTAGAGGCGAAGGACTCATCAATGTATTTGCTGCGCCAGATTTTAGCTTTTGGCGAATTTCAGTTTGATTACCACGAAATTTACCTTCAAACGTGGAAAAGTACATCCGAAACATATAGAAGGCGGTAATGCCTGCTGTTACCCAACCAACAAACCACAATAAGGGATTGGCAGCAAAGGCAGAGCCGAGAATTTCATCTTTGGACCAGAACCCTGCGAAGGGTGGAATACCGCTAATTGCCAACGTTCCGATCAAAAAGGTAATGGCGGTAATTGGCATGAATTTCCGCAGTCCTCCCATCATCCGCATATCCTGCGCTAAAGCAGGATCGTGTCCGACGACGGCTTCCATGCCGTGAATGACAGAACCCGAACCCAGAAACAACATCGCTTTAAAATAGGCGTGCGTCATGAGGTGGAATAACCCTGCACTATACGCGCCGACGCCCATTGCCATCACCATGTATCCCAACTGGGAAATAGTGGAGTAGGCTAAGCCTTTTTTGATGTCGTTTTGCGTGATGGCGATTGTTGCCCCTAAAAACGCAGTAAAGGCACCTGTAAAAGCAATAACATTCATTGCGGCGGGTATGCCTTCAAAGACAGGGTACATCCGTGCAATGAGAAAAACTCCAGCAGCAACCATAGTCGCAGCGTGGATTAATGCCGAGATCGGAGTCGGACCTTCCATAGCGTCTGGTAACCAGACATGCAGTGGAAATTGAGCTGATTTAGCAACAGGACCTAAGAAAACTAGAATGGCAAAAAGGGCAGCAAGGATGCTACTGAGCGAACCTGTTTCTACTAACGTTTGCAAGCGCTCGCCGATTGCTTCAAACTCAAAGCTGCCAGTTGCCCAGTACAGCCCAAGAATTCCTAGTAGTAAACCAAAATCTCCAACGCGGTTGGTAACAAACGCCTTTTGACAGGCATCTGCTGCTGCTGGGCGATCGTACCAGAATCCCACAAGTAGGTACGAGCACATCCCTACGAGTTCCCAGAAGATATAAATTTGGACGATGTTTGGGCTAACAACTAAACCTAACATCGACGAGCTAAATAGGCTCAGATATGCATAAAAGCGTACATACCCTGGGTCATGAGCCATATAGCCATCGGTGTACACCATTACCAAAAAAGCTACTGTGGTAACAATGACTAACATCAGAGCGGTAAGGTGGTCAATGGTGTAGCCCATTGTCAGATGAAAGTTTCCTGCGGCTGCCCATTCTAAAGTGCGGACGTAAGGCGCGTGTCCTTGGATTTGACTGACAAGCAATGCTACCGAATGAAACATTGCTGCACCTAACAAGGAGACAACAAATACCGCATTTAATTTTCGCGCGCGGTTCGTCACCTGATTGAACGAGATTAACCCAAGACCGACCAGCATTGCCCCGACTAAAGGTAACACCGGAACGAGCCAGGCATACTCATAGATTGCTTCCATCACTGACGCCTACTTTATATAATTCTTTTCTATTTTGACCAAACTGTTAACAATTGTGACACAAGGGTTTTACCATAAAATAGCCCACATGACTGAAATATCAGTGGGATTTCTCAAATCGTTGTTAGTTTTGAGCAACGCAACTAATGAGTAACTCAGCAAAGGATACGTAATATCTTTCTATCATCGCTTAAGCTGAGCGACAGTCCCACTCAGCGATTACGGATTTGCTGGCGCTAGCCATCGAACAGAGCTTTTTTTCCCGATTTTCACTAGATTGAAGTTGAATTTTTTCGAGTTCCGCACGTAGTTCTGCGTATCCGTGGAAACTCTCCCATCGGTGCTTGAGGTTTCCCTGGTCGACCAGAATCAATGTTGGCAGTGTCGTGAGCCGAAACGAATTAGCAAGTTTAAAGTTTTCATCAGCATTAACGCCGACAACTTTAACTTGATTTTTATTTTGTTCTTGGAATTGTAACAACAAAGGTTCAATGCTGCGGCACAGACCACACCAAGGTGCCCAAAAATGCACAAGAACAGGAATAGGAGATGCTAAAACTTCTTGAGTAAATGTCCGCTCACTAACCGACAACACCATGCTTCCTCTAAGTACCTGTATCGAGTTTTGCTATGAAATTAGCTACTTGACCTTAGCCGTTGAAATAATCTATTAAAAATTTGCCTTAATATAGCGCGCTGCCGCTAATTTTTAGTAGCTAGTTTGAACCATGCTACATCAATTTGGGATCAATTGGTAGACTAAGATTTTTGACTCGTGCTCGCTTGGCAAAAGAGCGGGATCGCTTGTTGTAGCGGTTTTGACAAATTTGCATAAAGTCAATGAACATGATAAATGAAAGCGTGCTTAGCAATCGCTTATAGTAAGCAATAGCTATCCTTTTGGGAGCTTATATCACCAATTGACTGTGCTACGCACTCACACAAAACTGGGTAAGACCACCACAGTAAAAGCACAAAATCAGCAATATTTGGGTAAGCAACACAGTGTAATTCTTGACGGTAAAGAACGATCGATAACGCTCAAAATTTCTTTGTAACGATTTGTAAAGGCACGGTCGCCACGCTAAATGCCAAATTTAATAAGGCAAGATGATTTCGCCGGAAGTTATGTATGTAGGTGCAGCGCCACAAATTATACCAGCTTCATCGAGATGAACGTAGGGGTTCTGAATGGTGGCAATTTCTAGTAGATTGAACGTAGCTGTATATAACTCAAAAGAAAACTGACAATACCCGAACGACTGATTTTACCCGCAGCCTCCTTGAAATTGCCCCACTTGCTAACTTCCACACTGTAAATAAAACCATGAATGATATACAGGACTAACAATGGCAAACTTACCAACGCAAAGACATCACAATAATAAACTCATACACCACCAAAGCGTTTTTTTGCCCAAAGCGGCAGTGCAGCTAGAGCACTGTAGGCGATCGCCGCGCAGAGAAGACCAAGAGCAAATTATCTCAATACAATTGTTAGAAGAAAACTAGCATGTGTTACAGCCGATAGCACAAAGTATTCAACAGGAGCGATTTAATCAGAATGAAATGAGTTGTGATAGTGTCAAGTTCTAGATTAAGTCTCCTACATAAGCAGGCTATGAACCATTTAGGTGTGACCGTTAAGCCAAAATTGGTTGCCTGAAGTCTCCTTTCATCTTCGTGGGTTTAGCCGTATGTCTGACCTTCCTTTTACTTTAGATCAGTTACGCATTCTCAAAGCGATCGCCGCCGAAGGGAGCTTCAAGCGTGCTGCTGATAGTCTATATGTCTCGCAACCAGCTGTCAGTCTTCAAGTACAAAACTTAGAGCGACAGTTGGATGTACCTTTGTTCGACAGAGGAGGACGCCGAGCACAACTAACCGAAGCAGGTTATCTTCTGCTGAGCTATGGAGAGAAAATTCTCACGCTTTGTCAGGAAACCTGTCGCGCCATTGAAGACTTGCAAAACCTCCAAGGCGGTACGCTGATCGTTGGGGCCTCGCAAACAACTGGAACGTATCTTTTACCACGAATGATCGGTTTATTCCGACAACAATATCCTGACGTTGCCGTACAATTACACGTTCACTCGACACGCCGTACAGCTTGGAGTGTCGCGAACGGGCAAGTCGATCTAGCGATTATTGGTGGTGAAGTTCCAACCGAATTGCAGGATTCGCTAGAAATTATTCCCTATGCAGAAGATGAACTAGCACTGATTCTGCCCACGTCGCATCCGTTTGCGAAGCTAGACACGATCTACAAAGACGATCTTTACAAATTACAGTTTATTGCGTTGGACTCGCAATCAACGATTCGTAAAGTTATCGATCAAGTTTTGACGCGCTGTGATATAGATACTCGTCGTCTCAAAATCGAAATGGAACTCAATTCGATCGAGGCTATCAAAAATGCCGTGCAATCCGGATTGGGTGCTGCTTTCGTTTCAGTTACAGCGATCGCCAAAGAATTACAAATGGGAGGATTACACTGTGCCAAGATTGAAGGTGTGGTTGTCAAGCGGACTTTATCGGTGATTGTTAATCCCAATCGTTACCGCTCAAAAGCCGCAGAAGCCTTCATTAACGAAATCTTACCGCAGTTTGCAAAACCAGGTTGGAACAAAGATGTGTTAAAACCGCAACGACCAATTGTACCTGAAACTTTTGATGAAGAAGAAATCACGCCCAACCCTACCGGAAGTTAATTGTGTGACGAGCATTTGGAGTGAAAACATGCCTAACCCCTAACCCTCGTTCATGGAAGTCTACTGCACTCGTTCGAGTTGTCCCCGCCCCCAAAACCAATTTGCAGATTTAGACGATAGCGCGACGCTAAAAACAATCCAACAAAAATACTGCATTACCTGCGGGATGCCGTTGATTTTGGTGGGGCGCTATTTGCCACTTCATCTGCTCGGAAAAGGGGGTTTCGGCGCAGCTTTTTTGGCACGCGATCGCTACACTCCTGGAATGCGCCGCTGTGTTGTCAAGCAATTTCAACCTGCTAGCTATTTAACGCCGACTCAACTCCAAATTGCGCAGCAATTGTTTGAACGGGAAGCCACAGTTTTAGAAGAACTTGGCAGTCAAAACGACCAAATCCCTGACTTGTATGCTTTTTTTGAAGTAACCGTACCGAGTTTGCAGCCTGGTGGACAAGATAAGTTTTTCTACTTGGTACAAGAATACATTGACGGCAAAAACTTAGAAGAGGAATTAGCAGAAAAAGGTAAATTTTCGCCCAATGAAGTGTTAGAAGTGTTGCAGGCAATTCTCCCTGTACTGCAGTTTGTTCACGAACACGGCTCAATTCATCGCGATATCAAACCTTCTAATATTATGCGCCATCGCAACGGGCGACTTTATTTGCTTGATTTTGGTGCAGTCAAACAAGTCACAACTGCAGCTACGCAAACAAAAGGTTCAACAGGAATATATTCGCAAGGATACGCGCCACCCGAACAAATGTCTGGTGGAGACATTTATCCATCAACGGATTTATACGCTTTAGCTGTTACTGCAGTTGTTTTACTTACGGGTAAAAAAACGATTGAACTATTTGATGTTTACAATAATCGCTGGAACTGGAGAGCGCACGCAGATATTGCTCCAGCGATCGCAGATATTCTCGATCGAATGCTGTCAATCGCACCTAATCAACGCTTTCATTCTGCTCAAGAAGTATTAACCGCAATTACCACCGCGACAGAGGCATCACCACCGGTAACACCACCGCCAACTACAGCTACCGTACCCTACTCCCATCAACCACCAGCTTTTTCGCTGTGGGAAGTCTTAGCAGGCGCTGGACTCAGTGGCTTTGCCGGAGGATTAATTGCGATCGCACTTTATAGCTTAGTACAATCGCCAGTTGTCACACTAGGGGTAGCCGGAGTCATTTTGGGGATGCTTATTTTTGCCCAAACTCGGCGTTGGCTTGATACTAAAGATGTATTAATTTTTATCGGTATTATATTAGCGCTCGTTTTGTTCGTACCAGCTTTGCAGAGTGAATTAACGATACCAACTATTTTGTTCTTTGCTTTAATCACAGGCGCAGCTGCGATCGCCCTAACAGCTTTATTTAGGCTGATATACAAACTACTTGCTGCAATCTTTTAACTCAATCGTGGCAAGACAAATTTTAGAGCAATGTTGATAGAGTTACATTGCCTGTTTCATCTCCCTCAAAAAAAACGCTGTCTAAGACTTGTTTGAGGTGTTGATATTGCTTGGGCAATGAAGTACCAATTTTCAGAAAAATTTACGATCGCACCTGCTGCTTTTGTGCTAGCGCCCAAACCTGTACAGGATAGTTCGGTTCATTGTGTAACGGTCTATACCATCCAAATAGTACCCAATCCTTAAAGTTTGCCTTAACACACTCGCGATTTCCCCATGAACTGGTTCTGATTGATTCGAGTGGAAAGCCGCACTCAGCCAATAGATATTTCAGACCTGTTTCAGTCCATCTAGAGCAGTCAACAGGGCAGTTGTGAATACGGACTAAAAATGGTGTAGAGATGAGAAAATATCCGCCTGGCTCTAACATATCATATACATTTTTGCCTGCTCTATAAGGCCATAGCAAATGTTCAAAGACTTGTTCAGCAATGATAATATTAAAAGTTTGTGGAAGCCGCTCTTTACAAATATCAAATTCTGGGTAATTTACTTGAGTATAAGATTGAAAACCTAATTGCCGGTATCGATTACCAGAAATTTCTAGAGCATTTAGTTTAGACAGTTCAAGTTCTTTCAAAAGCTTAAAACACTCTCGGTTAGTTATTATTCTTACCCACAAATTATAATCGTATCGAATCATTTTTAAAAATCTCATTACATAACTTTTATAAGGTTGTTGTAAAGATTTTAAAGAATTCTTCCCAATGTCTTGAAAGAAAATCACAAATTCACTCCTTAAAGTATAGATGTTTGGATATCTAAAGAAATTAGATGGAAGAGTTGAATGATAACCTGCTTTGCAACTTACTAATAAATGTAAGTATTACTTTAAGCGACCTCTAGATATTTTTATCCTCTTATGGAAGCTCCAATATGGCGATACAGAAAAGTTCATGAGTATTCAGTCAATCAGCATATTCTACGCTTTAATTACAAAACCACAATTTGTTAATGCTTGCAGCTGTGTAAATTGAAGGGAGGTATTTCAGAATTGTTGATGTGTTAATCTCAGTTTGGAAAGATAGTATCAGCAACTTTATTGGGAGTAGCCATAGCGGCATCATGTAGGTAAGCCTTAAAAGATGTTTGAGAAGTTGGAATCATTACGCTTGTTGCTTGAGCAGCAAGTGAATCATCTCTAAACAGGGATACTATAGTTGTATATAACTTTAGAGAGTTTGGGTACACTTGCGATAGTGATGGTAGCAAGCTAAAGCTTGATGAGTTCTGCGCCAGAAATATCAATCCAGGCAAAACTCCAAAGACAAGGGTGCAACTTTTGCAGATCTTGATATTCTTTGGCTGTCAACCATTCTATTTCTGCTTTGAGTTTTACTTGACGTGGTTTGGAATAATTGAAAGTCGCGTTGTCGTACGCTGATGTGCCTTACAAATAAATTGTTCGCTGAATTAGTTGACTATTACTTGCGGCTTGAAGGTGTGCTGTTTCTTTTTATGACTGTAAAATCTGTGTTTTTTCGGTCGTTCAATCAGACTTTCTGTCACATCCACTACTACTGCAATCTGGTACTTGTGGCTTTTTCCCTACCTTTTGCAAGAAGTCTAATTTCTTTCTTTTAGTACCCATGAGCTATTCTATTTTGCCAGTCCTTACTAGATAAGGGTTCTATCTTAACTTAGTGCCATTTTTGGTTAAACGTTATGTCACAAAAGAATGAAACTGCAGTTCTTGTATTAACCTTCTTGATTACGGTGGGAATCGTCGGTAGTGGTTTGTGGTGGTTTGCTAATCGTGGTATTAACCTGGGAATATTTGCGGACTCGCAATCGGAAGACACCGGTTCTGATATCAATGCACCACCGCCACGTTCAACCGAATCTACTAGTAATTTCGCGACCGTTCAAAATGTACCTAATGGATTATTCAACTATGGCGGTAGTACGACTTGGGCACCGATTCGCTTAGCAGTTGACTCAGCAATTCAAGCGGCGCGACCAGAGTTTCGCTTGCGCTACGTTGACCCTACTGGCGAAACACCAGGTTCAGCAAGCGGAATTCGGATGCTGATTGAAGGGAAAATTGCTTTTGCCCAGTCTTCTAGACCGCTATTAGATCGAGAAATTGCCCGCGCGCAACAACGCGGCTTTGGTTTAAATCAAATACCCGTTGCCATTGATGGATTGGCGATCGCGGTTAATCCGAATTTAGATATTCCTGGATTGACTATTGAACAAGTCCGCGCCATCTACACTGGCAAAATTGCCAACTGGAATCAACTCGGCGGTCCAAATTTAGCAATACTACCACTTTCGCGGCGAATGAGTGATGGTGGTACAGTTGAGTTTTTTGTGCAAGATATCCTTGCAAATCAATCATTTGGATCTAATGTAGAACTTGTTACCGACACGACTCAAGCGCTGCGTAGATTAGCGGTAACTCCTGGTGGTATTTACTATGCCTCAGCACCAGAAGTTGTCCCGCAATGTACTGTTAGAGCCCTACCTATAGGACGCGGATCAGGTGACTTTGTTCCGCCTTATCAAGAACCTCTCGTTCCTGTATCTCAATGCCCAAAATTACGCAATCGCCTCAATCTTGAAGCTTTTCAATCGGGTGATTATCCAATTACACGTAACTTGTTTGTCGTCGTCAAACAAAACGGTCAAATCGACGAACAAGCTGGAAATGCTTATGCTAATTTTCTCCTGACAGAACAAGGGCAAGAACTGATCGAGCAAACGGGTTTTGTCAGAATTCGATGACGTCATGCCTGTTGAGTACATTTATTTGCGCACAGAGATAATTTTACCGTTTAGCAATATTCACTGACTCAGCTGGCAAACAAATTAAATTATCGCCTTGAGTAATCAACAAATTACGTTGACGTAACTTACCCATTAACCGCGTAACAGTGACTCGTGTCGAACCAATCGCGCTCCCGATTTGGGCATGCGTGAGTGGAAATGGTAAGCAATATCCCCGCAGCACTTCCGGATCTTCTGGACTAAAAGACGGCTCGCCATACTCCTCAACTAAGAGTGTCAGAAATCCTAATAGACGATCGATGGTTCGTCTTTGCCCTAAGGCACTCAGCCACAATAATTTTCGTTGATGCTGATAACGAAAGGCATCGAGAACTTCGCGCCGGAAATGCGGCCAATTGTCTAGGTCGTGCCAGTACATCCACACTACCGAAGTTTGGTCAACATGAGCATAGGCTTGGAGTGTAAATGGCGATTGAGCAACGATTTCAAAGGGCTGTCCAGCACCAACAAAGCCTAAAAAAGCTTCCTCTGGAGTGCGGTTAACTCGGCGAGAAGTTAGCTGGCTAGCGGTGGCGCTGACTTGGGCAGTACCGACAAGTCTAATTGCACCGCGCTGTACTAGATACAGTAGCCCTGGTCGTGCAGGAATTCGCTCATCTTTGTTAAATGAACGAACTCGGTAGTGTTCTTGCGCCCAATCGAGAATTCGTTGCCAAGTTAGAAATGGTCTTGGTGTTTCTGAAAATGTTGGGGACTGCATAGATGGAGAATGCATAAGTCGAAGCATTTGGCTTTTAGCCGAAAACGTTACAACAAGATGCAGCCGTTACGGGTATGCTAATGCGATAAAGAGCACTTAACAGACCAGTGTAATTATCGGCTACTAGTTAGCTTAACTCTACATTTGTTTTATAGATCTTGCAAAGCAATCCTAGTATTAGATGTTACTTATTATTTACTAAATTTTGCAGTTTTTGATTTGAGCGATCGTGTATTTCAATTTTAAAGCAACATAAAGATTGCTAAAAGCGAAACATTCGCACGACAAGCAATGTCACTACAAAGAGTACAATATCTTGCCTGGAATATCTATCCTCAACAATTCTTCTGTCAGTGATCTTCGTCACAAAAACTATGTAACAAAAATCACAAAAATCTTTCAGTAAAATTTTGGTAGAGATTGTAACTAACTCAGTACGAAGTCACAACTGCGTTAACGATAGATTTGTACTAGCAATCAGCAGTGATACATTTAGACTAAATGTCATAGATGCTTGTCTTTAAAGAATTTTAGAGAGAACTTATTTGTCATCTGCTGACTACCTCACAACCAAACAAGTGTTATTGCCGCACCTGCAAGTAGCACTTAATTTATACCTATTAAGTTACAAGTTAACTCTACAACCGCAACTGAATGTTTCTTGGTGTCAAAAAAAAGACGGTGAATTCACTTATGTATGGGCGATCGCCTTACAGTTGAGTACTGCACAAAAAATACCGGCGATTCAAATCGCTACAAAAATAATTGGCATGATTAACACGCAGGCGATTGCGGATGATATACGGCAAAAATTAGCAACAGAAAATCTTGCTTGCTCAACCTTAATCGCTATCCGCGCAACACCATCAGGTTTAATTTATTTGGAATTAACAGATTGCGCGATCGCTGCTTGGCTACAGTACTCGATTGCGAACCCTCCAAAAATAGAAAAATATTGCTTGCAAAAAAACAAGACTTTGCTTCCCTTTATCCTTCAATACACTCATGCCCGCTGTTACTCAGTGTTACAGCTAGCTGCGCGTGAAGGGATTATTCCACCTGTGCTTACATCAATTTCTTTTCTAGATTCTCAACAGCAACTTCTTTGTCGTCATGCAGCTGAGCAAGCTTTAATTAAGCAATTATTAGTAACATCTGACAACTTATACGCTCCCAATGCTCATTTAAAACCGCACTGGCAAAAAATAGCTGTTGCTTTATGTCAATCTTGGCAAACCTTTTATGCCTACTGTCAGATTTGGGGCGAAGTCAAACGCAATAATCTAGATTTGGCACGAGTACGATTGGGTTTAACGCTATTGACTCAACGTCTTTTAGCTGTTTTGCTAAACGATAAGTTGGGAATTTATGCACCAACCGAACTATAGGAAAGAAGTGGTTAGGGATCAGAAAATATTGTCAAACTTATAAATTGTAAACAATAATCGCGTAAAAGTTTGAGTATTCTGATATGATGTTGGTAACTTCTGCCTTTAGGTAGAAAATTTTGTGCAAGGCAGTGACAAACAAATCGAGTTCATATAAGATTGCAAGTGTGTGAGGAGCGAACCAGTCAGGGTACCGAGACGAAACACGGCCAGTCGTCGGTACCCTTTCTGAGTTGGTAAGCATCATCACAAAGTTACATGCGCCTTTCAAAGCTTTTCCTTAATCAACTGCAACGATTAAACCCCGCCTTCTCGAGCAAAATGAACTCTTCAATTGCTGCTGCTACGCCATCTTCTTCAACAGTTGGCGCGACCCAGCGCGCAATATTTTTAACGGCTGATGGTGCATTACCCATCGCCACGCCAATTCCGGCATATTCTAGCATTTCCACATCGTTAAAATTATCGCCAATTGTCATCACGTTCGCCGCTTGAATACCCAAGCACTCTTCTGCTAAGTACCGTACAGCCGCAGCTTTGTTAACTAATGGATTGGTTGCTTCAAAAAAAGTCGCAACCGATTTTGTCATGTACAGTTCTGCTGGCGTATATCGCTGGCGCAAGCTTCCTAAAAGACGATCGATCAAAGCAACATCATCGCTAAGGGCTAGCACTTTTGTGGGTTCATCGGTGAGCACTTGACGCAAGTTGCCAACTGCAATTGGTTCAATTCCTGAACGTTCTGAGTAGAGTTGAGTTTCTGGGGTGAGTTCGCGCACATAAAGGCGATCGCGGATATAAAAGTGAACCGACAGCAGCGATCGCAATTGTGGTTGCTCAAAATAATCTAACAACTGATGCGCAGTGGCTTTGGCAACGGGTAAATGACGATGCATTTTTTGCGTATGCGGATCTTGAATCCAAGCTCCTTGGTATGCTAACAACGGCATTGTCGAACCAATATCGTGATGAAAGCGTAACGCAGAGCAATACATTCTTCCGGTCGCTAGTGCGACTTCCACGCCTTTAGCTTTTGCAGCTTGAATCGCATCGCGGACAGCAGGACGAATTGTATTTGATTCTCCGGCGATTGTACCGTCGATATCGAGTACCAGCAGTTTGATGTGAGTTTTGAGTTGGTAATTGGTCATTGGTAATTGAAACTCCCCATCACCTTGTTTCTTTATTCTCTAAGCTAAGAACAGGTGACATCATCAAGTAAATCATCTATTTACAGAAAAATTTTTGGGAAAGACTTTCACTGCCAAAGTATAAATTAACTTAGCTGTTACCTGCGATCGCTGACAATACATATTTTGTCAAAGTGTCATTTGTTTTGCGGCTCAAGTCGTTATTATCATTTTTTGTGCTCAAACTTACAGAAGTCAACTAGGCAAATTTGTGTGGATTAGGTGTAGTAGAAAATACTTAATATTGGCGTTTTTAATATAACAAAATCAGCTTAAAAGTAGATAAAAAAAAAAGTAGAGATAGATACACTGAAGCAATTGCTTTTTAGGTATAGGAATAAATTAGTATGCAGGGGATTGAGCGGATTGGGAAGCAAACAGCAGCCCACGCGAATGCATTGTTAGATGAAGCATCTATTGAGCCTTTAGTCATCGAGCCTCCTGCTACAGAATGTGAAGTATGCGTTGTTGTGCCGGTGCGCGATGAAGCTGAACATTTAGTTGCGACGCTCAATGCCTTGGCGCATCAAATTGATTTACAAGGAAAACCACTGCATCACAGCCGTTACGAAATTATTCTACTAGCGAATAACTGTTGTGATGATTCGGCAGCGATCGCGCGGGAATTTGCTCAGCAGCACCCATCATTAGCACTTCACGTTGTCGAAATCACTTTACCCAAGGCTGAAGCTTATATTGGTAAAGTGCGGCGGCTTTTAATGAACGAAGCGTATCGTCGATTGCAGAGTATAGGACGCGATCGCGGCGTAATTGCTTCAACCGATGGCGATACTCGCGTCGCCCCGACTTGGATTGCTGCCACTTTAGCAGAAATATCTCGCGGTGCGGACGCGGTTGGGGGGAGAATTATCACAGATCGTGCTGAACGCAGTCAATTAGATCCTTATGCGCGGTTGTGTCATTTACGTGAGGTAGGCTATCGCTATCTCTTAACCGAACTCGAAACTTATCTCGATCCTGAACCATACGAGCGCTGGCCGCGACATTATCAGCATTATGGTGCAAGTTTAGCCGTGACAGCCCAAATGTACGCTCGCGTAGGCGGAATGCCTGCGGTACGCACGCCAGAAGACGTTGCTTTTTATCAAGCATTAGTACGTGTTGATGCGAGGTTTCGTCATAGTCCAGCGGTAAAGGTCATCACTTCCGCACGACAAACCGGACGTGCCAAAAATGGTTTAGCACATCAATTGCGCGAATGGACGGCGATGGGACACAAACATCAACCATTTATTGTTGAGTCAGTAGCGCGAAGCGAACAAAAACTGCAAGCACGTCGGAAACTACGATTGCTGTGGATGCGATCGCGGCTTCACCAACTCAATGAATATGAAATTGCGCAATGCGCGCAAGAATGGGGAGTCTCGCTGGCTTGGCTCGCCGCCGAACTGTATCAATCGCCAACGTTTGGCTTGTTAAGAGAACGCGTCAGAGAAAAGCAAGTCATTGAATTAGAACGCGATTGTCACCAAGAAATTTCGCAGGCGATTGCCGAGCTGCGATCGCGTTTAAGTCATTTACGTAAAACCCCTCCCATTTATCTAAACCCGCTCGAACAAGTCAAGCCGATATTGCTCTTCCCGCTGTCCGTGCAAATGCCGCAAGTGCGAATCAGTTAATTCCATAAACGAGTCGTGAACTTCATCACCCCATAACGGGTAATCTTCGGCATATAGCGTCCAGTGAACAAGCAGCAAATGTCCTCCTGATTCTAGATGCTCTAGGATCAACTTTTGCGTTTTTCTTAAATCATCCCACGATAAGTAATAACCAACTTCAGAAACTAAAGTTAAATCAAAGGTTTCTTGCGGGTAATCGAGCGGCACTTGCATCAATTGAAATTTGACGTGAGGTTGATGCTGACAGCGTTTAATAGCGCGATTCAAGGCGATTTCTGACGCATCAATAGAAAACAGTGCATCGCAACGTTCGGCTAAACGCGAAGTGAGAACACCAATCGAACAACCAATTTCGAGCGCAGAGCGGTAGCGTTGTTTTGGTAGTGCGGCTAGAGTGTTTGCATATTTATTCGCCTCATATTCGCTCGTCTCAAATTGCCAAGGATCTTCATCAGCAGTATAGAGATCGTTAAAATATTGGGGCTGGAGTGACTCCATAGGTGGCTTCGGTTGATTCATCAAGTTTGCTCCAAGTAAAGTTCCCAAGGATGGGCAAAGTGTGCCAGCATTTCAGGTGTTAAACGAAAACCCTGTGGGTCGTCATCAATTAAATCAGTTGTTTGCGAACGGTATGCTGCGATCGCCTGTTGTTTTAAATCGAGTACCGTACTTATATCCAACCGCCACGGCTTAACATTTACAGGTAAGGTAGCATCTTTGCGTTGTAAAGGGTCCCAATCCCAAATTAGATATTCAATTTGCCGCAGCGATAAATTTGCCGTGTCGATTGCAGTTGTGAGCAGTTCCCAAGTCGCGCGGTGATCGGGGTGCGGATCGTATCGCCAAGGTAAAAAGACGGTTTGCAGACTGCGGCTTGAAAGGTATTTTTGCAAGCGAGTTACTACAAAATCAAAATCATTGCTATTTCTATTAGGAACCGCACCATCTTTGAGGCGGAAAAATGTTACTGCGACTTTATTACCAAGCACCGCGAGTGCAGCGAGAGTTTCTCGTTCGCGTAAGTCTCTCAATGCGGGTGCAGGGTAGCGAAGCGAGTTAGGATGCGATTGAGTTCCATCGCTAACAACAAGTACCTCGACAGAGATGCCAAGCTGATGTAATAAAGCGATCGCCCCACCACAACCAAGCGATTCATCATCAGGATGTGGCGCAACAATGAGCGTCGAACCAAAATCAGCAATCGCACTTGCAGGATATATTGAAATTTGCTCCGGATGAGCTAATAACGTTTGCGACACAATCTGAGTCATAGCATCCACAGCGAACTTGCAGGCTTTTCACTCCCTAACGCGTATTGCCCGACATTAGCGATCGCTGCATCAAACGCGGGTTGGCGTAGGTACAAAGTCAAGTCACGAATAACGCGTTCTATTGGATTTGGTGGAAGTAAGCCGCGAGTACCGACACAGCGTTCGCATAACTGCATGACATCCATACAAATTTGCTCAATCGCGGTACGTACCATATTGCTATAGGCGACAATTTTGCTGGCTTGGGGATGAACTTCAGAAGCATACCCGCCAAATACAGGCGCGTACTCATCGACTAAAGTTGCTGCACCGCGTAGCCAAAGATGACCACTTTCGAGGGCGATCGCCATTTTTCCTAAGCGTTCTTCCTGGTAAGGATCTTGCGTCCGATGGAGTGACTGGAGATATTCCCGCGTTAAATTAAACAATGCTTCTGCACCACCAAGTTGCACCGCCGCAAAGCGAATCACGCCACCTGTTAACCATGGTTGACGAAAGTAATCGCCAGGATTACCAATAACGTAAAGCGGCGCAAGTTCCACCCCTGTAAAGTCTACTTTGTAGCTCGCCGATGCGCGCATTCCTGAAGGTTGCCACCATGCGGGATCGACAACTGTCTCAACTTCATCCATCGGCACAATACACATTTGCCAGCTACCATCGGGTAATGCCCCATTCACAAACGGACGTTCGACAAAACCGCAACCCGAAGCAAAAGTTTTCGAGCCTTCTAGACGAT
Organism: Chroococcidiopsis sp. TS-821; assembly: GCF_002939305.1. Classification (NCBI taxonomy): domain Bacteria; kingdom Bacillati; phylum Cyanobacteriota; class Cyanophyceae; order Chroococcidiopsidales; family Chroococcidiopsidaceae; genus Chroococcidiopsis; species Chroococcidiopsis sp. TS-821. The sequence goes on along the minus strand of NZ_MVDI01000001.1, from coordinate 1,618,667 downwards.
AATTGCCATTGTCTAGCGGAATCACTTTGACTCCATCCGCAGCTTCAGCATTCCAGACGCCAAAGATTTTATGGCGATCGCGTGCAGCTTCTGCAAAGGTCTCAATTTGTTCTGGCGTACCAAACGTGTTAATCAGTTGTAGCGCGTTAACGTGACCTTCATAAACGCGTCCAACGGATAAATTACCGCGACCTAATTGTTTAAGTAACAGCAATAAAGGTAAAGTTCCCCCCGCTTGCGTTCCCAAACCTAATCCGCCTAATTCGCGAGGTAATGGTGCGCTCAAGAATCCTGCTTGCGTGATGAGTTCAAATTCTTTTGCGGGAAAGGCTCCATGACAATCTACCGTTGCAGCGTTAGCAAATGCAAAATCAGCGATCTCGACAACCCGTGCTAAAATTTCTGCGATTGCTGGCTCGTGCCAACTATCAGGGATAACGCTAAGTGAAAGTTGTGTAGTAATAATGTCCTCCTTCAAGTCCTTGCCATCATCAAAGAGCGCAAACCGCATACCCAAAAGCTTTTTGGTATCTATTATCCCTGTCGCACCGCAACTTATGTTCATTCCTGAGATAGAGCTTGTCTTGTAGTGAGGGTCAGGGAAATCACTACGAGCTTCTATAATGTTCTAACTCTGTTGACTAAGGCTATAACTAGCAGAGAAAATATTCTCCCCTGCTCCTCTGCTCTACCTCACGGAGTCACCGGCGTCGTCGGCGGTGGAGAAGGTTGAGCTTCTGGTGGGACTGGGCTGACGGGTTCAGGAGTTGTTTGAATCGCAGGCGTTTGTCCTTCTGGGATAAACGTAGGAGAAAGATTTCCTAGAGGATCGCTAGCATCGATACAACTATCCATCGCTTGGACAGGCGTCAAATTAATTTCGCTGCGTAAACCAACAACGCATTCAGCAAAGCGTACTGGCAATAAACTACGACCGCAGTAATCTAAAACATTTGCCGGTTGTTGTTCGCTCGTTTGGCTAATTCCGACGACACAGGCGGCTAAATCATCTTGACGGCGTACTTGTCTGCATGTTGCTAGTGCATCGGTTGCGGCGATATTTGTACGCTGATTAATGTTTAAAACACAACTAGATAGCGATCGCGGATTCAGTGCTGCGGCACAAGCGTTAGCTGCGGCGACATCAGCGATACCAACACTCAAAAGACGGGCTGTACAAACACGAAAACTATTGCGATAAGACGTGGTAATTGTCGCCGTAGCGCTAGGAACAGCAGACATGACGAGTACTGCAACAGCGAAAGGAGTAGCAGCTACACGGATACGCTTTTTTTCGATTGCCATATCACCTTCACTTAAATTAAGTCTTCCAAAGCGATAAAATTTTATTTTCCGCTATATTAAAGCCCAGATGAGCATTCGAGGAAGTTTAATTTACCCTTGATTTTGCCAATCTGATTATTACAGATTTATAATGGTCAATTTGGGAGAAGTTTGACAAGGTAGTAAAGAGGAACCCATGTCCCGATACAGAGGACCAAGACTAAGAGTTGTTCGCCGCTTAGGAGAGTTACCAGGATTAACTCGTAAAAGCGCTCGTCGTTCATATCCACCAGGACAGCACGGACAAAACCGTAAGAAGCGTTCTGAATACGCTGTCCGTCTCGAAGAGAAGCAGAAGCTGCGTTTTAACTACGGTTTAACCGAAAAGCAGTTGTTACGTTACGTCCGTCGTGCTAGACGCGTGACTGGCTCAACGGGACAGGTGCTATTGCAACTATTAGAAATGCGACTGGATAATACTGTTTTCCGGATGGGAATGGCTCCGACGATTCCCGCAGCTCGGCAATTAGTGAATCACGGTCATATTGTGGTGAACGATCGAGTCGTCGATATTGCAAGTTATCAATGTCGCCCAGGCGATGTGATTAAAGTTAGAGACCGCGAAGCTTCAAGAAAGTTAGTAGAAAATAATCTACAATATCCAGGACTTGCGAACCTTCCTAGCCATTTAGAGTTTGACAAAAACAAGCTCGAAGGTAAAGTTAACGGTTTGGTTGAGCGCGAGTGGGTGGCGCTACAAGTCAACGAATTGTTGGTCGTTGAGTACTACTCAAGACAAGCTTAACGATTTTAGATTTTGAATTTCGGATTATTAGCCTAGCGACTTCTGTCGCGGCTTAACAGCCTAAGTCCACCTTCGCAAACTAATAAGAATTAGTGCTTGAGAAACCTACGAAGGTAGGTATTGTCTGATTAGCTGCGGTTTCAACCGCTAGGTTTTCCATAATCGCAGTCAATCCAAAATCTAGAATTGAATTAACCTCCAATTTGTGACATTGTGCGACTATATGCACCAGTTGTCCCTGATTCGCGTTGTTTGAAATTGATTTCCGGTTTAATCGCAAGCAGTTGGCGCACTTCTTGGCGTAGTTGTGCCATACTAGCGCCAGCGCGCAAGGGTGTTTTCAAATCGATTTGATGACCTTCGTTGAGTAGGCACGGACGTAACCAGCCATCAGCAGAAAGCCGCATCCGGTTGCAGCGATCGCAAAAACATTCGGACATCTGACTAATGAACCCTATAGTACCCTTTGCACCAGGAATCTGAAAAACATCCGCAGGACCGTTACCACGTACCTGCGATTCTGTCAAGCCAAAAGAATTACGGATGCGTTGGCGAAGTTCTTCAGAAGCAATCCAGCCGCGATCGCCAAAAAGTTGAAAATTGCCAATCGGCATAAATTCGATGAAACGAACGTGCCATTGACGGTCAATTGTTAAGGCAGCAAGATCGAGCACTTCACGATCGTTCACGCCAGGGATGACTACTACATTCAGTTTTAAAGGATCGAAACCAACTTGATATGCAGCTTGAATACCTTGCCAGACTTGTGACCAGCGCGAACGACCGCGATTGCCAATGATTTGGTCAAACGTGTTGGGATCGAGCGAATCTAAACTAATATTAATCCGTCGCAGCCCTGCATCGTAAAGCGCTTGTGCCATACCTGCGAGCAAAAACCCGTTAGTTGTCATCGCCAAGTCTTGAGTTTGAGGAAAAGCAGCGATCGCGCGGACAATTTCAATGACACCAGGACGCAGTAACGGTTCTCCGCCCGTTAGCCGAAACCGCGTAAAGCCGACGGGAATAAAGACTTCTTCAATTAAACTGAGCAGTTCGGCATCAGTTAATAGCTGTTGCCGCAAAATATAATCTAACTCAGCACCTTCCGGCATACAGTATTGACACCGGAAGTTACAGCGGTCGATTAAGCTGATCCGGAGGTAGTCTACTGCATTCATAGTGATTAGTGGCTAGTTATAAGTTAAGTTTTGAAAGGTAAAGGGTGAGGGGTGAGTGACTAGTTATTATTAACTAGTGATGAGTTTTGAGTGATGTAGAAAGCACTATTCTTTCTGTGTTTCCTCTGCACCCCTGCTTCCTCTGCTCCTCTTTTCTTTAGCTTCCTGAGAGCTTATCCGCCTGACTCCTAATTCTTATTCTGTACGATCGCCAACTTCTCCAGCAGGAACAGGTGCGAGTTGTGGTTGAAAGGGAAGTAAGTTGCGCAAAATTTTGACCACTGATTGACTGCGGGGTTCGCGGACAAAAACGAGTGGCAATAGCGCGATTAAGCGGACGATAACTGAAAGTGCAAATAACCCTGGTAAACCACCAATCACAGATAGTTGGGCGAGAAAGCCGCCTGTGGTTGTGCCAAAAGCGCCACAAACGCCAGATATTGCTGCTGCGATCGCAAAGTATTTTGATGGGTGTTCGACGGGAGCAACTTCCATTTGGATATTGTTGTTACATAAATCAATTGCTGCCCAAGTTCCACCACTAAAGATATGAATTAACGGCAACCAGAGCCAGCGCGACAGAGAATCGCTACCAGCTCCCAACCAAAATATGGGTGTAATGGCGGCTAAAATGCCTACAAGAAGCAGTAAGGGACGATTACCTACGCGATCTGCCATTTTGCCCCACAACACTAACATGACGAGATTAGCTCCCGCGGTCAAACTCGTGTAAGTAGTGACCCAACTTAAATCTAAATGTAAATTATCTAACAGATATAAATTAAAAAACGGCGCGCTTAAGTTAACCGCAAACGTCCACAAGCCAAAGTAAAGCAAAAACTTTAAAAAATTAGTATCTTGACAAAGACTAGGCTGTAGACGGCTACTCTCATCAACGACGTTCAAAGTCTCTGCAGTTTTTGCCTTGGTGCGATAAGAAGCAGCATCTCTAGGTTGTAACGGGTTAACATCTGCCATCAAAAACTGGCATCCTAAGCTAATTAGCCCAGCCACGATACCTAAAAACAACACGATACCGTAACCTTGAACACTGCTATGAGGCCATGCGGAAACAGCAAAACCAAAGACTGGCACGCTTAACAAAGTTGTGAGGCTACTGGCACTGTTGCGCAAGCCGAAATAACGTCCGCGTAGGCGATGGGGAACTAGTGCTGCCATCCAACTTACCCAGCAAGAACTACCCAGGGCATTTAGGATGTGTGTCACCAAAATCATCCCCAGCGTCCAGCTGACCAGTTGATGTAAGTCGGCTCCCGACCAGCATACCCAACCAATACCCGCAACTAAAATTAACCACAGTAACCGAGATACGCCAAAAATACATAAGCAATAGTTATGACGGCTTGTGGTTCGGTCGGCAAAATAAGCCCCTAGAGGCTGCAGCAAATTGACTACCATCGGAATCGACGAGAGCATTCCGATCTCTACAGAACTTGCTCCTAGCTGTAATAAAAAATTGGTGAGCAAGACCCCACTGGTAATACTAGAGAAAATCGCTGCAAAGATTCCATCTAGCGTTGATGCTCTAAGACTTGTCCGAATTTCTTGTGCCGAAATTTTAGGCGGTAGTTCGCTGGGTGGGATCGCTACCGCGTGATGGTGTTCTCTAAGTTCTATGGTGGGATGAGAGATGGTTTCCACTAGGCATTATCCAACTTTGAGTTCGGCTTTGGGGTTAGCTAAATAAACAGCGACAGTGTCGCCAGATACGTTTCTCAATCTATTGAAACAAAAAATAAAGATAATATTCTCTCTGTCGCTGGTTACAATTCCAATTTTGAGGAGTGATGAGTTGCTGTTGACTAGAGAAAAACAAGCTTTCAGGCGTTAACACAATATCTCAACTGCCTCTAATTTACTTAGACCAGTTTTTGCGTATTTCAGCAACAGATTCAAACATACACCCTCCGGTTCTTATCTAAATTTCTTAAATTACGAATTACAAATCCGTGGGCTTAAGCCTACGGCAAATTACGAATTAGTAATAGTCTTTCTCAACCAAAAATGCTCTGATATGCCTATGAAGCGCTCTCAACTTCGTTCCGGATATACTTTGCCAGTATTTGCTTGTGCGGCGGCGATCGCAGCTTTACATTGGCTACACAAAAAGCAAGGCATGACATCCGTTAATGTCAATCTTATTCATCCTGCAGAAATTGTCAAAATTCCAATTGAACAAGTTGCAGGGGTTGCGCAAGGCGCATTGGCAATTACGCGGAGCGATCCTGGTGATAATCTCGATTTAACTCGAAATACGCCAATTTGGGCATTGGTAGAACCGCGTACAGAAGGGCAGGCGGTCGCGATCCGTGGCGGTGAAGGAATTGGCAAGATAAATGCCACAGGAGAAGCAGCGATTTATCGCTATGCACAGCAATTAATTCAAGAGAACTTGACGCAGTTGCTACAACCAGGCGAAAAGATCGCTGTGACGATTATTCTTCCCGAAGGAAGACAATTAGCCGAGCGGACATCGAATGCTGCGTTTGGTGTTGTCGAAGGACTTTCTTTGTTGGGAACGAGTGGAATTGCTCAACCCTTAAGCGCTCCTGAGCAACTAGAAGCCTTTCGCGAGGAATTACAAGCTAAAAGTCATTTGGATTGTTTGGTGTTTTGTATTGGGGAAAATGGCTTGGATTTAGCAACACAAATGGGAATTAATTCTGAGCGATTGGTGAAAACGGCAAATTGGCTGGGACCTTTACTTGTGGAAGCTGCCATGCAGCAAGTCGCCGCAATTTTACTGTTTGGCTATCACGGAAAGCTGATGAAACTCGCAGGAGGAATTTTTCACACGCACCATCACCTTGCGGATGGGCGCCGCGAAATTCTAACAGCATATGCCGCCAACGCAGGTTTACCAACACCAGTGCTGCAAACTCTGTTTACAAGTTCTACCGCAGAAGCTGCACTCAAGTATTTGCGGAAAGCGGACGCGCAAGCAGGAAGTAACTGGGTAAATACTGTGTACGGTGCGATCGCCCAGAGCATTGACCAACGCACTCAAGAATATATCTATAAACACAGTACTCGCCAACTTCAGGTTGGTTCAGTATTGTTTGACCGCGATCGCCAAATTATTGTCAAAAGTGAAATCGGCTCCACTTTGCTTGCCCATTTGTGTTAACTTAAGAAAAATATATATTCGATACCAATAAATAACTTTTTAAGGATCTATCGTCTGGTAGGTATTTAATAGTACGTACTACCGAGATAGAAGCTTTTAACCTTCATCGCTGCACACCTTCATCGGGAATTCATCTCTGTGACTATCCAGACACAAACACCGCCTCAATTGACTTCGGGGCAGCTGGATCGCCAAATGATTGTCATCTTGGACTTCGGCTCCCAGTACTCTGAACTGATTGCCCGTCGCATTCGGGAAACGCAAGTTTATTCAGAGGTGGTTTCCTATCGCACGACTGCTGAACAATTAAAGCAACTCAATCCTAAAGGAATTATCCTTTCAGGAGGACCAAATTCAGTCTACGACGTCGGCGCTCCGCAATGCGATCCCCAGATTTGGGAGTTAGGTATTCCAATTCTGGGTGTTTGTTACGGGATGCAGTTGATGGTCAATCAACTCGGCGGGAATGTCGTTCGTGCTGAACGCGGTGAGTATGGCAAAGCCTCTCTTTCGATTGACGATCCGACGGACTTACTGACAAACGTCGAAGACGGCACAATTATGTGGATGAGTCATGGAGACTCGTGTACCGTCTTGCCAGAAGGATTTGAAATTTTAGCACACACAGAAAATACGTCCTGTGCTGCGATCGCGCACCACGAAAAGAAACTTTACGGCGTGCAGTTTCACCCAGAGGTCGTGCATTCATTGGGTGGAATGGCGTTGATTCGTAACTTTGTCTATCACATTTGCGACTGCGAACCAACGTGGACAACAGAAGCTTTTGTTGATGAAGCAATTCGCGAGATTCGTGCCAAAGTTGGAAACAAACGCGTATTACTAGCGCTTTCTGGTGGTGTTGATTCTTCAACGTTGGCGTTTTTACTACACAAAGCAATTGGCGATCAGTTGACGTGTGTCTTTATTGACCAAGGCTTTATGCGCAAGCTAGAGCCAGAGCGGTTAGTTAAATTATTTCAAGAACAGTTCCACATTCCAGTCGAGTATGTTAATGCGCGCGATCGCTTTTTGGCAGCGATCGCCGGTGTTACCGATCCCGAAGAAAAACGCCGTCGCATCGGACACGAATTTATCAAAGAATTTGAAGAAGCTTCCAAACGCTTAGGACCTTTTGATTATCTAGCACAAGGAACTTTGTATCCTGATGTGATTGAATCGGCGGATACAAATGTTGACCCAAAAACAGGGGAACGTGTCGCTGTGAAAATCAAGAGTCACCACAATGTTGGTGGCTTACCCAAAGACTTACGATTTAAACTTGTCGAACCACTGCGCAAATTATTTAAAGATGAAGTGCGTAAGGTTGGGCGTTCAATTGGTTTACCTGATGAAATTGTGCAACGACAGCCGTTTCCAGGACCTGGTTTAGCAATTCGGATTTTGGGTGAAGTGACCGAAGAACGTTTAGAAATTTTACGCGATGCCGATTTAATTGTCCGTCAGGAGATTAACCGTAACGGTATCTACAATCAACTATGGCAAGCGTTTGCAGTTTTATTACCAATTCGTAGTGTTGGCGTAATGGGCGATCAGCGTACTTATGCGTACCCGATTGTTTTACGTTTAGTTTCTAGTGAAGATGGGATGACTGCGGATTGGGCGAGAGTTCCGTATGACTTGCTAGAGACGATTTCTAACCGCATTGTGAATGAAGTTCGCGGCGTAAATCGCGTCGTTTACGACATTACTTCCAAGCCACCAGGAACGATTGAGTGGGAGTAATTGATATTATGCTCCGGCTTTTGCCTACTCGTATTCAAGATTGAGATGTATAACAACATCGCTAGTCTTTATCATTTTGTTTATCCTAACTGGAACGAAGCGATCGCTAAGCACGGAACTGCACTCAACGGTGTAATTCATAATTTCGTGGGTGCAGCACCACTATTAATTCTTGATGTTTCCTGGGTATCGGAACCCAAGCACTAGAACTCGCGACTTTAGGACACAACAACGTTACAGCCTCTGATTTATTCGCAGCAGTCGTTGCACAGGCGCGCAAAGAAACTCGATCGCGCGAACTCGAAATGACATTCAAAGTAGCAGATATGCGTCAATGCGCCCAAACGCATGGTGTTTTAAGTACCGATAACTCCTTACTACACCTTTCTGGAGATAATGAAATTGGCGTTGCACTTCAGAGTTTCTATCAGTGTTTGCGACAAGATGGAGTGGCGATTGTGAGCTTGGGCGAGTATCTTGAGGATGAGGAAATATGGCAGTAGGTAGAGTGAGTGACCGGAATACCTACTAATGCTCAATTAGAAAGTTTATATGGGGTCAGCTACCAACTGATTTACATCATACTTGAGCTAATTGATCTTACTTCGTGTTGACGATCGAACTCGTAACGCATACATACTAGCTGGCTAGAACGAACTTGAGTTTCAAATCTTGCCTGCTGGGGAGCTTTCTAATGAACCGAGTTGACTATAATGCAACGGTTGATGATGAATTAAAGCAGTATTGTCTCAAATATCGTGGGAATCGAGATACTTTTTAAGCATACTTAGACAGAATCAATCAGCGTCCACCTAGAATTATTACAAGCCCCAGCGATCCTGATATTGATGAGAAAGTTCAAACGGCGATTCGCCAAAAGCTAGAAGCGGCGCGAAGTGACACCGATCAGCAGTTTAACACTGTGTTGGAACCGACTGATGAAAATTGAGTTTGTGCACGTCCAAATTTGCCGTAACAAAGTATTTCTTTTCTAATTTGGAATGTGAAAACACTACTATAGAATCAACAGCTTATAACTTAAGCTTCATAGCTGATGCGATCGCTTTGATAATCTGGTGGTTCAATATGAATAGAAATGCGTACAGGGCTAAATTTTTCTATCAGCCTGGCTTCGACTTCTTCGGTTATCTTATGCGCTGTTTCTACTTCTATGGCGTCAACGATTAAATGCATTTCAATAAAAACTTGTCGCCCGACAACGCCTCTTGAAGCAATATCGTGACAGTTAATGACACCAGGAACTTGCATGACAAGTTCATAAATTGCTTCAGGTGCGATCGCCATTTCATCAACAAGCCATGGTAAGTTTTCTCTTAATACTGACCAACCACTTTTGAAGACGAGTAACGCTACCGGAAAAGCTAAAATCACATCCAACCATTGCAGTTGTGGCAAGTTTAAAATGTTTCCCTGCCATATACCAACTAACCCTGCCATTACTGTAATCGTTACCCAAACATCACTCATGGTATGCTTGGCATCAGCAATTAAAATTGGACTGCCTACGCGTCGACCGACGGTACGTTCATAGAAAGCAACGAAAATATTAATTCCGAGAACAATTAGCAGTAACCATAATTCTGATGAAGAGATCCTGACAGGTTCACTAGTATTGAGGATTCGTTCTATAGTACTTTGAAGAATTTGAAAGCACGCAATACCTAAAAACGCTGCAATTCCTAACGCTCCTACGGCTTCAAATTTGAGATGTCCGTACGGGTGATCGCGATCGGGTTGCGGTGAAGAAAAACGACTGGCAATCAACCCTAAAATATTATTAGCCCCATCGGTAACGCTGTGTAAGGCATCAGCTTGCAAGCTTAAAGAACCTGTCCACCAACCTATTACAGCTTTTAATGTCATCACAGATATATTGAGTATCAATGTGATGAGCAACACTTTCCGCACCGTTGCACGGTTGTCTCTCATACAACTTTGTTATTTGATTTCCGTTAGAAAACCGGTAGACACATATATATTAGAGTTTTCAGCAGAAAGGAGTTTGCGTGCATAAGGAACTACACGGCAACAGGTAACATAAAGAAGCATGTTTGGATAAATTACGCTTATGTCCTCGAAGTTGACTTTGAACTTGGTTGAGGGTTCGGTTTCCTTTAGTTTCTCTCCAGAAGCAGCACGCGAGTTACAAAGTGCGATCGCCCAGTTGATGCAACGTCTTAAAGCAGTTAGTACTAAAACGTCTGCTGGTACCAAAGCGACTCCACAACAGCCTTTAGAATATCAGTACACGGGCGATGTGTTCTTAGAAATTTTTTGTAATCCTAATATTTGGGCAACACCTTTTGCCGCTAAAGTATTGATTACACTGCGCGACGCGCATATTCGCCTGACGACTGAAGCTGAACTGACTCGTATCAGTGAAGATATTAATTTCTACTTAGAACAAGTTAATTAAAATTTCAACGATTGCTTACGCAATGCGACTGTTGTGTTGCGATCGCTAGTTCTACTCAAACTTGTCAAATAAAAAATTGCTTTGCTCTAAGCAAAACAATCTATCAACTGATAAATATTTATAACAAGTCTCAGTTATTGTCAAGCGTGGTAGAACTTGGTAATAGGATGTAAATAGCGTATGTGCTAGACGGATTTATTGTATCAATTCGCTGGTGGGTTAGCGATCGCGACATCTCATTGATTTTTCTAGCCAAAGGACAAACAACTTAATCGTTGTCCCATTCCTCATGACCTAATAGATCGCCAATGCGATCGCGTAGCAGAAAATCACATTTTTCTAATTCTCCTTCCAGACATACCCATTCGCGGGGCGGAATGAATTGACACAATGTGTAGATTGGTTGTTGACGACTGATCACTCCTTTTTGCACCAGACGGCGTACCTCGTCTTGAATCACGTCTAACGAGTAACGAACAGGTGGCAATGTATTCACACTCATGATTTTTAACCCAGAAAAATAGTTGGGGAAACAGTGTTCAAAGCATTAAGACAGAACAAACTTTACTGTAATTTCGTTATTTGTATTTTACTATACTGATCTTTTTTTATTTTCGTCCTTTCCCTCTTACTATAATATTAATAAATATTGCTAGAGTCAAGAAAACATGACAATCTTACCTATAAAGTTATGCAGGTAAGACAATAGATAAGTTTGATTGCTAACACTATTGACAAGCAATAACCTATTAGCCATTCTGGGTATTCTATCTTTAGGTAAGGATGCGTTCTCAAAAATTTCTACCTATCGATAGAAAGCTTTATACATCGAATAAAGTATTCATAATTTTTAATTGAGCCGCAGGCATCTGCCCGTAGGAAAATAAACAAGGTGTAGCTGCGGGCAAAGCTGGTAGAAACTCGTTAACTATGTAAGGACTACCGTAAACGGTTAAAGCTTGCAAGTTTTCTAATTGTAATAATTTCTTCAACAAATTCTGCGCGACTTGAGTTAATCCGGCGCTACCGCGAAACGGATTACCGCGAATAAATAACTGTAATAAAGTGAGTTGAGTGCCGTCAAAACCTGTAATTGAAGTGTGACAATCGACAAGTTCTGTTGTGTAGCCAAACTGCTTTGGCAAGGCGATCGCGGGACTAATCTCACTCAAAAAATGACAGTTAAGTAGATTATCGACAACAATTAAGTTGCGTAAACTCCCCGAAGGTGTATTGACATTGATTGGTACAGAACCGTAAACAACCTGCGTTTCGCGCACAATCGCGTTCGCTGCTACTTCTGCTGAAGGTTGTGCTAATTCGGACAATCGGGGCGTGGTGGTATACTCAACTTGCTGTTTAGCGTGCCAAATCCGTTCTACAGAAGCACGAATTCGCTCTCTAGAAATGCGATCGCGCGCAACCGCTTCGCAGACAGCTTGAATTGCAGCTTCGGGTTCAAGAGGCATCAATAAAATATCTGCACCGGCTTCTACAGCTAATACTGCGGCTTCTTCGGTTCCATAGCGGTTTGCGATCGCGCCCATCACTAAGGCATCAGTGACGATCAATCCTTCAAATCCTAGCTGCTTGCGCAATTGTTGCGTTAAGATTTTTGGCGAAAGTGTCGCGGGGTATTCGCTATCCCAAGCGGGAATCAACAGATGCGCGCTCATCACTGCATCAACGCCAGCGGCGATCGCGGATTGAAATGGCGGTAATTCAATTTTTGCTAATCTTTCAGGCGAATGCGCTAATACAGGTAAATCGAGATGCGAATCGGTAGCGGTGTCGCCGTGCCCTGGAAAATGCTTGGCTGCGGTAAGTACGGGGAATTTTTTCGCACCTTGAATAAACGCTGTTGTTAATTGACTGACGATTTCTGGAGTTTCGCCAAACGCCCGCACGTTAATCACAGGGTTTGCTGGATTGTTATTTACATCCACAACTGGCGCTAATACCCAATTAATACCGATTGCTAACGCTTCTTGTGCGGTGACAGCACCCATTTGCGATGCGTATTGTACAGCAAGTGTGAGGTCTCGTTGGGCGATCGCACTTAGCGCCATCGGTGGTGGAAACTCAGTCGCGCCTGAAAATCTTTGTCCTACGCCTTCTTCAATATCGGCGGCGATCAGTAAAGGAAATTTTGCCCAAGTTTGGAGTTGCTGCGATCGCAGCGCAATTTCTCCTGCACTCCCTCCTAACAAAATGACACCACCAACACCCAGTTTTTCTAGCCAATATTGCAACTTGGCTGCGGGAGGTTCCCACTGTGGATATTGAATTTGGCGATCAAACAAATACCCAGAGGCGCGAACAACAACCATTTGAGCAACTTGTTCGGCAAGCGAAAGACTATTTATGTCAGGAAGCGATCGCATTATGGTAGATACTGCTAAAGTGTATGCTCTAGCTTATATTAGAAGCCATTAGCAGTTAACGCTTATTCATCATCAAACTCATCAATATCTTCGATTGCGATTGCATCATCCATTTGACGGCTTTGATTCAGTTGATTGAGCAGCGATAGAACCCTATCACCGCGCTCGATCGAACGATCTTCTTGAAAGACGATTTCTGGAGTTCGCCGTAAGCGGACTCTTTGCCCTAATTCACTACGGACGTATCCAGTTGCGGATTTTAAACCTGCCATTGTTTCGGCACGTGCTTCATCAGTACCATAGATACTGACAAAGATTTTGGCGTGTTGTAAATCGCCAGAAACATCGACTTCTGTAACACTCACCATTCCTGCGCCCACGCGATCGTCTTTGATGTCGTGGAGTAGCATTTGGCTGACTTCGCGTTTGATTAATTCGGCAACGCGAGAAACGCGACGACTAGTAGCCATTTGGGTTCTACTTCCTCACTCTAAATGTTGTCTTTACTTATTGTTCCTTGCTCGTGCTTAAATCGGATCTATCCCTAGCATGGCACGCAGTGTAAATGTGATAAAAACAATCGTCCCAATAAATATGCCTATGAGGGCGATCGCGGTGACTGGACGCTTAAATAGTGGTGCCAGTGGCGCAAACGCGTTTAAAAATATCCCTAGGACAATAGTAATAAAATAGCGGGGGTAGCGCGAGATGTTTTGCCAAAATCCATCAAACATCTTGTATTATTGAGATATTTTTGAGGTTTTCTTATTTGTTTAACATTATATAACAGTTGGTTTTGATTATAAAGTACTATTTTTTTTAACAAACCCCTAAGGCACAAAGGTCACAAAGAGGGGACAAAAGAGAAAATTTTATTGTTCTTCTATTGTTGCTCTTGGTGTTAAATTGAATAACTATAATCTTCTGTACAATTGAGTTAAGCTTCGCACTCAAATTGTTTTTTTATTAATGTTAACTCAAGAGCCTATTTACCCAAAACCATTTTTGAAGTGGGCTGGTGGTAAAACTAAGTTGATTCAACAGTATATTTCTTTGTTTCCACAAAAAATTATCAACTACTACGAGCCTTTTTTAGGGGGCGGTGCTGTCTTTTTTTATTTGTATAATCATTATTTTCTGAGTTCTGCCTTTCTTTCAGATATTAATCCTGAGTTAATTAATACGTACTTATGTATAAAGCATGATGTTGAAGCTGTTATTTCTTTATTGCAACAACATCAAGCAAACCATAATCAGGAATATTACTACTACATGCGCTCTTATAATACAGAAAATTCTGTAGAGCGAGCCGCACGATTAATTTATTTGAATAAAACTTGCTTCAATGGCTTGTATCGGGAAAATTCTAAGGGTGAATTTAATGTGCCGATGGGGAAATACAAAAATCCGCAGATTTGTAATCCTGAAGTATTGCGTGCTGTAGCAAAAGCATTGCAAGTAGCTCAAATAGAAGTAAAGCCATTTGAAACAGTTTTAAATTATGCGAAAAGTTCTGAAGATTTTGTGTACTTCGATCCTCCATATCATCCGCTAAGTGAAACTAGCAACTTTACTGCTTACAGCCGCGATTCTTTTAATAAAGACGATCAAATTAGACTAAAAAACGTCTGTGTAGAGTTAGCTCAAAGAGGGGTAAAACTCATCCAATCTAATTCAGATTGTCCTTTTATTCGAGAACTCTATAAAGATTTCAAAATTTATGAAATCCAAGCTGCTAGGGCAATTAACTCAAACGCCAGTAAACGAGGGAAGATTTCAGAAGTGTTGATTACTATATAGCGGGTATTTTGCTCGCTCCATATTGAGGCTGAGTAGCAAGTAATTATAATTGAACTACACCGCGATCGAAAACTTTGTTTTTCGTGTCGATTGCAGAAATTTCGATGCGATCGCGATACACTTCGTACGCTGCAAAGCTGAGTTTTTCGGCGGAATGTTCTGTCCATGCGGAACGTCCTACAGGGCGAACGCCAGCGCCAGCGCCGCAAGTTAAATAAGTTGTACCGTTAATTTCACGGGTACGTTCGTAGTTGTGATCGTGTCCATTGATATATAACGGCACATTGTATTTCTGAAAGAGTGGAGTTAATTCTTTGATTAACTTTTGATTTTCACCGTAATGACCAGAAGAATAAATTTGGTGATGTCCAAACACAATTTTCCAAGGTGCATCGCTGCGACTGAGCTCTGTTTCTAACCAAGCTAATTGTGACGTCCAATCAGCATTGTTGTTAGTATCTAAAGCAAAAAATTGCACAGCATCGCGCCGGAAGGTATAGTAGCGCCCTTGCATATTAAATCCTGGATACTTGACTTGCGGATCGCCATTTGCGGTGCGAATATCGTGATTTCCTAAACAAGCACGAAACTGAACGCCTTGTTTTAATAAAGGTTCGTAAGGACGTTCAAAAACTGCGCCTATTTTTTCGATTTCTCCATTGTTGTAAATATTATCTCCAGCTAAAACGGCTAAATCGAAAGTATTTTGCTTGTGATATTGTGTCATTGCCTGAGCAACTGCGTATTGACCTTTAGCACCAGTTCCTGTATCGGCTAGTGAAACGAATCGTAAAATTGGTTCGGATGCAAGCGGTTGAGCTTGAGAAACTAAGTTGAGATTAGGGTTGCGATCGCTGCTGCGGGGCTGAGTTTTATTCAACAACGCTAAACCAAAACCACTAATACCACTGAGAAAGACAAACTGACGACGCTTAAGAGGCATAATTCACACCATTGGGGAATCAAACCTCACAATGATAAATTAAGGCTGAGTAGGCAGCAACGTCATAATGCAACTTAATTGATGTGTCATTTACTGCCTTAGTATGGATTGATGTCACAACCACCCAATTCGCAACCGCCATCTTCACAACCGCAAAGAGCAAATCGAGGGTTTGTCAAAACACAGAGTGTGAGGCTCCTGCGGGGAACAATTAATATTTTAGAAAAATTGGTAACAAAACTTGAAGCTGAACCAACAGCACCGACGACACCCGTTTGGGAGCAACTGCAACGCGGATGGAGTCAAGTTTTAGCTACAATTCGCAATCTTTTACCCAGAAATACTTCAATCTCGGATACAGCGCTGACAGGTATTATTGCTGGAATTGCGATCGCTTTAGTAGGAACAACGGTCTTTTTTTTATCACCCAAATCACCGCCACCTGAAGTTGCAAAGATACCACCGAATGTTGTTCAGGAAGAACCACCAGAATCGCCGCGACCAATCGCTAAACCGATACCAGAAGCAGAACCTGAAATTCCTGCACCATCAGAACTAGTTGCACCAAAACCACCACAACTAATCGCTGAACCCACAGCAGAAGAAGAACCTGAAATTGCTGCACCATCAGAATTAGTTGCACCAGAACCACCACAACCACTTACAGAAATTCCTTCACCTGTGCTTCCAGAAAGTACTTCTGAGCCAATGACAGAACCGATGCTACCTGTGATAGAACCTACACCTGAACAGAGTTTGATTGCAGCTATTGAAAAGCAAGTTGCAGAAGTGAGCGATCGCTATGGTGATGGTTTTATTCAATCATTGCAAGCCAATTTTCCGGCGAATAGCCTAACGGTGACATTAAAAACTGATTGGTACAACCTAGAACCATCCCAACAAGACAAATTAGCCGCACAAATGTTTGAGCGAGCCAAGGAACTGGATTTTATCTACTTAGAAGTTATCGATCCCCAAGGAAATTTACTCGCACGTAGCCCAGTTATTGGGGAAAATATGGTGATTTTGAAACGACAAGCATGAGGAGCAGAGGAAGCAGAGGAGCGGAGGAGCGGAGGGAGCGGAGGGAGCAGAGGGAGCAGAGGAAGAATACTGTTTTCTATATAACTTGGAACTCATCACTAGTCAATAATAACTAGTTACTCATCCCCACCTCTCAAAACTTACTAACTAGTCACTAGCTTCTAACTGATCGCGGCTCGATATGCCTTTACTAAATAATCGATTCCGGTAATGGCTGTTCCCACAACGACGGCGTAGGCTCCAAGATCGAGTGCTTGACGTGCCATTTGGGGAGAAGCAATACCACCTTCACAAATTGCTGGGACTGCGACTTTTTCTACGATTTGTGTCAAAAGTTCAAAGCCAGGGGGAGATAAGTGTGTCGTTTGTTTTGTGTAGCCGTAGAGCGTTGTTCCCACAATATCTGCACCCGCAGCAACCGCCGCGATCGCTGATTCAATCGTATCGACATCTGCCATTACAGGTTTACCAAGTTCACGGTGAATTTGTTGAATTAAAGAACTTAGTGTCTCTCCCTCTGGACGTTGGCGTTGTGTGGCGTCAATAGCAATAATATCGGCTCCGGCGCGAGCGATCGCGGCAGCATGAGCAAACTGCGGTGTAATATACACGTCGTAGCCTGGGATTTGTTGTTTCCACAGTCCAATAATCGGTACTGTACAGCGCTGCTTTACTGCACTCACGTGTGCAGGCGTATCAATTCTAACGCCCACGGCTCCTTGATTCTCCGCTGCACGTGCAATCGCGGCAATAACTATTGGATCGTGTAATGGCGAGTCAACTGGCGCTTGACACGAAACAATTAAACCTTGTTTTAACTTGGCAATTACACTGTCGAATTTATATACCATATTATACTTTTAAAAAATCTGACATCTAGCCACTCACAGGCAACCAAACTGTAAAAATTGAACCATGACCGACAACGGATTCGACCGTGATATGTCCTTGGTGAAGTTCTACTAAGTGTTTGGTGAGGGCTAAACCTAGTCCTGTTCCTTCGTGTTGGCGGCGGTAGGGTGTATCTAGCTGTTGGAACTTCTCAAACAGTAGTGGTAACTGCTCTGTTGGAATGCCGATCCCTGTATCTTCTACTTGAAAGACAGCCGTATTTTGCTCTAGCCAAGCGCGTAAAGTCACTTGCCCGCCAGCTGGAGTAAATTTTACCGCATTGCTGAGTAGATTCCAGAGAATTTGCTGCACGCGTTTAAAATCTGCGGTAATGCGATCGCATGACGCGTCAATTCTTAAGTCTAAACGCAGATCGACGGCTTGTCGGGCGGCGATATTTCTAAACGACTGCAAACTCGCTTCGGCGATCGCGCTTAAGGAAAACTCGCTTTTCTCTAACAGTGTCTTACCCGCTTCAACTTCGGACAATGTTAAAATATCGTTGATCAGTGCTAATAAATGCTCGCCGCTATTGTGAATAGTTTCTAAATATTGTCGCTGACGCTCGGTTAATTTACCAAACGACCAACGTAACAGCGTCGCAGATAACCCGATAATTGTTGTCAGTGGCGATCGCAGTTCGTGACTCATTGTCGCTAAGAATTCACTTTTGGCACGGTTCGCAGCCTGCGCAGCGATTAAAGCATCTTGGAGGGCTTGAGTGCGTTCTGAGACTCGTTGTTCGAGTAACTGCTTTTCTCGCGTTAAAGATTGCATCAATTCAGCTTGATAAATCGCGATCGCCAGTTGTTCTGCGATTCTTTGCACTAAGTTTTTTTCGCTGTCGCGCCAATTGCGGGTTTCGTAACATTGATGCGCGATCAGTAACCCCCACAACTTTTCTTGAAAGACAATTGGTGCAACTAGCTTGGCGCGTACTTGACTCTCGCGCAAAAACTCAAGAAGACACTGCGAAAGGACGTAGGTTTTTTCGATATCATCGACAGCAAGGGTAAAGCCTTTGCGATACTTCTCCCAGCATTGTGAAGTTGGAATAAAACATCCTGCTTCACGGTAATTCAACATTGATGGAATTGATTCGGCTGCACGGGCTTCGTACACAACACACCCTGAATGTTTTTGCCAGGTATCGCTGCTAGAATAAAGCGCCTGCAACGAGGTCGCGCTTCCTTCGGGAGGGTTATCTTGTGCAAACTGATAAATTATCAAGCGATCCAATTGCAGAAAATTACGCACGTGGTTCACGGCTGTGGAAAGAATGACGGATAAATCTAAACTTTGACGAATTTGACTGGTAAGTTGATTTAGTAGCCGTTCGTGCGCAATCTGCTCTTTGAGCGCATCTTCTACTGGTTGACAAACAGATACGTGCGGATATTCTATGTGTGGTGCAGATGCTTTCTCTTTATTAAAGATAGATAACAGTAAGAGTGTAAAGTAACTTTGCAACCTAGCATCATTAGGTTCTAGGCTTTGACAATACTGCGCCAGTGTTTGGTATGCTTGAGCGTCGTGCTGAAAATTGTAACTGAGCTGTCGCATGAACTCAGCGATCGCATTGCGGTCAAACGTAAGATTCACGTCAAGCAATGACTCTTGTCCGTTAAATGATAAAAATTCCGCAGCCAATGATGAGATGTAGGCGGCATCATCAGGATCTGACATAATTGGATTCTGAAGGTTTGATTGTTCAGGTTCCTCTGGAAATCCCAACAGCAGCGCACTAAATCCTTGAGATATGATGACAACAAATTGTTGCTGCTTCTGAGGAACAGGAATTGACAAAAGAATGTCTTGTGTCAGCACCACAGCTTCTGTTTCTACGACTTGAGCCATTTGACACAACAATTGCCTTAGTTGTTCAAAAACTGCTGAGGGCAAAGTGCCGCGAAAACTCAAATCTTCAGGGTGAATCATGCTCTGAGGTTTATTAAAACATGGCTAGATAACTTTTCACTGCCGCTTTTTTCCTGTTGCAAATCATAAATCTATATTATGCATTCTATAAAACAAAACTATGCATCGTATCAATGGCACGCCAGGAGGTTGGAATCCTCAATCAGAAGGCGTAATTTTTCTAGAACAAACTCCAGCACCACTTGTGTTTCTGACTGCGGCAGATACCGATATTCAAACCATAGCAGCAGCAATTTCTAAGTTACCAGTGGGGTTTCCTGCCCTGCGCGTTGCTAATTTGTTACAGCTACAGCAACAACTCACAATTGATACCTATGCTGAGGAAATCTTAGAAAAAGCTCAAATTATCATATTGCGGTTATTAGGAGGGCGATCTTACTGGTCTTACGGCTTAGAAGTCGTGCAGGAAACTGTACAGCGTACCAAAGCATCACTGATTGTGATTCCTGGCGATGACGTTTTCGATCCTCATTTAATTGGACATTCTACTGTTTCTTTGACCGTTGTTAATCAAATTTGGCGCTACTTCAGCGAAGGCGGTGTAGAAAATATTGTCAATGGCTTGCAGTTCGTCTGCGATGCGTGTCTAGGAACTAGCTATTATCCGCCACAACCCCAAGCTGTACCGCGTGTAGGTTTTTATCAGGGGTCAGGGTTTAGAAATCGGGGAGCAGGAGAAAAGCCAAAGGTTGGGATTTTGTTTTATCGCGCGCATTACTTAGCAGGCAATATAAGTGTAATTGATGCTTTTTGTCAAGCATTACAGGACAGAAATTTAGAACCTGTGCCGATTTTTGTGTCTTCGTTACGCGATCGCGATGTACAAGACGAGCTAATATCCTATTTTCAACCAAAAGATGAACCAAAAATTCAACTGTTACTCAATACAACGAGTTTCTCCCTAGCGCGGCTAGAAGCAACACTGCAACTTGATTTTTGGGAAAAACTAGACGTTCCTGTATTGCAGGCAATTTTGAGTAGTAGTCCTGTAGATGTTTGGGAATCGCAATTTCAAGGACTGTCGCCGCGCGATATGGCGATGAATGTGGCGCTACCTGAAGTAGATGGGCGAATTATTAGCCGTGCGGTTTCGTTTAAAGCTGTGCAAACTTGGAATGCTGATTTAGAAACGGATGTTGTCGTGTATGAACCATACGGCGATCGCATTGCGTTTGTTGCGGATTTAGCTGCAAATTGGGTACGTTTGCGTTTGTTACCACCACGACAAAGAAAAATTGCGCTGATTTTGGCAAATTACCCAAATCGTGATGGACGTTTGGCGAATGGTGTGGGGTTGGATACTCCCGCAAGTTGTGTAGAAATTTTGCAGGCTTTGCAAGCAGCTGGGTATCAGGTGGAGAATTTACCGCACAGTGGCGATGAGTTGATGCAGCGCTTGACGAGTGGGGTGACGAACGATCCGGAGGGGAGATTGCGTCGGGTGTTGCAAAGTGTGAGTTGGGAGGAGTATCAGGAGTATTTTAGGAGTTTGCCATTAGGGGTGCAACAAAGGATTTGCGAACGGTGGGGGGATGCGAACTACGGAGAAAGAAAGGAAGCGATCGCGGTTTCTGGAATTTGTTTGGGGAATGTGTTTGTGGGGATTCAGCCAGGGCGGGGGTATGATGTCGATCCGGCGTTGAATTATCACGCGCCGGATTTGGAGCCTACGCACGAGTATTTAGCATTTTACTATTGGGTGCGAGAATGTTTTGGTGCTGATGCGGTGGTTCATGTCGGGAAGCATGGCAATTTGGAGTGGCTACCAGGAAAGAGTGTGGCGTTGTCGCAGGAGTGTTACCCAGAGGTAGCTTTGGGGGCTTTACCACATTTGTATCCGTTTATTGTGAACGATCCTGGTGAGGGTTCGCAGGCGAAGCGTCGCGCGCAAGCTGCGATCGTAGACCATTTGACGCCGCCGTTGACTCGTGCAGAATTACATGGTTCTTTACAGCAGTTGGAGGGGTTGGTTGATGAGTATTATGAGGCGCAGAGTTTAGACCCAACGCGGTTAACGTTGATTCGCGATCGCATACTCGATCTCGTTCTGCAAGAAAATCTCCACCTCGATCTTGGTGTCGCAAGTGATGAACAATTAAGCATTAGCAATATCGATGGCTATCTTTGCGAACTCAAAGAAGCGCAAATTCGCGATGGTTTACACATTTTTGGTCAATGTCCGCAAGGAAGACAACTGAGAGATTTAATTGTAGCGATCGCCCGTATGCCGAGTCGCGATCGCTGTGGACTTACGCAAGCAATCGCGCAATCCTGGGGGCTAGATTTCGATCCGCTTACCGCAGATCTTAGCCAAAAGCTCTCTGTAAATGAAATCGAATTACTTTCAACAAAAACACAACAACCCTGTCACACCATCGGCGATGCGGTAGAAGCCCTAGAACACCACGCCACTAACTTAATCGAACAAATACTACAAAATGTCTCTTCTCTATCCACTAACCACCAGCCACTCACCACTAATCTCACCTGGATACGCGATCGCCTGCTACCTTCTTTGCAACAAACACAACAAGAAATCACGAACTTATTACGCGGTTTAGATGGGCGGTATGTTCCAAGTGGTGCTGCGGGGGCGCCGACTCGCGGTCGTCCCGAAGTGTTACCAACTGGTCGCAATTTTTATTCTGTGGATATTCGGGCAATTCCGACAGAAACAGCTTGGGATATTGGGCGCAAAGCTGCGGAAGCTTTGATTGAACGTTATGCACAAGAAAATGGCGAATATCCTAAAACTTTGGGTTTATCAATTTGGGGAACTTCGACAATGCGGACGGGTGGCGATGATATTGCCGAAGCATTAGCATTACTCGGAGTGCGACCTGTGTGGGATGGTGTTTCGCAGCGGGTGGTCGATTTGGAAGTTTTACCGCTATCGGTGTTAGGACGTCCGCGCGTGGATGTCACTTTGCGAATTTCGGGCTTTTTCCGCGATGCTTTTGCAAATTTAATCGATTTATTCGATACTGCTGTTGCTGCTGTAGCTGCACTCGATGAACCACCTGAACAAAATCCATTAGCAGCGCAAGTTTCTCACGAGACAGAACTATGGCAAACAGCGGGGTTAACTTTAGAACAAGCTTCGGCGCGATCGCGTTACCGGATTTTTGGCTCGAAACCTGGTGCTTATGGTGCAGGACTCCAAGGCTTAATTGAAGCACAAAACTGGCACGACGACGAAGATTTAGCGCGTGCTTATATTAACTGGAGTTGCTACGCTTACTCGCGATCGGCACAAGGATCTGCCGTTCCGGAAGCATTTGCACAGCGTTTACAGCAAATGCAAATCGTCTTACACAATCAAGACAACCGCGAACACGATTTACTCGATTCGGACGATTATTACCAGTTTCAAGGCGGCTTAACCGCAGCAGTACGATCTTTGCAGGGAAAAAACCCGCAAACTTATTTTGGTGACAACTCAATTCCAGCAAACCCTCGCGTGCGTCAACTCAAAGAAGAAATAGCCCGCGTTTATCGTTCCCGCGTGATTAACCCGAAGTGGATTGCAGGAGTGATGCGCCACGGTTACAAAGGTGCATTTGAAATGGCGGCGACTGTAGATTATTTATTTGCCTACGACGCGACTGCAAATTGTGTGGAAGATCATATGTATCAAGGAATCGCTAACGCGTACTTATTCGATCCCAATGTTCAGCAGTTTATCCAAGAAAAAAATCCTTGGGCACTGCGCGATATGGCAGAAAGATTATTAGAAGCACATCAACGCGGGTTGTGGCAGAATGTCGATCGCGAAATGCTAGAGAATTTGAGAGCGCTCGTTCATCATGCTGAAGCTAGCATTGAGAAAACCTTGTAATGATTAGGTTGCCATTTTTAGCCAGTCAAAAACCTGCGCCGTAGTCAACTCTAGAGGAATTTCTGCTAGTACAGGTAAGCGATCGCTATCTTGTTTCAGTTCTGGTTGCTGACCTGGCAAGAAAACTAATACACTGCGATCGTCGGGGTCAATAAACCAAGCTAATCGACTACCATGTTGTAAACAGTGAAGAATATTACCAATAACTTGATTTGGCTGTTGATTTGGAGACAGAATCTCTACTACCCAATCAGGAGGTAATTCAAAGTTATCAGGGACTTCTCCACTCGTATTGAAAGGAATTCGTTGCCACTGAAAGACAGCAATATCTGGAACAATTGAGCGATCGCCAAAGCTACAACGCAGTTCAGGAAAAGCATAAGCAATTTTTTGTTCTTCTGTAATGTCGTTAATTACGTTACACAGCTTACTTTGCAAGCGGCTGTGTCTTCCTTGGGGCATTGGCTTTTGAACGATCTTGCCACTAATATATTCACTTGCTGGTTTCGTCTCAGGCAGCTTAAGGAACTCTGCTAAAGTGATTTTGGTTGTTGTAGAGGTCACTGTCTCACCTCTTTTTCATTGGTTGTTCAATATTAACGTCAATTCCTAGTTGAAACAGATAGAAGTTGTTAGCGGTTAATACTTATGGTGTGTACCAATCAATTTTCTGTGACTCACGCCATTCGGCTGCTTTTGCATTCATCTGTTGAATAAATTCATGCTTCCCATCCATGTAACTGTCAATGTCGTATGGATACTTTCTAGCTAACTCGCGCTTCAAGTCGCTATACTGCTGTGCATCTTCCCAATGAGCGATCGTGTAGTCTCTAAATGCCAAATGCTTCGCTACTTCTGGTTCGCCTGCTTCAAATGCATGAACATGGTGTGTTCTGACACCTGCTGCGTTGTTCTTGCGAAAGTAACGGCGACCTGGAATACCAAACTCGCCCATCGCTTCATAGCCTAAGGCTTCCATTGATAAATTGTATTGATCTATTTTTGCAATTTCTTTTACCTCCACTAACAAATCAATAATCGGTTTGGCGTAAATACCAGGTATTGCAGTACTACCAATATGATGAATCGCAACTACATTGTCACCAAGCGCTTGCCAAACTTGCTGCTTTTCTCGTGCAAAGGCGTCTCGCCACTGGGGGTTATAGGGCACAACTTCGACTTTTCTCATAGGAATGACTGATTCTACGGTGAGTGCCAACACAAAACTTATTAATTGATCGCTCCTTCTGAAGCTGGATCGAGACTGAATTAAGGGTGCGATCGCCAACGCCCTTATGCTGCTCTCAATTACAATATCCTTGAGAGCAATTCATAGCAGATACTGTTTAATCTAGAGGCATATGCCAAGAACTCAACGTAACGATAACTTTATCGATAAATCTTTTACCGTCATGGCGGATCTGATTTTAAAGATCTTGCCTACGAATAAAAAAGCCAAAGAAGCTTTTGTCTACTACCGCGATGGTATGGCGGCTCAAGCCGATGGCGACTACGCGGAAGCGTTAGATAACTACAACGAAGCTTTAGAGTTAGAAGAAGACCCCTACGATCGCAGTTATATTTTCTACAATATTGCCTTAATTCACGCAAGTAATGGCGAACACGAAAAAGCGCTAGATTACTATCACCAAGCTCTAGAAACGAATCCGCGTCTAATCCAAGCGCTCAACAATATCGCGGTGATTTATCATTACCAAGGCGAAAGAGCTAAAGAAGCAGGCGATAACGACAGTGCAGAAGCTTTATTTGACAAGGCAGCCGATTATTGGAGAAGAGCCATCAGCATTGCTCCCAACAACTACCTAGAAGCGCAAAACTGGCTGAAGACGACTGGTAGAATGCACGAAAACTTTTAGTGAGTGGCTTGTGACTGGTGGCTAATGACTAGCGAGTAGAAAGTTCAGTCTAATTTCATTACCCATCACCAATTACCAATTACCGATTACCCATTACCTCCTATCTATGATTGATCGCGAACAAGTCCGCAAAGTAGCGCTTTTAGCTCGATTAGAATTAACTCCTGAAGAAGAGGAGCAATTTACTAAGCAGTTAAGTAGTATCTTGGACTACTTCGAACAACTCAGCGAACTTGATGTCACTGACGTACCGCCAACAGCAAGAGCAATTGAAGTTACGAATGTGACCCGCCCTGACGAACTACAACCTTATGAAGAACGCGATGCAATTCTCAGCAGTGCGCCAGAACAAGAAGGCGAATACTTTAAAGTGCCACAAATTTTGAATGCTGAAGAGTAATTACAGCTTTCAATATATGAGGGTGGGGAGTAAGAAATTGTGTCTTTCCTTAAAACTCTCATCTAGTGTGCGCAAGCACACTTTGTACTGATAGCCCCGACTTTTGTCGGAAGGCTTTGAAAGCAATTACAGGAGATTTTCATAATGGGTTTAGGTGTTCTCATTGATGGCAAATGGGTGCCAGAACGCGAACAAGAAGATGAAGGCGGGCGGTTTGTACGTCCTTCAACTACCTTCCGTGACACCATTACTGCTGATGGTTCGAGTGGCTTTAAAGCTGAACCAGGACGTTATCATCTTTATATCTCCTGGGCTTGTCCTTGGGCGCATCGTACCGCGATTATGCGACGGTTGAAAGGGTTAGAAGATGTCATTGGTCTTTCGGTTGTTGCACCAGTGATCGATCAAAATAGTTGGGAATTCTCTGAGGAGGAACCAGGGAGTATTCCTGACACGGTAAACCACACGAATTACTTGTGGGAAATTTACCTCAAAGCCGATCCTAATTACAGCGGTCGAGTGACGGTACCTGTTTTGTGGGATAAGGAAACTAGCACAATTGTCAATAACGAATCCCGCGAAATTATCCGGATGTTGGATACTGAGTTTGAAGCTTACGCTAAACAAGATATTCATTTTTATCCGCAAGAACAGCAGCAAAAAATTGACGAAACGATTGATGCAATTTATCAACCGATCAACAATGGAGTTTATCGCGCTGGTTTTGCAACGACGCAATCTGCCTATGAAGAAGCCGTCACCGAGTTGTTTGAAGCATTAGATTATTGGGAACATGTCTTATCCGAACAACGTTATTTGTGTGGCGATCGCTTAACTGAAGCTGATTGGTGTATGTTTACCACACTACTGCGCTTCGATCCTGTTTACTACGTGCATTTCAAGTGCAACTTACGACGAATTGCCGATTATCCCAATCTCTGGAATTATCTAAAAGACCTTTACCAGCAAAAGGGCGTCAAAGAAACGTGTCATTTTGACCATATCAAAAAGCATTACTACATGAGTCATCCCAAAGTGAATCCGACACGTATTGTTCCCAAAGGACCGGTTTTAGATTTAGATGCACCGCACAATCGCTATCGGTTAGGCGCAACTTTACAAGTGTAAAAAGACTCGCGTTGATTGTTGATAGATCTACTTCTAGTCCAGCAGCAATCAATAAATTAGCTATCAAGACGATCAGTAATAACACTTACCTACCACATCTACATACAACAAACTTGCTCGAGTGTAGGCACAAAATCTGGGTAGGAAATAGCTGCTGCTTCTGCACGATTAATTGTTGTCGTTCCGGTACTATTGAGCGCGGCGATCGCTAAACTCATGGCAATGCGATGATCGGTATGACTATCGACATCTGTACCCGTTAATGGAGTTCCGCCAACAATTTCTAAGCCATCGGGAAGTTCAGTGACTTTAGCCCCCATGCGTTGCAGTTGATTTGCCATAACAGCAATGCGATCGCTTTCTTTCACGCGCAATTCCTCCGCGTCGCGAATCACGGTTGTTCCTTGTGCAAACACGGCGGCGACTGCAAGAATCGGGATTTCATCAATCAATCGCGGAATTAAATCGCCAGCGATCGTACAACTTTTGAGTTGACTCGAACGTACGCGCAAATCGGCGACAGGTTCGCCTGCAACTATACGCTGATTTTCTAACTGAACATCCGCGTTCATCATCGATAACGCTTCTAAAATACCCGTGCGTGTAGGATTTACGCCGACATTTTCAATAATTAATTCGGAATCGGGAACAATTGCTGCTGCAACTAGCCAAAAAGCCGCCGAACTAATATCGCCAGGAACAATTACAGTTTGTCCTTGTAGTTGCGCAGGTCCTGTGACTGTGACACTACGCGTATCAGGATCGACGCTAAGTTTTGCCCCAAAAGCTTGTAGCATTCGTTCGCTATGATCGCGCGACAATGCTGGTTCGGTGACAGTTGTTTCACCTTCAGTCGTTAATCCGGCTAGGAGAATACACGATTTAACTTGTGCAGATGCGATCGGTGAATGGTAATGAATGGGTTTGAGCGATCGTCCTTGTATTGCTAGCGGTGCTAGCGAATTATCTTTGCGTCCCCAAATTTGCGCTCCCATTTGTTGCAAAGGTTTGACGACACGCGACATTGGACGCGATCGCAACGAACTATCCCCAGTAACAGCAAAAAACCGCCCAGGATGCGCCGCTAAAATTCCCAGCATTAACCGTAGCGTTGTCCCAGAATTTCCGGCGTTGAGGACATCGACAGGTTCTTGCAACTGTCCTAATCCAATACCTTTTACGGTAACTAATTCAGTATTTAACTCAGAAATTTCCGCCCCCAACGCTTGAAAACAGCTTGCTGTACTGCGCGGATCTTCGCCTAGCAGTAGCCCTTGAATGTGCGTTTCACCAGAGGCGATCGCGCCTAGCATCAAAGCCCGATGCGAAATCGATTTATCTCCTGGAACTCGGATACAACCGTGTAAGGATAGTCCAGTAGTACGATTAATAACAAGATGTTGGTGACGATTCGTTTCTTGCGTGATAACAACCGACATGGAGACTCACGTAATGCGTGTAATTTATCCTACCGCAGTATTCGCACTTAAGTAATAAAGTCCTAGATAAACTCAATTGCATCAGTTTTGGTAAGACTTTCTATGAGCTTGCTTCTCTAATACTGATCGAGATATCAATTGTTTCACTAAAAATTTATAAAACTGTCAGCAATATAAAGGCATTGTTTAAGTATAAGTATCGTGCTTTACTTTTTTGAGTATAACTGTCAGGATATTCGCGTATAGTTACTTAAAATACAATTTATTCAGTTTAAAGTGTTAGCGATCGTCAAATCAGTTGTTGAGGATATTTGATGAATCAGCTAAAAATTTAGTTAAAAATTTAAATCATATCAAGAAGATACGTATATCGCCTATTAATAATTAATATAAAAAACTAACAAACCAACTAAAAAGATGAAGATAAGTGTTATTATCCCTTGCTTTAATGCAGCAAAAACGATTGCAGTACAGTTAGAAGCACTTGCTAAACAAACATGGACAGAATGGGAAATCATTGTTGTTGATAATGGTTCAACAGATGAATCTGTGGCAATCGTTAAAAACTATCAAAAACACATTCCAAATCTGCGGTTGATTCAGGCTAGCGATCGCCCTGGTGCGGCTCACGCACGCAACGCTGGTGCTAAAGTTGCAACTGGCGAAGCACTCCTATTTTGTGATGCAGACGATCAGGTTGAGCCTGGCTGGTTAACCGCAATGGGCGAAGCACTTCTCAAATATGATTTTGTCGCTGGGCGTTTTGATTACACGCAACTTAATGAACCTTGGTTATTGAATACTGGTATCTTTCAAGTTCAAAAACTAGGACTTTCGCAGTATGAATTTCCCCCTTATCTACCTTTTGCAGGAAGTGGAAATCTTGGTATTAAAAAAGCACTGCACGAAGCTGTAGGTGGATTCAATGAAGACTTGATATATGCAGAAGACACGGACTATTGTTTCCGAGTTCAACTATTAGGTGCTCAACTGTATTTCATTGAAGAGGCAGTTGCTCAAATTCGCCTAAGACATACATTTCAAGATATTTATAAGCAAGGCAAATGCTGGGCTGAAAGCCATATATACCTCCGCTCGCTTTACGGAATAACAGCCAATAAAATTAATACTTTTGGTTATTTAATAAAAGTTTTAGTATATCCAATTAAAATTATTTTTTATCTTCAAAATAGAAGTAAATTTGCTGAATGGTTGTGGGTACTTAGCTGGAATATAGGACTTTTCAAAGGCAGTCTTAAGTATTCTCAAGCTCTAAGAAGTAAAAACGACCTATCAATAAATAAATCTAGTGAAGTTGAAATTGTTACAGTTAACTAGGAAATCTATTTATGAATAGATATTATCAAAAAATTAAGCAGCGATTGCTCTCAAAATTAAGGTTTATCTACTTGTGGTGGTTGTATCAGAAAAGCAAAACGATCGCCTCGAATCAGAAATCGGCAATTGTCTTTGCACCACATCAAGATGACGAAACCTTGGGTTGTGGTGGCACAATTGCACTCAAGTGCGATCGGGGAGTTGCTTTAGATGTCGTATTTCTCACTGATGGTAGGGCTTCCTACGCAGAGTATCCCCAAATTTCTCCCGATCAGCTTGTGCAAATTCGCCAGCAAGAAGCTATTCAAGCCTTGAAAACTCTCGGTGTTGCACAATCAGCCATTCACTTTCTAGGGAAACCTGATGGTGGTTTAGCCACGCTATCTGCTGTGGAACGTCAAGCGACGATTAATCAATTAGTGCAATTATTACGCGATCGCCAACCGCAAGAGGTATATGTACCTTACAAAGAAGATATTCATCCTGACCATAAAGAAACTTATGCTTTAGTGCAAGCCGCAGTTCAAGAATCTAACTTACCCATTGAAGTGTTGCAGTATCCTGTGTGGGCACGCTGGATACCACATCAACTTGATTTTAAATCTCCAGAGCTTGCCCATGTTTACAGATTACCAATTAACAAAGTCCTTAAGAAAAAAATAGCAGCTTTGGCAGCTTATCAATCGCAATATTCTAGTATGGTTCCTGGTATTGAGCCAATCCTACCACCAGGATTCATAGAGTACTTCTTTTCTCCTTACGAAATATTTTTTAAAACGTCGCACGTCAAGTAAAAGTTGATTTATGGGCTAAAAAGTAGCAATTGGGAAACCGCCACATACTTGTGCGTAGTTTCTCAAATGAAACGACAGTTATAGCGCTCCTAAATCGTGCATGAAAACCCCCTATTATTCTCTGTGCGTTCTCTGTGTCTAGAAAGGTTCGTTTAGAACAATAACTTTCGCCAATCTAATAAGAGTTCACCCAAGTAATATGGAAAGTCAAAGCTTATGTATTTGCGTTCATTGTATGTATATATGTAGATGTTACCTTATTAAGCTTTGCTTTAAGAACAATGGCGTAAGCCTTGTTTAAGATAAACTAGCGCTGTACCAGCCAGGCGGTCTTTTTACTCATGCTGACTCGTTACCGTCAACCAGTCTTGCTTTCATTAATTTCTACAGATTTACCCTTACGGTACGTTGTGCAAACTGTAGCTACGCTAGAACAAAAAGATCGCGAGAGCTTTCATTTATTAATAACAGAACCTTCACCTGTCAGTACCAGTCTTCTTTGGCTCGAAATTTCACCTTATCGAGTTATTATGACCAAACAAGCGGAAAATCAAGTATGTTATCGTCATTTTTGGGAGCGCGGAGTTTACGGAATTAGTCGCTATTGGTTAGGAAATGGATTTTTTCAGGGTAGCGAAAATATACTGCAAATGCGTAATTTTACGCAGCAATTAAATTTAGTTAGCCGCCCCTTACCGCAGCAACTTCAAATTGAATATGAATTATGGTCGCAAGTGCAACTTGGACGCTATGTTTTAAAGCTAGAGATCCACTACTGAGCAACAAATTAAACAGAACCACTACCCAAAATAAATAAACTTAAAAGCGTGCCACTATTCCAAAGACTGTGGAGAAGCATCGGTGCGAGGAGATTGCGCGATCGCGTATAAACAACCCCTAAGACAATTCCTAAAACTGTCAATGGCAGAATTTCAGCAACACTCAGGTGCGCCACTGCAAACAACAACGAACTCAAAACAATCGCACTCCAAACCGACATGTAACGAGTAAGTGAAGGTAAGAGAAAACCACGAAACAGTAATTCCTCGAAAATCGGTGCGGCGATCGCAGCGGTAAAAAAGAAAATAGCCAATGCTACTTGGTCTTGTGCCTGCAATGCTAAAGATAATAGTGGATTACTACCACCCTGTCCTTGCCAGATTTGTTGATTAATCAACGACACAATTACCACCAGTGGAAGTGCAGCACAGTATCCTCCCAATCCCCATAAAAACCAGTTTCCCTGCAAATTAAAGCGAAACCAATCTTTAGGTAGCGGGAAGAATGGCTTAATTGAAAAGTAAAGCACTGCCAAACCGCCCACAGCAACTGTTAGGTAAGTCGTCAGAATATAAAAAGCCTGAACGCGCACCCCCGCACCGGCTGGTGGTCTAATTTGCAGTAACGTCAAACCCAAAGGAACAACGATTTGACCCATGAGAAAAAAGCCGAGGATAAATACCTGCCAAACAGTTTCTCCTGTCCACGGAGTTGACCACCGCGCATCTTCGTTTCGTGCAAGTAGCGCTTCTTTTCCTTTCAATAAACGTTGAGCGCCTAGAATGAGCAGTAGCCCGACACCAACAATACCACCAAATGCAGGTAGACTACCAATAAACGCAAGTTTGATTAAAGCTTGCTGGGCTGTTTGTTGCTCGGTAGCTTGTAACTGTCTCAGCGCGTCTTGGCGTTGTTGAAGTTGATACAGTCGAGATAAAGCACGATAGCGAAACCAACCATCTAAATTATTCTGAATCAGTTGTTCGGCATCGGGAAATATCCGAGGCGGTTCGCTCCAAAGTCCAATTAAAACTGCTGCGGTGTCAGCGAGTACAGCTTGCTGTTGATTGTTAACTTGCTGTTGAAATTTTGTCCAAGTTTGAATTGCTGCATCAGTTTGTCCTTGCTGCACCTGTAATAGTCCTAGCCGCAGATCTAACTCGGCAATCAATTGTTGTAACTGAGCGCGCGATCGCTGTATTTGTTGCTGCTGTCGCAAGCGAGAAGTATCCGTGATTGGTGCAATTTCTGATTGTGGTCTGGGAGTTGCAGGAGTAGTTACAGGTTCTGACTGTAACTGTTTTAGTTGGTTATTAGCTTTATCTAAGTTAATTTGCGCTGATATTCTTGCTTCTTGATATTGCTCAAACGCGGAATTCAGCGGTCGTTCTCCAAGCAAAGCACTGCGGGCATTACTAAGACTTGCGTCTTTGTCATTTTGGGGTTGCCACTCTTGCGCGTGTAGAAGAAGATTAGCTTGGTAAAGTTCCAAACGACTTTGAATTTGTGGTTGTTGCCAACTTTCCCATAAAGACGCACCAGCAAACAAAATTGCGACTACTGTCAGCAAACTTAAGACGATCCGCTTGAATGTCATCAATCTCCCCCGTTACAGCCAGCTTGAGCGCGCGATTTGCACCCTTGTGGAATCATAGCAAGGATTGAGAGAGGGCACAGGGGTAGAAAAGCAGAGGAGCAATAATACTATGCGAACTTCTTTTACACTAACCACAAGTTTCGAGCCACTAATCACTTTCACGATTCTATTGTTAACTTTGGTTCATCACACGTTAAAATAACGCTGGCTCGTCTGTATTGCGCATATGCAGTGAACGATTTACTAAAAGTGCTGTTGGAGGATAAGTAGATTGACCACTCGTGTCATTATCGTGCGTCACGGTCAAAGCAGCTATAACACCGAAAAGCGCATTCAAGGTCGTAGTGATGTGTCAACTTTAACTGAAAAAGGGCAAAACGATGCCCGTAAAGTTGGTGCTGCGCTAAGTCACTTAAATTTTGCTGCGGTTTATACTAGCCCTCTACAGCGAGCAAAACTTACAGCAGAAACAATTTGTAGTTGCTTAACAACACCGCTAAAACCGCAAGCTGCGAGTAACTTAATGGAAGTTGACTTGCCTTTGTGGGAAGGAATGCTGTCAGCAGAGGTTCGCGAGAAATTTCCTGAGGCTTACCGCCTTTGGCACGAACATCCGGATCGACTAGTGATGGTAGTAGGAGAAAACCGCGAACACTTCCCGATTCTGAGTTTGTTTGAACAAGCAAAACAGTTTTGGGAAGAAACTTTGCCGCGTCATGTTGGAGAAACAATTCTCATCGTTGGGCATAACGGTATTAATCGTGCTTTAATTAGTACCGCTTTGGGAATTTCACCGCAACGCTATCACTCAATTCAGCAATCGAATTGTAATGTTACAGTCTTAAATTTCGACCCAGCGACTCCTTCGCATCAAAAAGATAGCAAGTGGGGAGCAGTACAGCTAGAATCGCTAAATCAAACAGCGCATTTAGGCGAGGTTTTGCCGTCACTGCGACCAAATCATCGAGGACAGCGCCTTTTGCTCGTACGTCATGGTGAAACCGAATGGAATCGTCAAACGCGTTTTCAGGGACAAATTGATGTCCCGCTCAACGATAATGGTCGACAACAGGCACAAAAAGCTGCAGAATTTCTAAAAAATGTCCAGCTTGATTTTGCCGTGAGTAGCCCGATGTTGCGTCCCAAGGAAACTGCAGAGATTATTTTGCAGCATCACCCTGAAATTCAACTACAATTACACGCAGATTTGCAAGAGATTAATCACGGACTTTGGGAAGGTAAATTAGAGTCAGAAATTGAGCAAACTTTTCCAGGAGAATTACAGCGATGGCGGACAGTACCAGCAGAGGTGCAAATGCCACAAGGAGAAAATTTACAGCAAGTGTGGAAACGTAGCGTCGCAGCGTGGCAAAGTATTCTTGATTCCGCAGCAAGTCAAACGACTGGATTAGTTGTGGCGCACGATGCCACGAATAAAGTTTTGCTGTGTCATGTTTTGGGTTTGTCGCCTGCGCATTTTTGGAACTTCCGCCAAGGAAATGGGGCGGTCAGCGTTATTGATTATCCGCAAGGTGCAGCGGGTTTCCCTGTGGTGCAAGCGATGAATATTACGACTCATCTTGGAGGAGGTGTGCTGGATAAAACTGCCGCAGGCGCATTGTAAGGTACTGGTAACTGGGTAATTGGTAATTGGTGTCAGGTGAGTCTGTCCCAATCAAAATTCATGAAGAGTGAACTGCTACAACAAGTTCGGGTGATTGATCCTGTATCGAGTACTGATCGGGTAGCTGATGTTTTAGTTATTGATGGTGTGATTCAGGCATTGCAGGAAACGATCGCTGACTATCCAACTGATACGCAGGTGTGTAATTGTCGCGGACTTGTGTTAGGTCCTGGATTGGTCGATTTGTACAGCCATTCCGGCGAACCAGGTTTTGAAGAACGCGAAACTTGGCGATCGCTGCAAGCTTGTGCAACCGCTGGCGGGTTTACTCGATTGCATATTTTGCCGGATACGATGCCCGCAATTGATAATGTGTCGGTGGTAACGCGGCTACAGCAAAAACTGGCAACAGCCACTGTCAAATTTAACTTTTGGGCAGCGCTGACAGTTGGTGCCAAAGGGCAGCAAATGACCGAGTTGGCAGAGTTAGCAGCTGAACCGAATATCGTAGGTTTTGCTGATGGCCGCGCAATTGAGAATTTAGCATTACTGCGGCGCTTGCTAGAATACATTAAACCCATCAATAAGCCAGTGGCGCTGTGGGCGTCAGACGCGCAGTTGGCGGGCAATGGAGTGATGCGCGAAGGCACGCAATCTATTTGCTTAGGCTTGCCAGGAAATCCCGCGATCGCAGAAACAGCTGCACTAGCTGCAATTTTAGAAGTTGTCGCCGCGATTGGCACTCCGGTACATATCATGCGAATTTCGACAGCGCGCGGTGTTGAATTAATTCAAGCGGCAAAAGCCCAAGGTTTACCTGTGACGGCGAGCACGACTTGGATGCACTTGCTCCTCGATACGCAAGCGCTGAAAAGTTACAGTCCCTCACTGCGATTAGAGCCACCTTTAGGCAATACCAACGATGTTCAGGCACTGCGTCAAGGAGTTCGTTTGGGAATTATCGATGCGATCGCTGTTGACCACACTCCTTACACCTACGAAGAAAAAACTGTTGCTTTCGCTGAAGCTCCTGCGGGGGCGATCGGCTTAGAGTTAGCCTTACCTTTACTATGGCACAACCTTGTAGAAACAGGTGAATGGTCAGCTATCGAATTATGGCGCAGTCTCAGCACTTACCCATCGCAGTGTTTAAAACAAAGTCCGAGTACGATTTCGCCTCATAGTTCGGTAGAAATGGTTCTTTTCGACCCGCACGAAACATGGCAAGTACACATGCATACTTTAAAATCTTTGTCAAGCAATACACCATGGTTAGGACAAACGCTACGAGGACGCATTGTGCAAACTTGGTACGAGACCTGAAAATCGACGTCTCTCTATATGAGAAAGCTTTTCTTTAGTTCAATTCCCCCATGCGATGCGGAGGCCAAAAGCGAACTATGGCACGTCCGATGATTTTGTCGCGCGGGACAAAGCCCCAATAATGGCTATCGTAGCTATTATTACGGTTATCACCTAAGACTAGATATGAGTCTTCTGGCACAATGACAGGTCCATACACGTACTGCGGCGGGGCTTCGATGTAGTTCTCACGCAACGGCTGGTCGTCAATATAAACGCGTCCACCCCTAACTTCTACCTTATCGCCAGGCATGCCAATAATTCTTTTGATAAAGGCATCTTTAAGATTTGGGTTTTCCTGGATGATTCCTTCAGTAGGAGAAAATACGACAATATCGCCTCGCTGCGGGTCCGTGAAACGATAACTCAACTTATCGACAATCAACTTGTCATACTTTTGCAGCGTTGGCAGCATGGATTCAGAAGGTATCCAACGCGCTTCGGCAACAAAAGTCCGAATTCCCAACGCCAGAACGATACTTAATATAATTGTTCTTCCTAGTTCGCCGATCCAAGAACCTTCAGTGTCTTGTCGCGATTTTTGATTTGAAACTTGACCTGGCACACGAGACATAGAGCTTTGTTTAAAACAACCGAAAGACGCTAATAACTAATTTAACGAGCGAAAATACTTTGATTTATTAATTCTAGCTAGAAAAAGCTTACATTAATGTAACACTAATGTAACACTGGTATCCTAAAAAGTTTCATTGCAGTTTGAGAACGTGGATATGAAGACGCGATCGCAATGCAGTTTGCACTTGCCGCTTGCTTTCCCAGTAGAGTAACGTGCTTTTATGCTGCCACTGTTTATCAGTCTTGCTATTTTCAAAGTATCGTCACCTGTTACACTCAACATTAACTGTCATGCCATCTACAGATCTTTTGATTCGCCATGCCCAAATTCTGTTACCGAATGGTGACTTTTTAATCGGAGATGTGCTTGTCCGCGATCGCCAAATTGCGCAAGTCGCACCAGAGATCGCACTTCCAGCGAATGCCGCAGACTATATAGAGATAGACGCATCTGGTTTAACTTTGTTGCCTGGTGCGATCGATCCTCAAGTTCACTTTCGCGAACCAGGGTTAGAACACAAAGAAGATTTGTTTACTGCTAGCTGTGCTTGTGCCAGAGGTGGTGTCACTTCGTTTCTAGAAATGCCGAACACTCGTCCGCTGACGACGAATCAGCAGGCTTTAGACGATAAACTCGAACGCGCTAAGCAAAAGTGTTTAGTCAACTACGGTTTTTTCATCGGAGCTACGGGAGACAATACGCCTGATTTACTCGCAGTAAATCCTACGCCAGGAATTAAAATTTTCATGGGTTCGATGCACGGTCAATTACTCGTCGATAAAGAAGCGGCACTAGAGCAAATTTTTGCGCAAGGCGATCGCTTAATTGCCGTTCATGCGGAAGATCAAGCCCGAATTAATCAAAGAAGACAAGAGTTTGCCGGAATTAAAGATCCCGCAATTCACTCGCAAATTCAGGATACAACAGCGGCTTTAAATGCCACGAAGCTCGCGTTAAAACTTTCTAAAAAATATCAGCGACGCTTACATATTCTGCACATGTCAACTGGAGAAGAAGCCGAACTGTTACGTCGAGACAAACCCACCTGGGTAACGGCGGAAGTGACTCCACAGCACTTACTATTAAATACGGATGCTTATGCCAAAATTGGCACTTTAGCGCAAATGAATCCCCCCCTGCGATCGCCGCATGATAATGAAGTGCTATGGCAAGCTTTACTCGATGGCGTGATTGACTTTATCGCTACCGATCACGCGCCGCATACCTTAGAAGAAAAAGCACAAGAGTACCCGAATACACCATCAGGAATGCCTGGAGTAGAAACGTCTTTAGCATTGATGCTGACACAAGCAATGCAAGGACGCTGTACAGTTGCCCAAGTTTCGCACTGGATGTCTACCGCAGTTGCTAAGGCTTATCGAATTCCGAATAAAGGTGCGATCGCGGTTGGTTATGACGCAGATCTTGTCTTAGTCGATCTCAACACTTACCGCCCTGTTTTGCGCGAAGAGTTACAAACTAAGTGCGGTTGGAGTCCTTTCGAAGGTTGGAATCTCACCGGTTGGCCTGTGACGACAATTGTTGGCGGTCAAATTGTCTACAACAAAGGCAAACTTGATACAAACGTTAGAGGTGAGGCATTACGTTTTGATGCTCACCTCTAGTTAACTATTGAAGTTTTACTCTCGATTAAAATTATCCACCGCGTCGCAACATGCCGTTGCCCTCGACAATCTTCATCACGCGATCGACAGGGAGATTATACATTTTTTGAACAACTCCTGATGGCCAGTAAACTTCAATTCGGTCAATGAGCGTATTGTTTTTCAACCCAAAATGAAGACGTTGATGATTTTGACCATACAGGTGCATTCCTCCTCCCTGTTCTCGCACTTGAGTAACACCGCCCGCTGTGAGTAGCACCCTAGTACCAATACCGTCTCGGTTAGATGCGATTCCTTGCAAGTCAATTTCCAGCCAATGGTTTTTATTGCCAAGGTTACGGAAAAGTTGATGTGGAGTTCCCGTGTAAGTTTTTTGTGTAGCTCTTAATACAGTACTACCCATGAATAAATCTAAAAAACCATCAACGTTATAATCTGCGACTGCAACACACGAACCAAACATCGTTCTTGTCATCTGAGTCACAACATGAAAGCCTGGATGACGTCCTGCAGCACCACCGGCATTAGGAACAACTCTAAAGGTTCCATTACCTAAATTTTCATATAGAACACTTGGTAAGCTGTAAGATTCATAACCCCGCAATACATATAGATCGACATCCATGTCATTATCAAAATCTCCAGCAACTACCGAGTGTGCTAAGAGTGGGTTACCAATTCCAGAGCCTTGCGTGCGATTAACATACTGTTTAGTTTTAGGGTCATAGAAAAGCAAAACATCTGGTAAGTCAAATTGAGAGAGATCGAGTGGTCCAAAACCAATGCGAGTTAAGTGAGACATTGGTTGAGGTGTTTCAATCACTAAATGAACTAATTTATATTTGGGAGAAGAAAGTCGTACTGTCCAAGTTTGGGTAGCTGGCTCATAACCAATGTATAACCCAGTATCAACTCCAGCCTTGTGTGGTTTAATTCCCCTCACTGTTGGATCTTGCGGCGATAACGAAAATCCCAACTTCCCTGGTTGTCTGCCTTGGGAACCAATAAAGATTTCTGGTCTACCTATCTCTGTGACAATCTCTGTAACAGGTGTGGTACGGAAATCAAAGCTGACATTCCCACTTGTCTTAAAACTGACTCCCACCTCCCGTTGGAAGGCTAGTAACTTTGCTAAGGCTAACTTTGCATTTATTTGATGTACGCTAGGAACGCGAATGAGACGATTTCTGGGCAGAAACACATCTAGATAGGTGTCATTATTAAAGTCAGCAATGACAGCGTCGGAAACAAACTGATGAGCAGGTAATCTCCCAGTTATATCTCGAAAAGGAATTGTTGTTGAATCGTAGATCTTCTGCGGGTATCTAGATGGACTTTGAATGACGATATCCTGCTTACCATCGCCAGACACATCTGCAAGTTGGGCAAAGTCAGAGGCTTGGTTTGTTTGCAAGCCAACTTGTGCATTGGCATTTTGAAAAGCATTTGTCATTCTTCTAAACAAGGTACTAGGAGCTTTTCCGTCAGGTCGGATGTCATTTAACTGAAGAACATCCAAAAGTCCATCTTTGTTCCAGTCTAGCCATAGCGGGGCTCGACCTCTTCCTAATGGGAAATTTAAACCCCACTTAGTTGCTTGCTCCTGTAGCTTTCCTTGATGATTGACAAGGAAAAAATTGTTTTCTTGACCGTAGCCAGCTTGCGCTCCTGTGACGACAAATAAGTCAGGATCGCCGTCATTATCAAAATCACCCCAGGCTGAACCGTGAGAATCGCCTGTTACACCGCTTTTGGGCCAAACTTGCGAAATAATATCTTTAAATTTACCGCCACCCATGTTGAGATAAAGACGAGGAAATTTTGCTCCTTTGGGACGATCTGAGCTTCTGTAGCCGTGCGGTGTAATCCATAGATCGGGCTTACCGTCGCTGTTGTAATCTAACCAAGCAACACCATGAGTTTCGTCTTGGGATGACACTATTCCAGCATTTGCGGTGGCTTCTTGGAACTTAATTGTGGAAGCTTGACTAGTAAAACTTAAACTAACTTTAGTCGTAAAACTAAAAACGAGTGTCGCTATGCCAAAACATAATAGTATTTTTAGCCGTTTATGAAGTCGCACATGCACCCCCTTCTGCTGAACTTGACAGCAGCTCTATGTGGTGATAGAAATGAGAGAGTACTTGGTGCAGAGAATGATTTCTCTGAGCAAGAGTTCGGTTTGGGGATCATCTATCAAACTAGATGACCATATGCATCGTTGCTATAGAATGAACAGCAGGTTATAGATAGCGAAGTTAAAAGCTGTTGGCAAGGGTGAAGAATTGTTAGGTTGTTAGTAGCTAAAGAGAGCAAAATCTAAAATCAGAGGTAAAATAGACAGATGTATAGCTACACCATATAGATTTACCTCAAAAGAAGTAAGTTAGAATTTGCGCTTTTTTATAACTTTAAAAAGCGTGAAATGGAAAATATATTGATAGAAGTATGACTAAAATTGGGTCTGATGCAGATCTAACTAGCTAGATAGATTAGTAGTAACATCTCCTTTCCATTATGTTAATTTAGATAGGCTGGTAAGTTAATACAGTAAAGTTACGCTCAGTTCAGTAATTTTGCCTTAGTTTTATTCAATAAAACAAGGAAATCTGTACCCTGAGTGAAGGTATAAGAGTATAAGTGCTATGCGTGAACTTCATCGCTAATCACTGTTTAATGAGCGATATACAAGGTCATAAAGCCTAGGTATTTCAGACTAATAATATATCAGTCAAAATCCCTTGGTTAACTTGTAAAAGTATGTATAAGAGATAGAAATATAAATTCTACCTATATATTCCTTTTAAACTACTTTCAAAGGTAAGAGCAACAACCTAAATATAACTTTACAAAAACTTTATTATAGATAGATTGAGCAGCTTTCTTTACATTGAAAGTAAATTATTTGTATCTATCAAAAGACAGAAATAACTAATATTTAGTACAGAATTATCGATCGCAAACGCAAGGAAAACATTGCTTCAGGTTGTGAAATTTTCTAAAAAATCGAGTTGAATGCCTACCGCAGATACGTCTACTTGACGACCATGAGTGTTATGGTGGCTAAAGCGGATATTAATATAACTCGATGGTAGATATGGCAAGCGTTCTGCCCATTCAATTGCTGTAATACCTAACTCTACATCGATACCTTCCCAGTAAGCTTCTGGGTATAATGCAGCAACTGACTCTGGTTCTAAACGATATAGATCTAAGTGATAAAGTGGCAAGCGCCCTTCTCTATACTCATTGATTAAAGTAAATGTAGGGCTAACAATTTGCTCCTTAATTCCTAGCCCGCTACCAATTCCTTGAACTAATGTAGTTTTACCACTTCCTAAATCCCCTTGTAATAACAACACACTACCTGCATTCAAAGTTTGCCCTAAAAATTTACCTAAGCGCAGCGTTGCTTGTGGATCTACAAGCAAAGTACGAATTTGTCTTTTATTCATAATCTAAATCTGAGTCTTGAGCTAACAGTTTGAAATCATAATTTATTGATCTGCCTCTGCAAGTTAACTTCCTAAAATAAAGCTATTATTCTTTGAGTTAACTGTAAAAAACTCATTTTAAATATTACTGAATATAGTGTAACTGATTTAATATGATTTTTATGAAATTGAGAGGGCAAACCTTTTAAAAATAATTAATTCGTCTTTAGTAAGTGTACTTAAATCTGTTAAATAGAAAAGTAATTTTTAAGTTATAATTTTTAACAATCGCTCACTTTAAATGAACTATAATTCTCAACGTTTGCAAAAGTTGAATGGCATTCTTAAAAGTAAATTGCGATGAATAACTTAGAAATATTAAGCTGCAGCTATCCTCTAATTTCTTACTAACTATGAAGGAGCGTAGTAGCCGAGCCATTGTGCGTACGAAGTTTTCGTTATAAAATTTTCTATGACTAGGAAGCTAGAACAAAAATAATAATTTTTCATCAAACAAATCAAAAATCGCTATTACAATTTGAGAAATATAAAATGGATTTTTTATTCAGCGCATGTCATATTATACTGAGATTACCAGCAATTTGAACTGCATAGATACATGCAAAGTAATTGTAGAAATTTTTAAAAGAATAAAATTACACTTACTTTGGCAAGAAGCGCGACTGTATTAGTTTGTCCAAGACATCCTAG
The DNA here is from genome assembly GCF_002939305.1 of Chroococcidiopsis sp. TS-821. Taxonomy (NCBI): domain Bacteria; kingdom Bacillati; phylum Cyanobacteriota; class Cyanophyceae; order Chroococcidiopsidales; family Chroococcidiopsidaceae; genus Chroococcidiopsis; species Chroococcidiopsis sp. TS-821. The sequence continues at coordinate 1,576,548 of NZ_MVDI01000001.1, read as the reverse complement.
AAAATAATCTTACTTATGTGCGAGCGCGACCATACCAGCGTAAGAGCACTTGTGCTAATGCCCGAGGATTATGCCGCACTAGTCCAGTTTCTTCATCTTCATCGATCACGTTGGCTAAAATAATCCGTCGTCCTAAGCGAGCAACAACTTCGCGATCTAGAAATACAGGATGCGAATTTTCTTGTGCATAGCGCCTCAGGCTTTTTTCTGAGGGAGTTCGTCGATGAACCAGGACAGCACTAAATAATTTTTGTCCGCACGCAGCGTCGATCGCGCGAATATGATCCGAGACAGTATAACCTTGGGTTTCACCTGGTTGTGTCATGACGTTACAAACGTAGATACAAGGAATTGGCGGGGTTTTACCTCCTTTACAGCGGGCGGCGATCGCGTTGGCAATTTCTGGTACTAGTAAATTCGGAATAACGCTTGTATAGAGACTTCCAGGACCAATGATAATGTAGTCAGCTTCATGAATCGCTTGTAGTGCTTTGGGTAGTGCGGGAGGTTCGGCGGGAGTACAGCCGATTTTGAGGATACAGCCGCCTGCTTTGGTAATATTAGATTCACCTTCAATACGACGACCATCAGCTAATTCTGCCCACAAGCGCACATCACTGAGCGTTGCGGGAAAAACTTGTCCGCGAATTGCGAGAACTTGCGAACTTGCGGCGATCGCCCGTTCTAAATCACCAGTAATTTCACTCATTGCGGTGAGGAATAAATTCCCAAAACTATGCCCAACTAAACCATCACCAGCTCGGAAGCGGTACTGAAAAAGCTCAGTCAATAATTTTTCCTCGGAGGCGAGGGCGGCTAAACAGTTGCGAATATCGCCTGGGGGAAGAACCCCTATTTCGCGCCGCAGCCGTCCTGAAGACCCGCCATCGTCTGCTACAGTGACAATGGCAGTGATGTTCGCGCTATACGCCTTGAGTCCGCGCAGCAACGTTGATAAACCTGTCCCACCGCCAATGGCGACAATTTTAGGTCCGCGATGCAAGCGGCGGTGTGTTAAGAGTACATCGATCAGTTCTTCATCGCCACCTTCTGGTCGTAATACCTCAGTAATTGAGCCGACGGTGCGGGTTTGTCCCCAGAAGATCAACAATGCGCCCAGAAGCAATACCAAAGGACCGCTAATATAATTAGGAACAAAATTCGCGATCGTGCCGACAATGTCCTGGATTAATTGCAATGCATGAAAAATTGGCGTTAATTTGACCCAGATTGCCAAACCTAAGCCAACTAACACCACTCCGCCAGCGCTTAACAGTAACCAGCGTTTGACAAATATCCCAGGAGCTAACCATTTGAACCACTGTCCAACTCGATGGGGAGCGCGATGGAGCGATTCCTGCTTGATACTTCGTAAGGATTTTTTAAAAGGAGCAAATCGCATATGCAACTTTTTAGCAGGGAGATACCAAAATGTATACCAAACCCTTGTTACTTTAGTAGGTGATCTAACTGTGTCTAGTAGCTTGACTAAGTGAATTTATAGCCTTAATTCCGATTGGAGATTGCATAATTTTATGTATTTTCATGTAATATCGCTGAAATTCAACGTATTTGACTAGAACTTTACGATCAAAGTTGCATCTACTTTTACACAAGTTGGGTACGAGGTGTTAGTGACAACTTGGCGATTGAGAAATCAATATGGAAAAGCGAATTTTGGGAATCGATCCTGGTCTAGCGATTTTGGGATTCGGTACAATTAGGGCAACGCAGCGGGATTTCAATTCTGCTGGGGCGATCGCTTCCCAAGCTGCTAACGCAGAAGTTATTACCAAACCAGAATTAACATTACTTGATTTTGGTGTGATTCAAACTTCAGCCGATATCGAGATGGGGAAAAGACTGTGCACGATTTACGAAGACTTAAATGTCTTGCTCGAACAGTCGCAACCTAACCTAGTTGCAATTGAAAAGCTCTTTTTCTATAAGATGGGCAATACGATTTCTGTAGCTCAGGCGCGTGGCGTAATTATGCTGGTGTTGGCACAGCACGATATTCCATTTGTCGAGTTTACGCCAGCCCAAGTCAAACAAGCACTTACAGGTTGGGGTAACGCCAAAAAGTATGAAGTTCAACAAGCTGTCGCACAACAACTAGATTTAGATTATATTCCGCGTCCTGATGATGCTGCAGATGCGCTGGCAGTTGCCCTAACAGCATGGTATTGCAATAGTAGAATATTCTCCTAAAGCTCCCCTATATCGCTGCACTAATGTCTCTGTGCATCTTCTACTCACTACCTAACTTTGCGATCGCGTCTAGGTCGTAAATTGCTTTCTCAATTGCCCAGGCGATCGATTGGTGAGGATGATTGAGTTTACTCTTAAAAGAGTTCAACGTAAATCCTCAGATCTCACACTTCTAGCTCTTCTGTCTCACTACTTTTAAAGTGCTTAGGCTTGGATCGGCACAACCACTAATAAAACCTCCCGTTACTAGGATTTGCTGGAGGTAATCTAGTGCTTGCCTGTTGATGATTTCTCCTGGCATTAAGACAGGAATTCCTGGGGGGTAAGGACAAACTAATTCTGCACAAATGCGATCGCTTGCTTGGGATATCGGTACACTTTCGGTTTCTGCAAAATATGCTTGTCGCGGTGAAATTTGCACGGTATATCCCATCTTATAAACAAAATCTTCCCACATAGGCTTTTTATAAGTCAAGTGTTCTTTTTGATATCTTTGAGATACCAAATTGAAAGCTGATACTAACTTTTCAATATCTTCTTGCGCGTTGCCAAAGGAAATAATAAAAGTTAGGTGTTGCAATGAGGGTAATTCTGCTGTCACACTGAGTTGTTCGTGTAAGATTTCATCCGCCTCAAAGCCTGTTAAACCCAACCCTGAAACTGTAACCGTGAGTCGCGTCGGGTCTAAACGGCAAAAACCTGGAGTAGATTGGCATTCCAAAACTGATAATCCAGGAATTTGATGAAGGTGGGTGCGTGCTTCTGCGGCAAGTTGTAAAGTGCGTGACATTAAAGATTTTCCATGCAGTGCCATTTGTTGGCGTGCGGCATCGAGGGAAGCTAAGAGTAAATAACTAGGACTTGTAGATTGCACAAGTTGTAAAGCTTTAGAGAGGCGATCGCGGTCTATCCTATTACCTTGGACGTGGAGCATCGATGCTTGAGTCATTGCTCCGAGAACCTTATGCGTTGATTGCACAGTTAAATCGGCACCAGCTGCCAACGCAGAGATAGGTAAGTCAGGATGAAAAGCAAAGTGTGCGCCGTGCGCTTCGTCTACGAGTAAGGGGATGTTGTGTTTGTGCGCGAGAGAAGCGATCGCACCTATATCACCACACGCACCGTAGTACGTTGGGTAAAGGATCATCACGGCTTTCGCGTCAGGATGCTGTTGGAGTGCGGTTGCTACACTTTCTAAAGTAATACTATGTGCAATATCTAGTTCTGAGTCATACTCAGGATTAATGAAAACAGGAATCGCACCAGAAAGAATTAAGCCAGCGATGGCGGACGAATGTACATTACGCGGCAGAATAATTTTATCTCCAGCATTGCAAGTTGCTAAAATTGCGGCTTCAACTCCACACGTAGAACCGTTAACTAAAAACCAAGTTTGTTCCGCACCGAAAGCATCTGCTGCTAATTCTTGGGCTTCTTGAATCACACCTTGAGGAGCAAACAAATTATCTAATTCAGGAAGTTCTGGTAGGTCAAACTTAAAAATATTTGAATTGAAATTACGCGCTAAGGAAGAGGAAATTCCTTGCCCTCGTTTGTGTCCTGGCGTGTAGAAAGCTGCATGGTTGTCGTTAGCACATTCACGTAAAGCATCTAATATTGGTAAGTTTATTTGGTATTGCTCAGAAAAATGCATAAAATAAGTAATTAACTTTAAAATAAAAATCCTTCTAGTGGAAGAATTCAACTAAATTACTCGACGCAAATAGCCGATCGCAATCAGTATAGTTACCACAAAGCACAACTCTCCTCTACTAACCTAGTTGTAGTGACTCTGAAGTAAAACAATATTGGGCGATCGCACTGAGTCTAAATATCTAGATAGATGTATTGAATAACAGTTGTTGTCTAGGGTGGTAGAGTCACGTCGATGGAATGGCAATGATTAATCCCAATCCTAACCCTTTACCGCAACCAGAAATTCCCGCACCAGTTCCCAATCCTTTACCAGACCCCACACCACCTACACCTGCACCACAACCGACCCCAGAACCTGCGCCGCAGCCAGTACCAGCACCAATTCCTCAGCCAGTACCAGCACCAATTCCCCAACCAATTCCTGAACCAGTATAGGTACCCTTTTAGATTTGGTACTAACTGAATCAAGGCTTGAGCTTTGCAGAAAGTACGCTTAACTTGGATGCTAGTATCATAGTTTTGATAGGATGACTATAGTTCAAAATGCCTAAACTCAACCTAACCAAACTTCGTTAAACTAGTTAAGCTGACCGTTCACCTGCAAGAATATATGCTCAGAGCCGGAATCGTAGGGCTACCCAACGTTGGAAAATCAACTTTGTTTAATGCTTTGGTTGCCAATGCCAAAGCGGAAGCTGCTAATTTCCCGTTTTGTACGATTGAACCGAATGTAGGTGTTGTTGCAGTTCCAGACGAACGATTACAAGTTCTAGGAAAAATCTCAGCTTCGGCGCAAATTGTACCGGCGCGAGTTGAATTTGTTGATATTGCAGGTTTAGTCAAAGGTGCAAGCCAAGGCGAAGGTTTGGGCAATCAGTTTCTTTCACATATTCGCGAAGTTGATGCGATCGTTCATGTCGTGCGTTGTTTTGAAAACGACGATATTATTCATGTCGCGGGTTCGGTCGATCCTAAACGAGATATTGAAATTATTAATTTAGAATTGGCATTGGCTGATTTAGCTCAAATTGAACGACGTATCGAACGTACGAAAAAGCAAGCTCGTACGAGTAAAGACGCCCAGTTTGAAGTCAGCGTTCTAGAAAAATTAAGTGCTGCATTAAACGAAGGCAAATCAGTAAGACAAGTCAGTTTAACCGAAGAAGAAGCAGCAACAATTAAAGGATTAGGATTATTGAGTGGTAAACCAATTATTTATGCAGCAAATGTCTCTGAAGAAGACTTAGCAACGGGTAACGAATATGTCGAACAAGTGCGGCAAATTGCTTCGCAAGAAAATGCTCAAGTTGTAATTGTTTCTGCGCAAGTTGAAGCCGAGTTAGTAGAATTACCCGAAGAAGATAAAGCTGAGTTTCTTGCATCTTTAGGTGTTGCAGAGGGCGGGCTAAAATCGTTAATCCGTGCTACATACAAACTTTTAGGATTGCGTACCTATTTTACGTCAGGACCTAAAGAAACTCGTGCGTGGACAATTCATGCAGGAATGTCTGCACCGCAAGCCGCTGGCGTGATTCACTCGGATTTTGAACGCGGATTTATTCGAGCAGAGACAGTTGCTTACGAAGACCTAGTCGCGACTGGATCGATGAATGCAGCTAAAGAGAAAGGTTTGGTGAGAAGTGAAGGAAAAGATTACGTCGTCCAAGAAGGTGATGTAATGCTATTTCGATTTAATGTTTAGTTATTAGATGGGTAATCCCCAGTCTGTAACTTAGTTTGGTGGGTCGAAACGATTGACAAAAATCGACTAAAGAATCATTGGTAAACCAACAGCAAGACAGAATAACCAATGATGAAAATCAAGAGGCGCGGTTGCGAAGATGGTATTGATGATTGATACATAGCAGAAAACCATTTGCAAAATAATCGCGCCAATAATGCCAAATGCGATCGCAGGAATATCAACTTCTGCCGCTGTACCCTTGATTTTTGCCATCAAATCTGGTGTCAACTGACTCAAACTCAAAAGGTAAAAATCCTGCCAGCATATGAGTGCACTAATTGCCATAGTGCGCGCTAAATTCATGTCTCCTGTCGTTGCCCGAATATACTCAGAAACTCCAAGGATGACAATCCAATTAAACAGTGAAATTGCTAAAATACGCTGAATTCGACTTTTTGAAAGTATAGCTTCGTTGCTAAACGTTGCTTGGCTTCATGTTCCCCAATCCTTGTGCAGCGTTCTGTTTCGAGAATACTAAAGACTGCTGCTGTCGCAGCCTTGGCGCTAGCGTCTATGTCATATTTCTTAATCATTTATTTAGTGCTATCTAATCAAGCACCAAAAAATAGTGTTTAGCAAAAATTGACACTAATAGTTCTTCATGGTAACTATAGGTTGCCTTCAAGTTGGTGAAATCACCACTTAGCTTTGTTCTATCCAACATTGAGACAAGCACGTGAATGTAAATGTGTCTACTTCAATTGAAATCGTTGGACGTTCGGCTCAATTTCAACAGATTGTAGAAGTTCTCGCCCGCGATGGAAATCTTTTGATTGCGGGAGTACCAGGGTGTGGAAGGCGAACTTTGGTAAGAACGGCGGCTTTAGAAGTAGGCGCGATCGCTTTAGAGGTAGATTGCATCCGCGCGATCGCAGCAAGGCAATTCATCGAATTACTCGCAGAAACAATTAGTCAAAACTTTGACTCGACGCTGCTGCAAACGTGGGTTAATACAATAGCCAAAGATTTGTTCGCAATCCACGTCAGCGAAAACAGCACTCACTTGAAACTCGCACCTGCGGTAACGCCAAAGCAGCTATGGCAAGCTTTTGAAAGATTAATTCAGCTACCGCAACTTTTAGCCGAAGTCGTTGATAAACGCGTTGTACTGATTTTACAGAGTTTTCCGCACCTCCGCGCATGGGATCGCAATAGCGAATGGGAAAACACGCTAAGACGAGAAATTAAGTCGCAGACGCGTGTCAGCTACGTACTCGTTGCCACAATTGCAGAAGTTACGCACAGCGAAGACCCGTTAGAAGTTGTCGAACTTACGCCTTTAGCAGATGATGTATTGGCAGTGTGGGCGAGAGAAATTTTACATACCCACGGGCTAACATTCGATTCGCGATCGCCTGCAATCGACACTTTCATTGATGCGGTTCAGGGACATATTGGCGATGCATTGACACTGATTCGTCGCCTTGTCGTCATGCATCCTACTGACAAACTCATTCGCGATGAACAAGTACATCAAGCAATTCAAGAGTTATTACAAGACTTATCAATCACCTTTGAGTCATTACTCATGCTTTTACCTGCAACTCAAGTGCAACTTTTAGAATGTCTTGCGTTAGACCCCACAAGTAAACCGCAAAGTCGAGAATACATTCAAAAACACGGGCTTTCGCGTGGCGGAAGTTTACAAGGTGCTTTGATAGGATTACAACAAAAAGGCTTAATCTACGGTTCTGAACAAAATTATCGCCTGGCGCTTCCCTTTTTTGCTTTATGGCTTCGTCAACGGTTAAGTGAGTAGTATCAGCAATCAAGTAGCAGATACAAGTTCGCGTTGCTTCGCTTGTTTGATCGTCGCAAGTTGCGCTTGCAATTGTTCTCGAACTTGATAGCGGTAGTGGAAGAAGTGTTCGCCAGCGCCTAAGGCAATGAGGTAGTCGTATACCAGTCGCGGTTTTGTCAGTGCGATCGCGCCTAATTGCCACCAAAAACGAAATCGCGTTGAACGTAATAAACCCTGTCGCCAACAAATCGCAGCAAATAACCGCAATTCAGTCATCGTTATTGGGCGTTTTGTCTTCCCTCGCCAGCCATTCATCATTTGAAAGTGACGAAATGTACGTTTCATGTATGGCATTGGTTCATAAATATGCCAGAATGCATCAATATACTCCTCCGTCAGTTCTTCCACCGGACGAGTTGGCACAAAATTCATAATTGCGCCTTGATGAATTGTCCCTAACCCATCCACTAATCGTCCTTCTTTTTGCAGGCGATTCCACATTGCTGTGTTTTGCAATGCTTGCAATAAACTAAATTGACACTGCGGAATTCCTGTCTCTTCAATAAATGCTTGAATTCGCTTGCCTGCACCAGGACGTTCATTATCAAACCCCATAATAAAGCCAGACATAATTTGCAATCCGGCACGAGTAATTTTATGACAAGATTCAATTAAGTCCTGGCGAGTATTTTGTAATTTGTGAATGCCGACTAAACTATCTGTATCTGGGGTTTCTATTCCCATAAAGACAATCGTAAAACCAGCTTTCACCATGAGTTCAATTAATTCATCATCTTCAGCTAAATTTAGTGAGGCTTCGGTTAACAAAATAAAGGGATAATGATGTGCTTCCATCCACGGAATCAATGCCCTTAAAAATACTTTGGCATTCCGTTTGTTGCCAATAAAATTATCATCGACAACAAAAACATATCGCCGCCAACCCAAGTCGTAAAGAACTTGAAATTCTTGCAACATTTGTTCTGGAGTTTTTGTACGGGGCTTGCGTCCATACAAGTTAATAATGTCGCAAAATTCGCACTGAAAAGGACAACCACGAGAAAACTGAACTGTAATTGCTAAGTAGGCATTCAAATCCAGTAAGTCATACCGCGCAATTGGTGTTTGCGTCACATCCGGTTTTTCTGGCGAACGAAATATCCCGCGTGTTTCGCCGCGTGCCAAAGCTTTTAGAAACATGGGAATCGTGCATTCACCTTCATCTAAAATCAGATAATGCGCTCCTGCCTCTAAAGCAAACTCTGGTACGGATGTCGGGTATGGTCCACCTACAGCAACTTTTTTACCGAGTGCTACACCTTTTTGGATAAGTTCGCGAAAGTCTTGTTTTTGGATAATCATTGCTGATATGACGACCAAGTCGCACCAAGCCCAATCATCCTCAGTTTCAAAACGAACATTGCGGTCTACAAAACGAATTTCCCACTCGGTTGGCAACATTGCGGCGATCGTAATGAGACCAAGCGGAGGATTAGTTGAACGTAAACCTGCTAAATTCAGTGTCTCCTGGTACGACCAGAAAGAATTAGGCATAACAGGCCATAGCAGTAATGCTTTCATGAGCACGCACTCCAAATTTACAAGGAATGAGTGAAGTGATGCATTCCCTTTTGAGGGAGTAATAACCTCAAAATTACTGCTGTAGGCGTCAAAAATTCCTAAAAATTCACCAATATCAATATTTATAAAAATTTATTCATGAAGTGTAGAGAAGGGCTAGTGGTTAATTTTGAATATAAAGAGAAAACATTATTCTTCCTCTGCACCTCTGCTTCCCCTGCACCTCTGCTTCCTCTGCCCTCTTCTCTACATCTCCTGCATCAGACGTAAGTAATTTTGGCGTAATTGTGCCAAATTTTCCATCATCCGATTACTTAAGTCTTTTTCCACATTGCTCATCTCGTGCCAAAAATCAGCCGAACGTCGTGCAGCAATGACTTCTTGCCAGAGTATATCCATCAATTCTGCTGCTTGTGGGTTCGTCGCCGCTATACCGTCACGCAGCTGGGCAAACTCTTCATTTGCTTGGCGATGGGTAGAAACTTCTTGTGCTAACTTGATGCATTGGCGCAGTAGAGTCGTCGGATTTGAGGAAGATTGAGTCATAATTGAAAACTAGTAAATATAAAGAGACTTACTATAGTTTGTGGGCAGTTACTGCTTTAACAATCAACTAAAATCAATGGCTAAACAGCGGGTATTATCTGGAGTTCAACCAACTGGTAATTTACACTTAGGTAATTATCTAGGTGCAATTCGCAATTGGGTAGAAGGGCAAAGCGAATACGAAAATTTCTTTTGTGTAGTGGATCTACACGCTATTACAGTACCGCATAACCCAGCAACCTTAGCAGCAGATACGTATACGATCGCTGCACTGTATCTTGCCTGTGGCATTGACTTAGAATACTCAAATATCTTTGTCCAATCCCACATTTGCGCCCATAGTGAGTTGACATGGTTACTTAATTGCATTACGCCCTTGAACTGGCTGCAAGATATGATCCAGTTTAAGGAAAAGGCAATCAAGCAAGGCGAAAACGTCAATACGGGCTTACTCGATTATCCTGTATTAATGGCAGCAGATATTTTGCTGTATCAAGCAGATAAAGTTCCTGTGGGTGAAGATCAAAAACAACACTTAGAACTAACTCGTGACATTGCAGCACGATTTAACTACCAGTTTGCTAGAGAAAATCCAGTACTTAAACTCCCAGAGCCGCTGATTCGCAAAGAAGGAGCGCGAGTTATGAGTCTTACAGATGGTACGCGCAAAATGTCGAAATCCGATCCTTCTGATGCGAGTCGAATTAATTTACTCGATACTCCAGAACAAATTCAACAAAAAATCAAACGCTGTAAAACTGATCCAATCCGAGGATTAACATTTGATGACCCAGAGCGTCCAGAATGTCATAATTTGTTGACACTATATATGCTGCTTTCGGGTAAGTCTAAAGCCGAAGTTGCTGCGGAGTGTCAAGATATGGGCTGGGGACAATTTAAGCCACTACTCGCAGAAACAGCGATCGCCCACCTTAAACCCATTCAAGACAAATATCATGAAATCATGAACGATAAAGGCTATCTAGAGTCAGTTTTACGTTCAGGACGAGAAAAAGCAGAAGCGATCGCGATTTCAACACTGAACAAAGTGAAATCTTCTTTGGGCTATTCTATGCCAGTGTAATTGCTAGAAAAATATAAAATTTAATTTACACGCTCTAATGCTAAATAATTTAAACGGAACTTCTTTAAACTCATTACGCACAGCCATTATTCAGGGTGACTTTCTAGTTACAGCTGAAGTTGCACCTCCTAAAGGTAGCAATCCCGCGCATATGGTGCAAATGGCACAACAACTCAAAAGTCGCGTTCATGCGGTGAATATTACTGATGGTAGCAGGGCAGTTTTGCGGATGTCTTCGCTCGCTGCTTCGGTAATCCTGTTACAACACGGTATTGAGCCAATTTGTCAAATTGCTTGTCGCGATCGCAACCGCATTGGACTGCAAGCCGATCTGATGGGTGCTTATGCGCTCGGTATCCGCAATATTCTAGCGCTCACAGGCGACCCTGTAAAAGCAGGCGATCATGTTGATGCCAAAAGTGTCTTTGACCTTGAATCGATCCGACTGCTCAAATTAATTCATAAAATGAATTCTGGGACGGATTGTTGCGACCAACCTCTCACCGATGGTGCAACTGATTTATTTCCAGGTGCAGCGGTCGATCCACAACTTGCCAGCTGGTCTGGGTTGCAAAGTCGGTTTGAGCGTAAACTTGAAGCTGGGGCGCAGTTTTTCCAAAGTCAGCTAATTACAGATTTTGACCGTCTAGAAAAATTTATGGATCAAATCGCCAAAGGTTGTGGTAAACCAATCATGGCGGGAATCTTTTTATTAAAATCTGCCAAGAATGCCCAATTTATTAATCGCTGCGTTCCTGGTGTCAACATTCCTCAACATATTATCGACCGCTTAGAACAAGCAAAAGATCCTCTGCAAGAAGGAGTCAAAATAGCCGCAGAACAAGTACAAATTGCTCGCGAATTATGTCAAGGTGTCCATATGATGGCAGTCAAGCGTGAAGATTTGATTCCCCAAATTTTAGACTTAGCTGGCGTTGCACCAGTAAAAAAAGAGCCAGTCCTGTCAATGACAACTCAGGTAAAATAGCACAAAATTGTTAAATGAATTAGTTTAGGCAATACTCGCGGCTAAAAATTTTACTACAAAGTTCTTGGCTTATGCCTTGCTAATTTTAATGCTGATATTAATAAAATCGTGCCTAGAATGAGGTACAGCAGCGAAGCTGATACGTACCTCAATAAAATACTGCCAATAAATGCACCTAATATTGAACCAACTGCCATAAAACTAATAAATTTTTGCTCTGATTTTATTCCTGTTAATTGTTGTAAACTTCTATATTTAAATAAACCCATCAAAATTGTAGGAAGGCTGATTGCTAAACTTAAACTTCCTGCTAATTTGATATCAACAGCAAACACTAAAATAATAGTAGGGATAATCAACTCTCCCCCTGCTACACCCAGCATACTGCTGAAGATACCAATAATAATTCCTGCTAAGAATCCTGCGATGATTCTTAACAAATATGGTATTTGTAAAACTCCAATACTAAAAATGAGATCGTGTCCAATTAATACGATACTTAGAAACATTAAAAAAACGACAACAACTCGATTCAAAACTTTTTCATTGACTTTAGTTGCATAATGAACTCCAACATATGAGCCAATTAAAGAACCTGCCAGAATATTAATGATTATTGCCCAGTTGGCAGTTACGTTTTCAAGACCAACAACACCACTACGAAAAATGAATGAAAATGTTACTGTCACCAGGCTCACGATGAGATTAATGACGATCGCTTGCAGAGTACGGTAGTGAAAAACACTCACTAGGATGGGTAGGCGAAACTCTGCACCTCCTAACCCAATTAATCCACCAAGTACTCCTACTACTGCACCCCAAACAAGTGCCCAAAAATTTCTCATCTAGAGTCTCCATGTTAGTAATACTAATTCACTAAATATAGAGCTACAAACCATTTCTCCCCTGCTCCCCTACTCCCCTGCTCCCCTGCGTCCTCTGCCCCTCTGCTCCCAAAATTGTTAAGCCCTTCACCCTTAACAATTCACCAGTCTTGCGAACAACTGTGGCGATCGCTAAGTAGGCTACAAAAAACGTGCAAGTATATTGGCATTGTATAGATAATACTTGCCTAGGGTTTCCAGTGATAGAGAAATTGCGAGCAAACCATGAAAAAGTACTTGCGGTTTTTAGTTCTTGCTCTGATCAGTTGCTTAGCAGCGTGCCAAGTTTCGACTGTCAATACATCACCAGTAGCTGATGAGCCAATCACCTTGACTGTCTCCGCAGCCGCAGACTTAAACTACGTATTTACAGAGATTGGTAAGCTTTGGGAACAAGAAACCGGAAATCAAGTAACGTTTAACATGGGATCGACAGGACAACTTGCCCAGCAGATTGAGCGAGGAGCACCTGTAGATTTGTTTGCAGCAGCTAATAAGCAATTTATTGAAGATTTAGACCAAAAAGGGTTAATAATTTCAGAAACAAAGGCATTGTATGGAGTAGGGCGGATTACACTCTGGCAGCGAGAAGATAGCCCCTTCAATGTTCAAGATATTAAAGACTTGACTCAACCACAGATTCAGCGAGTTGCGATCGCCAATCCCGATCGCGCACCTTATGGTGTCGCCGCGCGGGAAGCTTTGCAATCAGCAGGCATTTGGGAAGAACTGCAACCGAAACTTGTCTTTGGCGAAAACATCCGGCAAACACAGCAATACGCAGAAACAGGAAATGTAGATGTTGCGATCGCCGCGCTTTCTATCAGCGTGAATAAACCAGGCAAGTGGACTTTAATTCCTGATGATTTACATCAACCTCTCGAACAAATGCTGGCAGTTCCCAAAAGTGCCCGTCATCCAGAGCTAGCCAAGCAATTCGCTGCTTTTATTAATGGCGAACAGGGAAGACCTTTAATGCGCGAATATGGCTTCATTTTACCAGGGGAGGAACCAGTGTCATGATCTGGCAGCCGTTTATGTTGTCTTTGCAAGTGACAATTGTTGCCAGTGTTTTAATTCTGGTATTTGGTTTAAGCTTAGGAATTTGGCTTGCTAGAAAACAATTTCCAGGGCAGATTTTTGTTTCCACACTGCTGAATTTGCCGTTAGTGTTGCCACCGAGTGTCGTAGGTTATTTCTTATTGTTGGCGTTGGGAAGAGGTAGCCCAATCAGAGAATGGTTTGGTATTGATTTATTATTTACCTGGCAAGCTGGAGCGATCGCCTCTGCGGTTGTGGCATTTCCTCTGATGGTTGAATCAACTAGAGCCGCGATCGCCAACGTCGATCCTGAATTAGAAGCCGCAGCGCGTACGCTTGGTTCCACAGAACTAGAAGTCCTTTGGCGGGTGGCAATTCCTGTAGCTTACCGAGGCATTTTAGCTGGTTTTGGGTTGAGTGTGGCAAGAGGACTTGGAGAATTCGGAGCCACCTTGATGGTTGCAGGTAGCATCCCTGGAAGAACGCAAACTTTACCCTTAGCGATCTACGACGCAGTACAAATGCAACGGTATGAATTAGCAAACATCATGGTACTCATCATGAGTGCGATCGCCTTTGCTGTGCTGTGGTGGGTGCGATATCTAGAATCACAACAACCCCAGAGTCAAAGAAAACAGTACAAGAAACAGCAAGCATTCAATGCAACTCATCGTCGATATCCAAAAGCAACTTTCTAGTTATTCTCTAGAAGTCGCTTTTAAAGTTGAGCAAGAAACGTTAGGAATTTTGGGGAGTTCAGGTTCAGGCAAAAGTATGACTCTGCGTTGTATTGCCGGAATCGAAACGCCTGATAGGGGAGTCATTGTACTTAACGACCGAGTTTTGTATGACTCTCGTAAAGGAATTAATTTGCCAAGTCGCGATCGCAACGTCGGTTTCCTTTTCCAAAACTATGCTCTATTTCCTCATCTTACTATTGCCCAAAACATCGCCTACGGTCTAAAAGGCTTACCTAAGAGTGTGCAAGCCAGACGCGTTGCCACTCAATTAGAACAAGTCAAACTAACAGGGTTTGAGCATCGCTATCCTCATCAGTTATCAGGTGGACAACAACAGCGAGTAGCGCTAGCTAGAGCATTAGCGACTAATCCAGAGATTTTACTATTAGATGAGCCATTTTCTGCCCTTGATACTCATTTACGCAGCGAACTAGAAAAGCAACTTATTAAAACCTTATCTAGCTACCAAGGATTAACTTTATTTGTGAGTCACAACTTAGAGGAAGCTTACCGAATTTGTCAAAAATTGATTGTTCTCTCGGCTGGCAAGATTGTTGCAGATGGAAATAAACAAACCATTTTTGAACATCCCAACACGTTGACTGTCGCACGACTCACCGGCTGTAAAAATATTTCCCGCATTCGACAGATAGACTCTCAGCAAATTCAAGCACTAGATTGGAACTGCACTCTGCAATCTCCTGAACCTGTGTCTTCACTGCATACCCATGTAGGTATTCGTGCCCATCAAATTACCTTTCCCAATCAATATCAGGAAAATACGTTTCCCTGTTGGTTAGTTTGGACGAGTGAAACGCCTCATCGCCTGACTGTGTATTTGAAGTTGCAAGAACCACCTATTGACACAGATGATTATCATCTTCAGGCAGAAGTCTTTAAGGACAAATGGGAAAGCATAAAAAACCGTCCTGCACCGTGGTTTGTTTGCCTAGATTCACGTCGTTTGTTTTTACTCATCGATTAACACAACTGTTATACCGTTTCACTTTGAAGTTGTTACAAATAGGCAGTAGAGGGGCAGAGGAGTAGAGGAGCAGAGGGGCAGAGGACGCAGGGGAGCAGAGGAAGCAGAGGAGAAATGATTTGTAGCTTTTATTTAGTGAAATGGTATTACAATGCGTGTAAAGAATTCATTACTGAGCAAAAATATTACATTTTAGTCGGGTGAGGCATGCCTAACTACAAAGGCTGAATTAATCTGAATTTGTAGAGTGGGTGTCCTCACCTACCCATGATTGCAATAAGTCTAATAACCATTGATAGCTTTCAGGTTATGTGGAATCTGGTAATGTAAAAAGCAGCTTTGTGCCAGTTTTCAAGGAATTTAGTCAAGTAGTGTGAAGCAACACGATCTTTACAACAACCTTAAGCAAGTGCGGCTGCGATTGGGTTTGAGCCAGCAAGACTTAGCTGATATTGCCGGAGTTTCTCGACAAACTATTGGAGGTGTGGAATCAGGACAATATGCCCCGTCAACTACCATAGCACTTCGTTTAGCAAAGGCATTAGGATGTCAAGTTGAAGATTTGTTCTGGTTGGAACAAGACACTCCTGAAATTGAAGCAATTCCCACACAGCATACTCCTACCGGCAAAACACTACGCTTGAGCCTAGCGCGAGTTGGCGGACGCTGGATAGCTTATCCGCTGTTGGGCAATGATGCTTTCCGCATGGAAATGATTCCTGCTGATGGAGAAGGATATGATTCATCTTCATCGATACAAGTTAAGTTACTTGACGATCCAGAAAAACTTCATCAAACCGTTGTTTTAGCAGGTTGTACGCCAGCCCTCTCGCTATGGGCACGGGCAGCAGAACGCTGGCATCCTGAATTACGAGTTCATTGGACATCTGACAACAGTATGACAGCCTTGCATCGGCTCTGTCGCGGGGAAGTTCACATTGCTGGTATGCATTTATACGATCCTGTGACTCAGGAACACAATGTTCCTTTCGTGCAGGCTGTTTTGCAAAATAACACAGCAGTCTTAATTAATTTGGGAAGTTGGGAAGAGGGATTAATGATTCAGCCAGGAAATCCCCTCAATCTCAAATCTGTAGAGGATTTAACGTTGCCTGGCGTTACGATTATCAACCGAGAAGAGGGATCGGGTAGCCGCCAGTTGTTAGAGCGATCGCTTCAGCAAGCAGGTATTGAATTTGATTCTGTCAAGGGTTTTGAGCAAATTGTCGGCGGACACTTGGAAGTCGCGCAGGCGATCGCCACAGGTAAAGCAGCTGCGGGAGTCAGCACTGCATCAGTCGCTGCTGCCTTTGGTTTAGAATTTCTACCACTGCATCGTTCCCGATACGATCTAGTTATTCTTAAACCTTACCTAGATGAAGCCCCCGTACAACAACTACTGAGTACCTTAGGGCATCGGCGAGTTCTCTCACAACTAGAAGCCTTAGGTGGATATGACACCAGCCAAACGGGAGAGGTAATCGCAACAGTTGAGCCAACCTTGTCAAACACTAGCTCAAAACGAGTAAAACACTAGATATCACAATCCTTGCCACACTTCACTAATAAATATATAGATTTCATGTTGTGCCTTTATTATTTGTTCAATTGCCCAAAAGCCCAAGCCATTCACGTACATCTTCAAACAGGTGCGCTTGACAGTTTAGAAATTAGCAGATCGTGCCGCTCCGGCAACAACGTCGCGCTACGACCGTCGAGGGGAAGAAACGCTGCGTCGTGCTGTGCAGTCTTTGAAGATTCTTGGTACGGATAGAAGATAAAAAGTAGCGAACGCTCGCAGCAAACCATATACGAGATGTTGCTCGACCAAGTTGCCTAAGTACTCCTCATTAAAAAACGCCATGCTGTAAAAGCACATTTATCTAGGATTTTGTAGCTCAACCTACACTTTTTTGCTGTCCGCAAGCCATATACTCAACCGCAAACTCTCCAGGAAAGATGTTGTGAGGCTGGCAAACAAAGTTTGTACGATCACTGGGGTAGGATCTGGAATTGGACGAGCAACCGCTGTACAGTTTGCCCGCAACGGCGCGACAGTTGTTGCCATCGACCACAATACCGCAGAACTTGAAAAAACTTGTCATCTGATTGAACAAGCAGGCGGTATCTGTCAGGCGATCGCTGCTGATGTCAGTTGCGAAGCTGAAGTAGAAAAGGCGATCGCGCAAGCTGTTGAAACTTTTGGCAGACTCGATGTCTTGCACAACAATGCTGGAATTTCAATTCTCAAACTCGCTACTGAAATGACTGAGGAAGAATTCGACCGATTGCTGGGCGTGAATCTCAAAGGCGTCTTCTTCGGTTGCAAGCACGCTATCCCGCAGATGTTGCGGCAAGGCGGCGGCACGATCGTCAATACGGCTTCAGAGTTGGCGCTAGTAGCTCAACCATTCTACGCTGCTTACTGTGCTACAAAAGGTGGCGTCATACACAAGTCCCGCGTTGAGCTAACATGACTTACTGCGCCAAACTTGCTGCGCGAGTATTTTGCAAAGCACAACAATGGAAGCGATCGCTCAAAAAAATAGTGAAAAAAGCCATCTGCTTCTCAAACCAGAATAGTCCCATTAGTACATGAAGTGAATAAACATGTTACAAATTGTTTTCTACCCGCACCAAACCAATTCAGAGTTAAGTACGGGTTGTGGGTTACTGAAAGTTTTGTCAATCAGCAGGAGCATCGTTAGTTCTGGGAACCTCCGATTCTTCTGAAATAGGATCTTCTGGATTTTCGCTATCGTCAGAAGCAGAGGTATCAACTTCTACCTCCGGTGCCACTTTTTGTTTGCCTTCTAAGATAACTTCACCTTGTTCTTGGTTTGTCATAAATCCCCCGTTTTCCAATGCTTCTAAAAAATATTGGCAATCGCCTAAAATTCCTATAGCTAAACAACTACGAAAAGTGCAAGCAGTGAATTGAAGGTAGCCCAGACGCAAGTTGCTTCCATGTTGAACCAGCATCCTCTGACACAAAGATTTGACCGTCACTCGTGCCAAAAGCTGCCTTATCCTTCAGTGCAGCAAGGCTGCCCGTGTTGATATTATTTGAAAACCATTGTGGCAGACCTTGTTCGCACTTCTCAAATGTTCCTGGTTGGTCGAGCGATCGCCGATAAACTGCCGCTTTAGCACCGGATGGACCTACCGAAGTACTCATCAAGATTGTTTCACCGCAAACTGCTACAGCACGAGAATAAGTAGCGTGTAAGTTAGCTCGATCGAAGCTCCATGTATCTCCTGCATTCGTGCTAATTGCCAGTCCCTTTGCCGTAGCTGCTAGTACCAAACCAGGACGCTCTTGAACAGTTATTACTTGATGAACGTCCGAGTCCAGGTCAATAGTAGATTGCCACGAGCGTCCGTTGTCTTGAGAGCGCAAGATACCGCCAACATGGACGTTTGCGTAAAGTTCGCCTGAATGTCCTACCGCAAGCGAACGAACCGCTGGCAAACCGCCCCAAGGCGTGTACCATTCATCTCTTCCTGGGGCTAAGTCAAAGCTATCGATAAATTCAATGTTGTCACGCGCAATCCATAGAAGATGAGCATCAGATGTGCCAACAAGAACTTTTCCGTTAAGAGGTTCAATGCAGTTGAGTTGTAAGTTTTGGATGTTCGAGGCTACTACTTGCCACTCACTGCGATCGTCGCGATGCCATATTGACTTACGATCTACCACCACCCACAATCCGTTGAAACTTGGAGCAATGGCAGTAATGTTCTGTCCTTCCAGTTCAATTCTCTGCTCGGAATTTGAGAGCAACAATAAACCTTCGTTCGTTCCTACTATTAGTCGCTCGTCATGGCTGATGCCAATTCCAGACGATTCTATCGTTTGTTGAATAAATGCAGTCATCTCCAAACTTCCTTTCTCTATTGCTCAAGTTTTCTCGAACACGAACAATAGAGAGTTAAAGGGTTGACTTTCTCAATAAGTTTCTTCAATTTCTATTATAAGACTATGCTATCGGATGAATGTCTAAACGGTTGTGTTACCGAATGTACGATTAGTTTGTAAAGCGATTGTTGTTTTTGTATAGAAATATTTATCTATCAAATATAAAGGAATATCTTTTTAAAATCTCCCTAATCCTAGTTTTCCAATAACTAGATAAAGCATCTAGCTATTGTCCTACTTTACGTGCAGTACGTTACTGGTTTTTACTAAGGAGATGCCATTGGAGCCGAATCAGCTAAGTCTATTTTCTAAGCTTGAAATCAACCGTACTTCAGTTCGCAAGCAAAACACGCTGGTGATGAACTCTGATACTTTGAGCAATTGGAAATCTCAAATATTTACTCATCAACAACGTGCTAGACAAAGCAAGCATACATTACAGACAACACAGACAACGCTGTTTGATATTACACTGACGCACGCTGACTTAGATGCAGAAGCAATAAATCCATTTAATCTGCCTCTACATTCAATATCGTTTTATCGGTTGCCAGCAAATACTTCAGGAGAAGCATGCATCTATTTTGTCATAGACAATGCTGCTCAATTGCTTCTGTATATTGGCGAAACTTGTCGCTCGAATATGTGTCGGAAAGGAACCCGCGACTGCAAGCGCTACATCGAGAACTATCAAAGTCTACATTATCACAGCCCAAACTCAACCCAGGCAGTAGCTAGAACAAACACTAATCCAAAAGTAGCGATCGCCTTTCAACAAAGAAAATTGGATTTTTGGGGTGCATTTTTTATTTAAAGTTCATCACTTTCTGAATGTTGGTGCTTATACTCTTGATATTGTCTATCCTTCACTTGCCAATACTTATCCACTGTTGTTTTCGCAGCAACAGCTTGTTCGTATTCTACGCCCTGCTCTGCTAGCAACCGCTCTTTTACCTTCTGCCGCAAGTCAGACACAGCTTTACCATTGACGCCACGAGTCTGCGACCAATTGAGTATCGGTGCAGGATACAAGCCATCATTCAAATGCACGCCGTTAAGTATTTCTGCTAAGTTATACCCTCGTAGTTCTGGTATCCAGTAGTAAATAAACTTTAGATCAGAATCTTTTTCTTGCAAATTCTTATTTGGATTATAGATGCGAAAAGTATCTGACAGCGGATTGGTTACTCCCGACTGCATCTGCCACTGCCAATTATCAATTGCTAAATCGCCATCAATTAAATAATTCATATAATGCCGCGCCCCGTGATGCCACGATACACCGCAGTTAATAGTCAAAAATGTAGCGCACATCGCCCGCATCCGAAAGTTCATCCACCCCATTGTTTTCAACTGCCGCATTGAAGCATCGACAAGTGGAAATCCGGTTTCTCCTTCTTGCCACGCCGCAAACACTTCTTGCTTTTCTGGTATCAATGGAGCCGGATGATACCACTCGTCAAACTCTGGGTAACGATTTTGGTAAGCAATCTCAGGATGATGATACAACCGCTGCGAAAAACTATCTCTCCACCGCAGGCGATCGCGGAATGTTTTAAGTGCAAATTCGGCTTTAGAATCGGCTAATTTGGCAGCACGGACTTTGGTACGCTGGTATACACTACGAGTCGAAATTGTTCCGAAAGCTAGGTGTGGCGAAAGGTGCGAAGTTGCGCCTTGTTGCGTCAACCACGGACGCGATACTTTCCAGTGATAACCGTGAAATCTGCATTCTAAGAATGAGTTGAGCGTGGCGATCGCCTCTGTCTCCCCACCACAAAAATACTCGTTCTCGACTTGCCAGAACTGGGAATACTTGTGCTTGAGTTCTGTAAATGAAAGCTGCGGTATGTCAAGTTTTAGCTGCGGTGTATAAATAAGCTCTGGCGTTGGATGAATTGATTGACGCTGATACGTGTAATATTCTTTGAACCAAGTATCGCGGTTATCGGCGTCAACTTGCAGAAAGTTATTCAATCCTAAGTGGCAGTCAAGATTAAGTTTGCGGTAGAAATCGATAATTGAGCGATCGCGTTTGATGCCGTACTCGACCTGCACGTCGCGGTTGAAGAACAGTTTAGGATTATACCCCTGCTGTAGCAATTGCCGAGTCAGCTGTTGCAGTGCTGCAACTGAATCGCCTTCTAACAAGTATAGTTGGCTACCTCGCTTTCTCAAATTTGCATCAAGATCCTCAAGGGATTCAAACAAAAACTTGACTCGCGTTGCACTGACATCTGCCCAAGTGTAAAACCACGGGTCGATGATGAAGCAGGGTAACACTAAGGCATTGTTTGCTGCTGCCAAAGCAACGCATTCATTGTCGCTCAAGCGCAGATCCCGCCGAAACCAAAGTAAGTGTATTCTCAAGCTGCCTTACCAACTCTTGCTGTTTCTAATTATGCAAGCGGCTGGTTGAAGCAGTAGTAGGTAAACTCGGCTAAGAGTTGACAGATTTCTCCACCTAATTATTTGTTCAACTAATTTGCGTCATTGGGTTAATTGAGAATCGAGTCGGTCGAGCAACGCTAGTCCTACTGATACGCTTCCCTTTGCTGCCATAGCTCGAAATCGGGTTTCTGCATCAAATTCAGCTTAAGCGATCGCAGTTGAGAGTTCTTCAATCAGCTTATTGCTCATATTTCTTTTTTTTGCCAATTCTTTCAATCGTTCGTGTTTGTCATCGGGTAAGCAAATCGTCAAAGTAGCCATAGCTTATCTCCTAATTAAGATTAATCATCTCGTCAGGTTTGAGAATCGACAATGTAGGAAAAGAAAGTTCTGCTTGCTTAAAGTCCTTAGTATTGTGAGTAACAATAATGCTTGCATTCTTAGCTCTCCACCAAAGGCTCTCAAATGGGTTCTATAAAGAATATCAAGATGAAAAGCTGAATCTTGGTTTCACTAGCTCGATTTAATTTATTTTTGCTTCGCCCCGACGATCGCACAAGCGACTCCCACTAATAAAATAGCCGCACCGACAATTGTCAATTTTGCTGGGAGTTCATTCAGTAGAAAATAAGCAAGAAAACTAGCACCCACAGGTTCAAATAAAGCAGCAAGGGTGACAAAAGTTGGTGAAAGCCAGCGCATTCCCCAGTTTAGGCTAGTATGCCCGAGCATCTGCGAGAAAATTGCAATTAATAGTATGTAAACATAGACAATTGATGGATAACCTGTATACGATGCATTAAATATTCCTGGCAGTGGCAGTAAGATTAATGCTCCTGTCGTGTAAGCAACTGCAATATAGCTGCCTAATCCTAATCCCGCTTGTTGGGCTTGACGTCCAAGGAGTAGATACAAGCTGTACATCCAAGCGCCAAAAAGTGCTAAAAAATTACCTAGCATAGGGCGACTCGCAACAGTATCTACTCCTGAACCTCCCAGTGCAATAATGATACCGCCTGCGAGTGCAACACCAACTCCGATCAGAGTAAGAGGTGATAGCTTTTCGCGCAGCCATAACCATGAAAGTAAAGCAACCCAAATTGGCGTACTACTCACTAAAGTCGATGCAGCAGCAATTGAGGTAAAAGCCAGCGAAGTAATCCATGTGGCAAAGTGAAGTGCTAAACAAACCCCTGCTACTAATGCATAGTATACGGAGGTACGACTTGGATAAGATGAGCGCAGATGACGCCAAGCTGGTAGCAGTAGTATTGCCGAAATTATCAAACGTGCTGCCGATAAAACAAGGCTAAATCCAACACTCGAAACCCCTGGTACTGCTGCAAATGCTAACCTCACAAAAATTGACGCAGTTGAAATACCAAATACGCCAGCAATTAAAACTAACCCAACTTGCCAAGGTTTCGGTGCTCGCCAAATTTGCATCGCATTATCTTACGAGTAGGTAGGTGAAAACCAGCGTAACTTAAAGACTGGTAAATGGTAACTGATCATTGGTAAAAAGAATTTCTATCACCCATTACCTATTACGCTAACCAATCACTCGCTTGCGTCGATTTCACCAAATGCATTCCTGCTGTGGCAAACCGTTCAAAAGTGGCTTCAGCTTGTTCGGAGTAATCTACCACGTTAGGAATAACAACAGGAGAAGTGCAATCTTCGAGCAAATAAATTTTTTGTGCTAGGCTGGCGTCTCTGCTTTTAATTTCTGTTAATAAATCATCAATTGTCCACGCGACGCAGTGGCTTTTAGCTTGACCTGCAACGATCAGTTTGTCAAATTTTAATAAATACTGTATTAAGTCTGTATTTTTTTGCGCGATTGGTTGACCATCAGCACCTATTAAAACTTCTGGATGCAGTACTGAATAATTTTCAGTTAACGGATTATTACCTTTAATTTCAAACCTTGCCTGAGTTTTACGAGCAATAGTATGGAAAAACACTGCTTCCTCCACTGCAGAAACCAACGCATGACTAATACCACCCAGCATGGCGTGATAAGGCCATACCGTTAAAGGATATTTGCCATGATGTGTTAGCTGATTAACGTAGTGCAAGGCATGGTTTTGTAGTGCTTGATAATTTCCGCCACTAATACTCGCAGCAACAGCTGGATTGACCTTCCAGATACCTCGTGCTACTTCCTCAGGAGTAATTAAAGTGGCAGGTGCAGGATGCTCTCCAGAGTCGTTAATCCAAAACACAGGGTGGAAAATTTGCATTGCCGTGTGAGTATCCATTGTGGCGGCGATCGCACTAATTACTCCTAAATTGCGATAGATAAATTCACACAAACGAACATTATCTTCAACCGCACCTATGCCAGATTTACCACCGACAAATAGTTCAAACCCAGGTATACAAAATGTATTCTGAACGTCAACTAAAAGCAACCCAACGCGAATTTTATCTTCACTGGCTGGTGTAAT
This sequence comes from Chroococcidiopsis sp. TS-821, assembly GCF_002939305.1. Classification (NCBI taxonomy): domain Bacteria; kingdom Bacillati; phylum Cyanobacteriota; class Cyanophyceae; order Chroococcidiopsidales; family Chroococcidiopsidaceae; genus Chroococcidiopsis; species Chroococcidiopsis sp. TS-821. The sequence continues at coordinate 1,552,584 of NZ_MVDI01000001.1, read as the reverse complement.
ATTATACTTTTTGCTCCACGTTGCGGCTTCTTGCGCGCGTTGTTGGTAAGGAACGCGCCATACTTCGCTGACTTTACTAGGCGCAAAGAATATAGGAATTGGTAATTGATGAGTATCCATAGGTATGAGTTTTTATTCTCATTATGATTAACTCCATCAGTTTTTGCGTGCCGTTAATCTTTACTTAGTTATCAGCAAACTAAGCCTATCGACTTGTTGCAAAAATTAGGTTACTCTAGCAGCTCAAAACCAATCTTCATTTTTCTGAATGCCGATCGTTGACCTTTGATCTTTGACCCTCGATCTCTACTATATAAGTTGTATGTTAAGCTGGTAGGCGAGAAGTAAATTCGGCGGTAGTGTTTGTTTATAATTCACAAGCGCCTCTCCGGATCGAACTCTCTACAAAAGTCGATGCAGGAGAGATTCAATGTCAATTTACGTCGGTAACTTGTCCTTTGAAGTTACTCAAGACGATCTCAGTAGTATTTTTGCCGAATATGGTACTGTAAAGCGCGTACAGCTGCCAACGGATCGCGAAACAGGACTGCCTCGTGGCTTCGGCTTTGTAGAAATGGAAAGTGAAGCTGCGGAAGCTAGTGCCATTGAAGCACTCGATGGCGCGGAGTGGATGGGAAGAACAATGAAAGTTAATAAAGCTAAACCCCGCGAAGACAAACGTTCAAGCAGCGGTAATTGGGGTAGCAGAAACCAAAATTACTCAAAACGCTACTAAGCACGTACTCATAACTTGAGTACGTTGTATTAGCCCTGTTAGAGTGAATGCCGTCAAGCGTATCCACATAAAGTTGTGCATATCGCTAATACAAAATCTTATTAAGAGTTAAAAAACTGAATAACTTTTAACTTTATAAAAAATATATTGTGCTTTTGCTACCTAGCATTTTTTTGTTTGCAAACGAATTTAGTTAATTAACTATACCTAGCATTTTTCACGCTTTATTATTCGTCATTGAATACGGGAGTGACGTTGTAAATATTTTTTGAATTGGCGATCGCGATGCCAAAAATTGTAGTTAAGAGGAAATAGAATGACCCAAGTTGTTGTCGGTGAAAATGAAAATTTTGAGTCAGCATTGAGAAGATTTAAGCGTCAAGTTTCCAAAGCCGGGATTTTACCAGATATCAAGAGTAAGCGTCACTTTGAAACTCCAATTGAAAAGCGCAAGCGTAAAGCAGTTGCGAGAAGACGTAAGCGGCGTTTTCAAAGTAGAGGGTAATTACTATTAGGTAGTAAGCAGACGAAACCATGTCTGCTTATTTTCATTTTAGGTCAATGGTTACTGAATTACTTAAACTCAACCTTCACAGGCGAATAAGGTGAATTACCTTCAGAACTCGACTGAATCTCTAGATCAAATCGCCGCCAACCCATTGATCGTCAACAAAAATATGACAAAGGATTCTTGTTCCAAATGAGCCTTGACGGAATTTTGCTGTAACAAGATGTACAGACCCTTCGGCATCTTTAATTTGTCCTCTAAGTTCGCTAGTGAAACCTAGACCTTGCCTGCGATCGCAGCGCACACCATCAATGTAGAGCTGCTCTCCTCTAAACCATCTATTTTTAGTAAGGATCTCATGACCCTTCCAGTTCACTTTCCAAGTTTTGACCATGATTTTTAACTTTTTAGTACTATTTGGCAACTTGCTGCTGCCATTGCGCCAACGCTAACTTGACAGTTTAGTAAATAGTTCAAGCTATCCAGCTATTGGTCTAGTACCTAAAACTAATTTGATGCGAGCGATTAAGAGGTAGCAAATTGTTTGGCAGCATCGAGTAAATATTCCAAATAAGTACGTGCCACAACGGAAAGCTGCTTACCGTTGGGATAGACGACATACCAGTTGCGATGAATTGGAAAATGTTCTACGTCTAGTACTGTCAATTCGCTACTAGCGCCGTCGGGCGTTAAGGTATGGCGAGACAAAACAGAAAGCCCCAAACCACCAGCGATCGCTTGCTTAATCGCTTCGTTACTACCAAGTTCTAATTTGACTTTTACCGAAATATCGTGCGCGGCAAAGAGTTTTTGCACTGCCTTCCGCGTTCCTGAACCAGGTTCGCGCATAATAAAAGGTTCTTCTGCTAGCCGTGAGAGCGAAATATTTTTTTCATGGGCTAGCGGATGATTTGCGGGTGCTAGTACCACTAGTGGATTATCTAAAAATGGTTGAAACACGACGTCTAAGTGTTCTGGAACCTGACTCATGACATACAAATCGTCTAGGTTATCCGTCAATCGTTCGAGAATGCCTGAGTGGTTCGTAACTTGTAAAGAGATATCAATACCAGGATAGCGCTGGCAAAATGGACCTAACAGACGCGGTACAAAATATTTAGCAGTTGTAATCACGGCTAACTTTAATTGTCCTTGCTTTAAGCCCTTAAGATCAGCCACAGTCATTTCTAACTGCGCTAGCTGCTCAAAAATAGCTCGACAAGTCGTAAACAATTCTTTGCCTGCTTCTGTTAAGTAAAGCCGTTTGCCGACTTGCTCAAATAGTGGTAAACCCACTGCTTTGGTGAGTTGTTTTACCTGCATCGAGACAGTTGGTTGAGTTAGAAATAACTCTTCCGCTGCTCGCGTAAAGCTACCATGCCGTGCTGCAGCTTCAAAGACTTTTAATTGATGAAGCGTCGCTTGCTTCAAGGTTCCCTCTCCTTTAATGTTCAAGGAGGTGTTATAGATATTATTCTATTATTACTATCAGAAATAATGGCTTTTCTTTATAAGAGTTTGCGGTTATTATCAAAACAACAACAAGAGCGTAAGATCCCTTCTGTCCAAGCGTTGCACATTTACAAGATAGTCTGCTGTGCGAGCAATAACTACTCTCCTATCTGCGGCGAACGTGCCACTCTCATCATACTATCAGTGTGCAGCGCTTTTCTTTATTTTGGCATCCAGGCTACCAATCAACTCGACTCCAAGGCTGTGACTTCGGTTTTACTCCATCAATAAACAAACAATTATGAGAGATATGAGAGAAAGGTATGATGACAAAACTTTAAAAATTTACTCTTCCTGCTGAATTTCTACTGGTATTGCAGCTAGATCCGGTAATTTGATCAGCTCAGCTTCAGGCGTCTTATCTTTGATTGCTACTGGTAACTTCAGTGGCTTGGGTTGTTCTTCCAAAAGACAACTTGCTAAAGGTAAGTTTTGCTCTAAGTCATCTAAAGGTCTAGGAATCACAGTTACTGCATTTAACGAATCAGCGTCAATGCGTAAAGCTTCTTGCATTCCTGCTTCGACCGCGACGACAACATCTGCGACTGCACCGCGAATAATGGCAGTACATAGCCCCGCGCCGATCTTTTCGTACGACATTAACTGAACATCAGCTGCTTTGAGCATCGCATCAGCTGCACCGACCATAACCGGAAACCCGCGCGTTTCCACTAGACCAATTGCTTGACTACTCACGCGAATATCGCGCTCAAACTGAGCTAAGTCCGATAAGCGGTTACTAATGGGAAACACAACTTCCAGATTAGGTAAGGGTCGCGGTATGACCAACGTCGAAACCAGCTGACCAAACTCGGCTGCTGTCTGTGCTCCTGCTTCCACCGCTAAGCGAATGCTGGCCACTTTACCACGCACGATCGCAGTACAATGACCGCTACCGATCTTTTCAAATCCTACCAACGTCACTTCTGAGGACTTCAGCATGGCATCAGCAGTTTGGATAATTGCCGGAAAGCTCAAGGTTGAAACTAAGCCCAAGGCGCTTTCCCTTAGATCGTCTTTGCGGCTGAACTGCTCTTTGGGAGCGAATCCTGGGTTTGGTGTCTCCATCTTAAACCTCCATGAGAACAGATCAGAATGTTAAATTAAGGTCGATCAGAAGGAGACTGACCATCTTGTAGGGGGCGGTTTAAGGCTTGGCGGTGGGGAAACATCGTTGACAGCATACGATTCAATTGTGCTTGTCCATAGACTTTTTGAGTTGTAGGTGGCGGTGAAGACGCTGCATCAGCAGGCTCAGGCTCGGGTGGTGTAGGAGGCGGTGTATTCATAGGAGGGGAGCGATCGCCATTTGTGGTTTCGTCCGAAGCAGGGGGGGCGGTTTCATTGATTGTATCAACGTCCGCCACAGTTGGGCGCGTCGCAACAATACGACTTTTATCGCCGACGAGCGAACCTGGCATGACGACTTGTTGCGGTTCGACCGACGCGTTCAAAATCGTAGCTGTCGAACCAATACACGCATTTGCGCCAATTTTCCCTTTACCCAGCACCAAAACACCCGACCCGAGACTCGCTCCTGCCTCTATTTCTAACGTGCCTTCGTAAGCGTGAAGAATACAACCCATCCCAATGCAAACTCCCGCGCCGATAATAATCTGGCTATTGGGACTTGCTTGCAAAAGGACTCCTGGTGCGATCGCCGCACTAGGATCAATGGTAACTTCGCCACTGATGTAGGAATCATCATGACTAGGCGGACGCAGTGGCGGCACATACATTAGAATGGAAACCTCGGCCGGATAAAATGTGATTAAGCTGTCGCAAGCTACCCACAAGTCTAACGAAACTTGTCATTGCTTGTAGGGGTGCTTACTTAAGGTCGTTGAATAATCGTTTCTAAGATCCGTCGTTTGTTAGAATCGATGCCAATTAAGCGTACGTACTCTCCTTCGTACTCCGAAAGAAACGACTCAATCGCGGCGATTGCCGCTGCAGCACTCGTGCTATCAACAGGTCCACAACTTGCCCACGAACCCGTACGGAACCGCCGCTGGTCGACGTGTTCTGCACTCACGCGATTACCTGCGGCAATCAGTTGGCGAATTTGTTCGACGACTTCTGGTTGCAAGCGCGTGCTGCCTGCGTAAGAATTATTGTTAGCAGGTACGGGTTGTGGTTGGCTGCGAATCGGACTGCGGTGGCTATTTGAACTTACTGGCGCTGCTACATGGTTGCCATCTGGACGTTGAATAATTGTTTCCATGACGCGGCGCTTGCCTTTGGGGTCAATACCAAACATCCGCACGTACTCGCCTGCATGATTTGCCATGCAAGCTTCTAGTTCGGCGATCGCTTGCGATTCACTACTGGCGCTAATCGGAGTACAGCTTTGCCAAGATCCGGTGCGGAATCGGCGTTCGTCAACGTGTTCGGTACCGATTTTATAGCCTTGCTGAATCAAGTGCCGGACTTGGGCTACTGTATCTTGATTGAGCTGTCCGCTCGCTGTTGAAGTTGTTGCAGCTGACGGTTGATAACTGCGATAACTACCACTGTAGCTATAGCTGTTTTCCCTGGTGGTTGCTGGTTTGGCAGTTCGCTGATCGTCGGGGCGCTGGATAATACTTTCCATAACGCGGCGCTTGCCTTTGGGGTCAATGCCAAACATCCGCACGTATTCACCCGCATGATTTGCCATGCAAGCTTCCAGTTCGGCAATCACTTCCGATTCGCGGGTAGCACTAATCGGAGTGCAGCTTTTCCAAGAACCTGTCCGAAACTTCCGTTCGTCAACGTGTTCGGTACCGATTTTATAGCCTTGCTGTAAGAGTTGTCGGACTTGTGCTACTGTATCTGGGCTGAGGTAAGGACTTGTCATCATAGAAGAAGTAGAATTGCGGCTGGAACCATTAGAACTATCTGAACTTGCGGTGCGATTAAGCTCATTACGAACTGACGTTATACAAGCTTCATCACTGGCACAGAGATATCCGGCTCGCAAGGCATCATTGACACCTACGATATAACGAGCGAATTCTCTATCGTCTGCTTCAACATCTGGTAAGCGATCAGCTTGCTGTTGATTCGTGATGACTGCTCCTGAAGGCACGAATTTACCGGCGGGAACTTCCACATCTTGAATCAAGGCGTGCATCATCACAATGCAACCATGTCCTATGCGAGCGTTAAATACTGTGGAGCGAAAGCCGATAAAACAGTTGTCTCCAATATAAGCAGGACCGTGAATCAATGCCATGTGCGTAATCGAAGTGTTTTTCCCGATCCACACTGAGTACTGTTTTCCGTCATCGCCAATGACACGACCTTGTTCTAGACCATTGATGACAACGCCATCTTGAATATTAGTTCCTTCACCTATATAGAAAGGAGCGCCCTCGTCAGCACGAATAGAAGTTCCAGGAGCGACCATCACATTCGCTCCTATAGTTACATCTCCAATAACGTTAGAAAATGGATGTACAAATGCACTTGATTCAATTTTTGGCTCTACTAAATTTTTTGACCAAGGCGTCGGGGGGGCAGCCAGGCTGCGGACTACCATCGGTAATTTCCTCCTAATTACTGCGGAACTTAGAATTCAGAATGCAGACCCTACAAGCGAAGTATCTGTCATTCTGTAATTCATCCGTTCATCCAAAGCGCGTACTTATCGATATTGGTCTTTCTTACTGTAAATAAGGCGATCTTCAACGCGAACACTGTCAATAATCGCTACTACCACAGCATCAAGTGGGCGCTGCTCGTTTCCTTGAACAATCCGAGCGGCACTCCCACAACTTACCAACACCCACTCATCGACTCCTGCACCTACATTGTCTGCTGCAACTTCGTATTTCGGTAAAGGCTGCCCTTCTTCATCAACAAGTTGTAATAACAGCAGCTTTACACCACGAAGACTGGGTTCTTTTTGAGTGCTGACTACGTTGCCACGAACTTTTGCAATTTGCATTACGCCTTACATCACAGTCGGTTTCCGTAGGGGCGAATCGCGTTTGTGCTCTCGCGGAACTGTTCTACTGCTTCGGTATAGCGAATTGGCAGGACATACTCCAAGTTCTCGTGAGGGCGAGCAATAATGTGGGTTGACAATACCTGACCGCCATTAACGCGCTTGACATTGTCAATACCCGCAGCGACTGAAGCTTGGACTTCAGAAACATCGCCCCGCACAATGACGGTAACGCGACCACTACCGATTTTTTCGTAACCAACAAGCGTCACCCGTGCAGCTTTAACCATACTATCAGCTGCTTCTACAACTGCTGGAAAGCCTAGTGTTTCGATCATTCCGACGGCAATTGACATCGGTTTTACTCCTTATAAGTGTATTTAGCAAAAAATTGATGCACCTCAAACGCAATTCCGTTAGTTACATGCGGAACTGTTCGACGGCTTCGGTGTAGCGAATTGGCAGCACGTACTCCAAGTTTTCGTGAGGACGGGCAATAATGTGAGTCGAAACAACTTCACCGCCGTTGACTCGTCTGGCAGCATCGACTCCAGCCGCTACCGAAGCTTGCACTTCGGAAACGTCTCCGCGCACAATCACTGTGACACGCGCACTGCCAATTTTTTCATAACCAACAAGCGTCACCCGCGCAGCTTTGACCATGGCGTCGGCTGCTTCCACCACTGCTGGAAAGCCTTTCGTCTCAATCATTCCCACTGCAATTGGCATCGCAGACCTCCTATGTAATTAAAGCAATAACTACTACCAATCAGGCTGTTACAGAAAAATTGACGGGGATGCCATTTGTAACGTACAAAAGCATCTCCAAATTAAGCATAGGAAAGCTTGGCTCTCTTGACAATATTAATTTCTATTATAATTTAAAATAGGATACTTTAAAAAAACTTAACACCTTATGATTGGTTGCTTTTACTTCATCGAAGTTGATCGGTTTCTAGCGATGGAACTTCTGTTTTATAATTTCTTTATTACTTTGGGTTCAAACGAAATGATGAAACAAATCTTTCATTCTGTAGCGGTATGACAGAAGAACATCTTTGCTGTCTAGTTCGGCTTCCGTCAAGCTACGCTTTGACCAAAGTAAGCTTTAATCGAGAGAACAAAAGTTTTGATAAAACTGAATATTCTCAAGTTATTAGTAAACGAAGCTAGAGATTTATCTAGATTAAAAGCAGAATATAGCAAAATCAATTTTGATTTATTATTTGCAATTATTCTAGTTGTTTAATACCATTAAACCACTTTAAATTAACATTATAAATTGCAAATTTGTTTGGAAAACTGGAATGAATCAGACGTTATTTTTAACAAGTTGGTGGGTGCCTTTTTATGGATTAATTGGCGCTATTTTGACACTACCTTGGGCGACTGGAATCGTACGGCGCACTGGTCCTCGACCGGCGGCTTACTTAAATTTGGTAATGACAGGAGTAGCTTTTGTACATAGTTTAATTGTTTGGAAAGACATCTGGAACCAAGAGCCGCAAAGTTTACTGTTTACTTGGTTTAAAGCTGCAGATTTGGACTTATCAGTCGCAGTAGAGCTATCGGCTATAAGTATGGGAGGAGTAGTTTTAATTGCCGGTTTGAGCCTTTTAGCCCAAATTTATGCTTTGGGATATATGGAAAAGGATTGGGCTTTGGCAAGATTCTATGCCCTAATTGGTTTTTTTGAAGCTGCTTTGAGCGGTATTGCCCTCAGTGACTCCTTGTTTCTCAGTTACGTCTTACTGGAATTACTCACACTTTCAACTTATTTGTTAGTAGGATTTTGGTACGCACAGCCACTTGTCGTGACGGCAGCGCGCGATGCATTTTTAACCAAACGTGTTGGAGATATCCTACTATTGATGGGAGTTGTAACGCTCTCAGCAATGGCAGGGAGTTTGAATTTTTCCGAATTGAACCAATGGGCACAAACCGCGGAACTATCCCCTTTAACTGCGACCTTGTTAGGTTTGGCATTAATTGCGGGACCAGCAGGTAAATGCGCGCAATTTCCACTGCATCTTTGGCTGGATGAAGCCATGGAAGGACCAAACCCCGCGTCGGTGTTGCGAAACTCAATGGTCGTTGCGGGTGGCGCGTATGTGCTGTTTAAACTACAACCAATTTTAGTGCTCTCACCTGTAGCGCTCGATGCTTTGGTCATTCTGGGGACAGTCACGGCGATTGGTGCATCGTTGGTTTCATTAGCACAAATCGATATCAAGCGCGCCTTATCGCATTCGACAAGTGCGTACATGGGGTTAGTCTTTATTGCGATAGGAATGGAACAAGGTGGGGTAGCGCTGGTACTGTTATTTACACACGCGATCGCTAAAGCATTATTATTCATGAGTGCCGGATCGGTCATTTTGACTACGCATACGCAAGATTTAACCGAAATGGGCGGTTTGTGGTCGCGGATGCCTGCAACAACGACAGCTTACGTTGTAGGAGCCGCAGGTATGGTGACGCTGCTACCTTTGGGCAGTTTTTGGGCAAAGCTGCAATGGGTTGATGGTTTTTGGAATAGTCATCCGTGGATTGTCGCGATCCTGTTTTTGACGAATGGCTTAACAACCTTAAACCTTACCCGTGTATTCCGTTTGGTGTTCTGGGGCGAACCACAACCAAAAACGCGCCGCGCGCCAGAAGTTGCTTGGCAAATGGCTGTACCAATGGTAAGTTTAACCATCACAACACTGTTAGTACCGCTTTTGTTACAACAGTGGCAACTGCTGCCAAATTGGACAGATATCAATTGGTCAGCAACATTAGTTCTTGTATTATCGAGCGTTTTGGGACTAGCGATCGGCTCAACGATCTACCTCCACAAAGCATGGTCGCGGTCAATTCAGCTACCCTGGCGATTCGTTCAAGATTTATTAGGCTACGACTTCTATGTCGATCGCTTGTATCGCTTAACCGTTGTAAGTGCAGTTAACTTCATGTCGCGGTTGAGTGCGTGGGTCGATCGCTACTTAGTTGATGGCTTCGTCAATTTAGTCGGTATCGCAACGATTATTAGCGGGCAAGGCTTGAAATATAGTAACTTTGGGCAATCACAGCTTTATTTACTCACAATTATCTTTGGCGTCAGTTTACTCGGTTTTTTGATTAGTTGGTCATTTGGTCTACTCGCTCACTGGCAATTATTCTGGGAAGCCATTCAGAGATAAATACGCTTTTAGTCACTGTGTTGTATTGAGGATCTCGTTTATCAATGCTAAGTGCTTTGATTTTAGTACCGTTAATTGGTGCAGCAATTATAGGTTTTTTCCCGAAAGCGATCGCCCCTAAAAGTTCGCGTAACATTGCTTTAATATTCGCTAGTTTCTCCTTCTTGCTGACTATTGTTCTCGCAGCGCAGTTTAATCCGACTAATGTCAGCCAGCAATTTTCCGAATTTATTCCCTGGATTACGGCAATCGGTCTAAACTATCACTTAGGTGTTGATGGTTTATCGTTACCGCTATTGATATTAAACGGTTTACTGACCTGCATTGCAATTTACAGCAGCGATGAAGATATCCACCGTTCGCGCTTTTACTACTCACTCGTTCTCATTTTGAGTGCAGCAGTAAATGGGGCATTTTTAGCACAAGACTTGCTTTTGTTTTTCCTCTTTTATGAAATAGAACTGATTCCGCTGTATTTGTTAATTGCAATTTGGGGAGGACAGCGGCGCAGTTATGCAGCAACGAAGTTTTTAATTTATACTGCTATCTCTGGAATATTGCTTTTAGCAAGTTTCTTAGGATTAGTTTGGTTAAGTGGCGCTTCGAGTTTCGCTTTAGCGACGTTAGACACGAACGCTTTGCCTTTAGCAACGCAAATTGTGCTACTGTGCGGAATTTTACTCGCTTTCGGCATCAAGATTCCGCTCGTTCCTTTACATACTTGGCTACCAGATGCGCACGTAGAAGCTTCAACACCAATATCCGTATTACTTGCAGGTGTTCTTCTGAAGTTGGGTACGTATGGTTTACTGCGCTTTGGTTTAGGCTTATTGCCGCAAGCATGGGAAGTGTTAGCACCAGCCTTAGCAATTTGGGCAGTGGCAAGCGTATTGTACGGTGCTTCGTGTGCGATCGCGCAAACTGACATGAAAAAAATGGTTGCCTATAGTTCCATTGGACACATGGGCTATATCCTCCTCGCCGCCGCCGCCGCAACGCCGCTAAGTATCTTGGCAAGTGTTTTGCAAATGGTTAGCCACGGATTAATTTCGGCATTACTCTTTTTACTCGTTGGCGTTGTCTACAACAAAACAGGCAGTCGCGATATCGAAACTTTGCGTGGTTTACTCAACCCTGAGCGCGGTTTACCGCTCATTGGCAGTTTAATGGTGTTGGGTGTCATGGCAAGCGCGGGTATTCCTGGCATGGTAGGATTTATGGCTGAATTTTTGGTATTTCGGGGTAGTTTTCCCGTATTTCCCACGCAAACTATACTATCAATGGTTGGTACTGGTTTAACTGCAGTTTACTTCTTATTACTGATCAATCGCGTGTTTTTTGGTCGCCTTTCCCCGCAAGTTATCGATCTACCCCGCGTGTATTTTCGCGATCGCGCCCCTGCGGTTGTCTTAGCCATTTTAATTGTCATTTTTGGATTACAACCAAGTTGGCTGATCCGTTGGAGTGAACCAGCGACAACGGCAATGAGTCCAATTCCAGTAATTGCGCAGCGATCGCAATAGGTAAGTAGTCAAGAGTGGCTAACAACTGGTAACTAGTAGCTAGTTCTTTCTCTGCCTTGTATCAACTTGAACGTGAAACGGTATTAGGAGAAGTAGATGGTCAGCATCACCAATAAGCCTCTTAACCATCCCTTTGCTCAATATATTACGCGCATCGAAACTGGAAAAACACTGCTTCCTGATTCTTCTGAAAATGTTCTCGATGTTGTCGGTATTCTCAAAAGCTACGGTATCGTATTGGATGCTTACTCCAAGAACCTAATTTACATTTCTGAGAATCAATTTCTTGTTTTGTTTCCCTTTTTCAAATACTTTAACGGCGATATTTCTTTCCGAAAACTTCTCCGCCACTGGTGGCACGATCGCATTAACTTTGAATATGCCGAGTACTGCATGAAAGCAATGCTATGGCATGGTGGTGGTGGCTTAGATAAGTATTTAGATTCAGCCGAATTCAAATTACGCGCCGCCGCTGCGATTCAAGCTAAATTCAAAAATAATCCCTTCATGTTGGGATTAAACCAACTGTTTCCTGACTTTCTCACCGAACAAGTCCGTGTTTTAGCATACTACAGCGCCTTAGGTCAATTTTGGCGCGTGATGAGCGATATGTTCATAGCATTGTCGGATCGCTACGACAAAGGAGAAATTCAAACAATCCCTCAAGTTGTCGAGCATATTAAAGCAGGCTTAGTCAAGGCAGCAGCGCTACCCATAACTTACTCTGTCAAACTACGCGGTAAAGTCTACGATATTGTTCCTAAATCGGTCGGCTTAACTTTTCTTGCTGATACAGCTATACCTTATGTGGAAGCCGTGTTCTTTCGCGGTACACCCTTTCCAGGTACTGTCTCCTACAACGCTCAAGCGCACCAAATTCCCCCCGATCAAGCACGATTTGCGTATGGCGCACTTTATGCCGATCCTCTACCTGTTGGTGGTGCAGGAATTCCACCTACTTTATTAATGCAAGATATGCGTCATTTTCTCCCAGACTATTTGCACAAACTGTATCAAAAACGCAGCCGTCGCGGAGAAGACGACTTACGCGTACAAATTTGTATTAGTTTCCAAAAGTCGATGTTTTGCGTCACCAACGCCGCAATTTTAGGTTTAATGCCGCATCCAGTGGATACAACGGTTCCTGAAGAACAAGCAGCAAATCGCGCATTCTTAGTCAATTGGATGGATCGATTTATGACTTCACGATTACAAGATGTACAAGTTGCATAATGTTTATCGGCAACATAATTAAATTGTGTTTTCTTATAAGGTAAATAAAAATCAAATTTCTATTTGATAAAAGTCGTAATGAATTAATCATATACGACAATTTTGTTCATAAAAACACAATATTTTTGCTTAATGCTATCACAAAAGTCACTTAAAGCTTTTCGTTGTGCTTTCCTCGACTTTGTTGACGATCCATTTTATGTTTCTGAAGCTGAAAGTGTTCGATACATTGCCGATGGATTACTTGTTATCGAAAATGGTAAAATTAAGGAATTAGGACATTATCAAAGCTTAGAAAGCAAGTATAAAGAAGTTCCAATAACTGCTTATCCTGGAATGTTGATCGTGCCAGGATTTATTGATACACACATTCATTTTCCTCAGACAGAGATGATTGCTGCGTATGGCGAGCAGCTTTTGGAATGGTTGAATCAGTACGTTTTTCCTACTGAGGCAAAATTTAGCGATCGAGCATACGCACAAAAAATTGCGGCAATTTTTCTTGATGAATTACTAAAAAACGGTACAACAACGGCACTTGTTTTTGCTACAGTTCATCCGCAATCAGTTGAGGCTTTTTTTGAAGAAGCAAGTCGGCGAAATTTAAGAATGATTGCTGGTAAAGTAATGATGGATCGTCATGCACCTGACAACCTCTTAGATACTGCTGAAACATCTTATCAAGAAAGTAAGCAACTGATTCAAAAGTGGCATAAAAAAGAGCGTTTGCAGTATGCGGTTACGCCGCGATTTGCGATTACATCAACTTCTGAACAGTTGCAGCTAGCAGGAAAACTTTTAGCAGAATTTCCTGATGTTTATCTGCATACACATTTATCAGAAAATGTCAATGAAGTAGAGTGGGTAAAACAGCTATTTCCTGAAAGTCAAGGTTATTTAGACGTATACGATCGCGCCGGATTAGTCGGCGATCGCTCGGTGTTTGCGCACGGAGTCCAACTCACAGACGCAGAATTTCAGAGATTATCACAAGCCAAGTCAGCGATCGCATTTTGTCCAACTTCTAATTTATTTTTAGGAAGTGGGTTATTTAAGCTGAATAAAGCTAAATGCGTAGAACATCCAGTCAAACTGGGTTTAGGTACTGATGTCGGCGCGGGAACAAGCTTTTCGCTGTTAGACACGGCAAGTGAAGCGTATAAAGTTGCTCAACTCCAAAATCAGAAGCTATCTCCCTTTCAAGCACTATTTTTAGCAACGCTTGGCGGTGCAAAAGCCTTGTCTTTAGAAGATAAAATCGGTAACTTTGACGTTGGAAAAGAAGCTGACTTTGTAGTTCTCAACATGCGAGCAACTCCGCTAATGGCGCTGCGAAATCCGGCGACAACCCCGACTTCGTTAGCAGAACTTGCAGAACAAGCTTTTGCACTGATCGTGCTAGGAGACGATCGCGCCATTCATGCTACGTATATTATGGGAGAAGCTTATAAGCCATTAGGCAAGAAAGCAGAGGTGCAGGAAAGCAGGGGAGAATAAGTATAATTTTTGTTCCCAATCTCTACTATTTACGCTCTTGTAGACTATATACTGGAAGGGATAATCCCCAGACGATTGAAGCTAGTCTTACTGCTGTAATTGTTGCCATTCCTAGCAAAGCTGCAAGCGATCGCATCATGCCGAACTGTTGCAGAATTAGATAAACAATAATGCCAGCGATCGCCGCCGTTGCATAGAGATTTCCCCGCCGCAGAATCAGGGGAATTTCGGCTAATAAGACATCGCGCATAACGCCGCCAGCAACACCTGTAATTGTCCCCATTAAAACAACAATAATGCGGGATAAATCCGCTTGTTCTACACCTTGAGCGCCACTAATCGCAAAAAATGCTAAACCCAGCGCATCAGCAATCAAGAGAGCTTTAGCTGGTGGTTGACGAAACCGAGTATAGATGAGCGTCAGCGCGGCAGAGAATAGAATGACTACTAAATAAATAGGATTTTGAATCCAAAATACTGCGTTATCAAGCAAAACGTCTCGCAGCGTACCACCGCCAATAGCCGTGACAATAGCGATCGCAGCGACACCCAATAAATCCAAGCTTTTACGCCCTGCTGCTAGCGCGCCACTTACCGCAAAAACACCGACACCTAAAAGATCCAGCAGATAAAGAATCACAAACTACATCAAAACAAAAACTTACTCAGCTTAATAGCTTACCCTATTTTGGATTTTGGATTGAGATATATTCGATAGTAACTGAATTGCACTTAATTGAGCTGGGTTGACAACTGCAAATATAGACTGTAGCTATCCATCAACAAACTCAAAGTAAAAAACACTTTGTGGATAGCTGAAGATATTCGTCTCATATTTGCTTGAAAATAAAATGTTTGCTTGACCAAATATAATTTAATAAACCTTGTTACCGTGCTAGAGGATTTTTATTTTGTGCTGCTGAGTTGATAGTTTGCTCGATTCGCTTTAACCTTGTTCCTGAACGTTTGGCACTGGTAATCCAAAAGAGGATATTCATTTTAGATGTATTACTAAGTTCTGCAAAGTATTTATTAGCAATTTCATTTGCTTCTAATGCTTGCTGCAAATCTGTGGGAATCATCAAAGCTTCGCTTGCATCTAACGTAGTCCACGAACCATCTTGTTTTGCAGTTTCAATCTTTTTAAAACCAGCCGCAGTCATCAAATTTTGTTCTATCAATTCTTCGATATACTGCTTATTCAATTTTGACCATACACTTTTTGGTTTTCGAGGTGTGAAGATCTGCATGTAAGATTCGGCGTCTAAAGACCTCACTTTGCTGTCAATCCAACCAAAGCATAATGCTTCTTTTACTGCTTCGCTATATTGAATGCTTGGCTTACCACTTTTTACTTTGTAGTAAATAAGCCAGATACCGCGAGAAGTGTCATGATTTTTCTCCAACCATTCCCGCCACTGTTGGCGATCTTGGGCTTGAAAAGTTTCGAGATCGTCAATTGCCATAATCAGATTTATGCTACTAATTCTTGGGGTGAATAATCATCACGTATGTGAAATAGTCTTAACTTAATTTGCCTGGTACTCGCTTTGTAGCATCGACATTAAAACTAAAGTCTCAAAGCGATCGCCAATTTTAAGACACTCGCGTAAAATTCCTTCAACAACAAAACTCTCGTTTTCGTACAATCGCCGCGCTACATAGTTAAAATGTTTAACATCCAACCACAGTCGATGCGCATGAAGTTCCTCAAAAGCCAATTTTTTGATTAAGCGTAAAGCAGCCGTGCCGTATCCTTCACCTTTATCTTGAATCACAAGGCGGCGTAGTTCAATACTGTGATGTAGATTTTCTAATCCTGCAAGAATAACATACCCTACAGAAAGCTTTGAAATACGTTCAATTATCATTTGACCGTTCGTTGCTAGAAACCTTGACTGATAAACTTTTGTTCCGCTCAGATCTTGCAGTATCCTTGAGGCATCCAGACCCGTCGTGGAATTAATTCCACTAATAGCAAAAGTCTACTGAAGTAGACTAAAAACGATCTTTCAGTCGGATTCATCCGACTTGGGCTATGAGACTGTGAATTAATTCACAGGCGGGTGCTGTCATCGGTGCAAGATCTAAGTTCCGTCTTTTTGTACAAAAATTTGCTCTGGTGTCTCCAAAAGAAGCTGTAAGATTTGGATGGGAATATCTCGTTCCTCTAAACGCTCATAAACAGGGTTTTATATAAAATTTAGTGGATCGACATCGATGGTGAGACTGACTGACGATGGAATGTGCGATCGCACATCTTCCCAATCAGGTAATTCAAGCTGTGCATCCGGTGTAAACTTCAGTAGAATTTGCCAACGGTAGCGGTTAGAAACTCGAAAGACACTCGCGGGTGCAGGTCCTAAAACTTCACACGCTGAAAGACTATTTAACTGCGTCGCGACCTGCTGGGCTGTATTTTCTACCGTAACTGGATCAGTGCTACTCAAACGCAACAAAATTAATCTTCCATAGGGTGGATAATTGAGGGCAGCGCGTTGTGCTAATTCAGCCTCGGTAAAGGTTTCGTAAGCGTGTTGCTGTACTGCTTGAATGACAGGATGTTCTGGAGAATACGTTTGTAAAATGACTCTTCCTGGATCTTCCCCCCGACCAGCACGACCTGCGACTTGTGTCAAGGTTTGAAACGCACGTTCGGCAGCGCGATAATCGGCAAGATGCAGCAATCCATCCGCAGCAACAACGCCAACTAAGGTAACTTGCGGTAAATCGAGTCCTTTCGTTAGCATTTGCGTTCCTACTAACAAATCAGCTTCTCGATTTGCAAACCGTGTTAATAGGGTACGATGTGCGCCTTTAGTACGAGTTGTGTCACTATCAAACCGAATTATCCGTAATTGGGGAAACTGTCTCGTTAACTCTTGCGCAACTCGCTGCGTTCCACTACCGAAAAACTTCAAGTAAGGCGAACCGCATTCAGGACAATGGCGCGGATGCGACTGTGCATAATTGCAGTAATGACATCGCAAAATTTCTGGCGCTTTTTCCTCAGTTTGGTGATACGCCAGCGAGACATCACAATGCGGACACTCAATCACGTATCCGCAACTACGACACGAAACAAACGTACTGTGTCCCCGACGGTGAATAAATAAGATTCCCTGTTGTTCGCGTTCTTGTAACTGCTGTAAAGCGCCTTGGAGCGATCGGCTAAAAATAGAACGGTTTCCCTGCTGCAACTCTTGGCGCATATCCACAACTTCCACTGGAGGAAGCGGGCGCGATCGAATGCGTTCGGGGAGGGAGAGGTAATGGGTAATGGGTAATGGGTAATGGGTAATTGGAGTTGATTTCTCCGATCCTTTTGTCTTCTCACTCCTTACTTCTACCCAAGTTTCTAGGGAAGGGGTAGCGGAACCTAAGACTATGGGACAGTTTTCTAATTCAGCACGCCAGGTGGCTACAGTACGCGCGTGATAGGTAGGTATCGGTTGGTCTTGTTTGAAGCTGCTATCGTGTTCTTCATCCAGGATAATTAAGCCTAAATGGGGCAAAGGAGCAAATACTGCCGAACGCGTGCCAATAACGACTTGTGGTTCGCCTACAAGCATTTGTCGCCAGGTGTCGTAACGTTCGCCATCGGATAACGCACTGTGATAGACACAAACTCTATTCCCAAAACGCGCGCGGAAACGATCTGTTAATTGTGGTGTCAATCCAATTTCGGGAACGAGAACTAACGCAGATTTACCGTGATTCAGTAATGGCGCGATCGCCTGTAAATAAATTTCAGTTTTTCCCGATCCTGTCACTCCATGCAACAAAACTTGCGAGTAGCCATTTAATTGGGTAATTGTTTCTAGAGCCTGCAACTGCGCTGGTGTTAAAGTTTTAGGCTGGTCTTTTGCAACTGCATTGCTTTCGATGCGTAAAACTTCGCGCTCTTGGATAACGATATAACCTTTTTGTTCTAATACTTTGAGCGTTGCAGAACTCGTACTGCAAATCTGCAACAATTCACTTAACCACATATCTCCACCACGACGTCGCAATACTTCTAAAATTTCGCGCTGGCGGGAAGTGATATCGCTTGCTAACCCAGTTTCTACGAGAGTCACAGCTTTTTGTTGCTTTGGTTTAGACAGTCGAGGCGGTTCTAAGTAACTTTCTACCAAGTGCGATCGCAATAATTCGCGTACTCCCCGATACGCGCCTTTGACATGACGTTGGATGTGGGTAAAGCTGTAATCTCCTTGGCTTTGTGCTTGCAATAGTTCGAGAATTTGTCGCGCGGCGGGAGTTAAGAATTGAGGTGAAGAAGAATTTGTGTTTTTAACTAGCCGAATGCGTCGCTGCGATCGCCCGAGTAACCCTGGCGGTAAAGCAACTCGAATCACTTGCATCAAAGGCGTGTAGTAATACTCAGCAATCCGATTGAGTAACTGCCAATATCCACTCGGAAAAAAACCTGCACAGACAATATCTGTCACTTCTTTGATTTTGTCTTGAGCTAAATCGACTGGTGGCTGTGATAATAAACGAATCGCGATCGCTCCTACTTGAGATGTACCAAATGGTACGCTCAAAATATCTCCTGGTTGTATGTCTAACTCTGCTGGTAATCTATAAGTATAAATACCTTGTACTCCTGGGCAGTCTACTAATACTTCAATCCAACGCGAGGATAATTGAAAAGGAACTCTTGCTTCTGCCGCTACGACTGTGGATTCCACATCAGGAAGATACATACGCTTAAATTTAAATCTATTAAAAATTTTCTACTGATAAGCTAAAAGGGCGATCGCTTGAGTATTGATGGCACAATCAGTAGCACTTTGCCCAGCTACCAATTCCTATATAAATGTATTCTAATATACTAAAATTTCATACAAAGTTTTTATGTTAGATAGTATACATATTTTCAGTCCGACAGCGTAAATATTTTGCCAAGCATTTTCTCCCTATTGGTAGACAACAAATAAGCGCTGAATGTGAGATTCTGACTTCAGAGTAGAGAAAAAATAATAACTCCTCCTTAATTTCTAGAGGATTTACAAGTTAAGTATGCATGCTAGTAGCGCATCTTAACCAGAAACGGGTGTTGGTTTTACTTTCATAAAAATATTCAAGTTTAGGCTCGAAGTGAATTGTAAGTATTTATAATTTATTACTTATAAAAAATACTCAATTTTATTAATTTTAAAAAACAAAAAGAAATAAATTTGTTAACCTAAATAGAGGAGATTTGCCACCAGGAAAAACAGTTAAAAATATAAATATTAAAATCAGCACCAGCAATGAGAGAGGGAAAAGTTTAATTAATGGATAAAAACAATTCAACATGAACGAACGATAGTAGATACTTTTCCTCTAGGAAAAACATTGTCTTTCTCAAGATTAGCAAGCCAATCATTTGTCAGTTTTGAACCTAATATTAAGTATGAACATTGCTGAATTAGACGCAATTGAGTCTCTGTTAACAACAGCAACAGATAGTGATATTAACAGTGCTGATACAGAAGAACCAACTCTAGAAAATTTAGCAGCAGTAGCCTCAGCTCTATCGCCAATAGAGCAGAATATAGAAGTAGAAGATAAAGAAGAATTAGCTGCGGCAAGACCTTCAGGTTATGAAAAAACAAAATCTGACGATGCTGTAGGTGCTTTTTTCAAAGAAATGGCACGCTACCCTTTACTTAAACCAGAGGAAGAAGTAGAACTAGCAAGACGCGTCAAGTTCATCATAGAAATTGAGGAAATACAGCAGCGCTTGCAAGCAGAGATAAATCGCCAGCCCAATAAAGCTGAAGTAGCAACTTTATTAGGGATGTCTGAGCGTCAGTTGGAACATCGATTGTATCAAGGTCGCGTGGCAAAGCGAAAAATGATTCGCTCCAATTTACGTTTAGTCGTGTCAATTGCCAAGCGATATCTAAACCGAGGTTTGCCTTTCTTGGATTTAATTCAAGAAGGTGCAATGGGGTTAAATCGCGCAGCAGAAAAATTCGACCCTGATAAAGGATACAAATTTTCTACTTATGCTTATTGGTGGATTAGGCAAGCAATTACCCGCGCGATCGCCAACGATGCTCGAACAATTCGACTGCCAATTCATATTGTAGAAAAACTCAACAAACTTAAAAAAGCACAGCGCGAACTTAAACAAAAACTGCAACGCAATCCTTCAGAAACAGAACTTGCGCAAGCCCTGGAAATTTCAGGAGAACATTTGCGTCAATTGCTACAACTACGACGTAAATCACTTTCTTTAAATCACCGCGTAGGCAAAGAAGAAGATACAGAATTAGTAGATTTGCTAGAAGACGAAGACAGCCAATCTCCAGAGCAACAAATGAGCGAAACTATGATGCGTCAGGAAATTTGGGACGTTTTAGGAGATGTTTTAACCCCCAGAGAGAAAGATGTCATCTCGCTTCGCTATGGCTTGATTACAAGTGAACCGTGCACTTTAGAAGAAGTTGGCAGTATCTTTAATCTTTCACGCGAAAGAGTCCGCCAAATTCAAAGTAAAGCAATGCGCAAGCTACGTCGCCCTCAAATTGCCAAACGCTTAAGAGGATGGCTATTTTAAAAGCAATGAGTATTTAGCTACTAGCTAACTCAAGTCGTGCTAGGACAAAGTAATATAAGCATTGGGTATCAGGGAGAATTGTCTCCTTTGTGCCTAATGTTCTATAGTTTATAAATTTTATCCATTTACTGTGTCTATTCGCGCGCTCAGTTCTGAACTCAACTTACGCCCTGCCACTCCCAACGATGTATCGGTGCTGTTTTCTTTAATTCAAGCACTTGCTGAGTATGAAAAATTATCGCATGCCGTAACGGGTAGTGCAGAAGCTTTGCGCGAGCATTTGTTTAGTGCCCAACCGTACGTAGAAGCTATTATTGCTGAAGTCAAAGGTCAAGCAGTGGGTTTTGCATTGTTCTTTCACAACTACTCAACTTTTCTGACGCAACCAGGAATTTACTTAGAAGACTTATTTGTTCTTCCAGAATACCGGCGCCAAGGGATAGGTAAAGCCTTGATCAAATACTTAGCACAACTTGCTGTAGAACGGGGTTGTGGACGGCTAGAGTGGAGTGTATTGGATTGGAATGAACCGGCGATCGCATTCTATCGTCGTATGGGAGCAGCGGTTTTACCCGACTGGCGCATTTGTCGCGTCACTGGAGAAGCGATCGCATCAATCGCCAATACTGAGATGTCAGATTTTTGAGAATTGATTCATAATTTAAAATTTATAATTGATAACTTTGCAAAGCAGTAAGCTATACAATTAGCAGGTTCTAATCATTGCTTTTCAAAGTGGAGGAGCCATCTGATGAAAATCTGGGTAAACGAACAAATCGATCCTTCAGGTATGATTCATGCTTGTATTGCTTGCGCTAATGAAGAACAAGCAAATGAATGTCATGCGTCGTACGAGCGTAACTTAACTGATGCGCAAAAAGCAGCTGGTTGGATCGCGCGCATACGTACAGTTGAGTCGTGGGATGAAGTTCCAGTCAATGCCCTCAAACTTGATTAAACTCGATCGCTCAAGAGAAGCAGAAGCTAGAGGATAACTAGTACAAAGTTGTAGACTAGACTGCCTGACTCTACCCTTCATAGTTGCAAGCACTTAAACTTAATTGATAAAGGCTTATCTTCTATTTTCTGCTTTCTCAATAGCCCCTATTGATTATCTTCCTGCAAGCAAAAGCCAAATGGGCGTTCAAACATTAAAACTCGACGAACAGCTTTACAGCTACATGCGATCGATTTCTTTGCATGAAGCAGAAATATTAACGCAGCTGCGACAGGAAACTGCAAAACATCCAATGGGCAATATGCAAATTGCTCCAGAACAAGGGCAATTTATTGCGTTACTTGTGCAATTAATGCAAGCCAAAAAAACCCTCGATATCGGGGTATTTACAGGTTATAGCGCGCTGTCTGTAGCGCTAGTCTTACCACCTACAGGTAAAGTTATCGCGTGCGATATCAGCGAAGAATATACAAAAATCGCGCGTCACTGGTGGCACAAAGCTGGTGTTGCAGACAAAATTGAGTTGCACATCGCACCCGCTCAAGATACCTTAAACCAACTACTTACCGCAGGTGAAGCAAATACCTTTGATTTTGCTTTGATTGATGCCGATAAAAGCAACTACGATACTTACTACGAGCTTGCATTAAAATTAATTCGCCCTGGTGGCTTAATTGCAGTTGATAATGTATTGTGGTCAGGAAGAGTCGCCGATCCCTACGTGCAGGATAATCGCACAAATAAAATCCGCGCTTTTAATCAAAAACTGCATCAAGATACGCGCGTCGCTATCAGCTTAGTTCCCATCGGTGATGGATTAACTTTGGCATGGAAACGTCCTCACGTCGTCTCTGGTTGAGTAAACAGACTATAAAGCGCTAGTAACTAGCTAGTAATTGTGCTAATCACTAGCCACTTCAGTTTGAGGTAATAACATTCGTTTTGTTCTTAGCTAACTCGATCTGTTTTTGTTTTTCTTGTTGACGTTTGCGTTTTTCTTCGGTGAGATCCGCAAAACAGTAGGGACACGAAATGCCTTCTTCGTAGTGTGGCGATACCTTATCCGCTTTAGAAATTGGATGTCCGCAACTACGACACATATCATACGAACCAATTTCTAAATCGTGAGTTACCGCAACTCTTTCGTCAAAGACAAAACACTCGCCTTCCCACAAACTCTCTGCAGATGGAACTTCTTCCAAATACTTTAAGATGCCGCCTTTAAGATGATAAACTTCGGCGAAACCCTGGGATAATAAAAACGAGGAAGCTTTTTCGCAGCGAATTCCCCCTGTACAAAACATCGCAACTTTTTTGTGCTGGCTTGGATCGAGATGTTGACGAACGTATTCAGGAAATTCACGGAACGATCGCGTCTGCGGATTTTGCGCGCCTTTAAAACTACCAATCTCCACCTCGTAATCGTTGCGAGTATCAATCACAGTCACTTCCGGATCGCTAATTAAAGCATTCCATTCTTGCGGCGATACATAAATTCCTACTCTTTGATTGGGATCGACTTCTGGCACTCCTAGCGTCACGATTTCTTTTTTAAGACGTACCTTCATGCGCTCAAAGGGTGGCGCATCTGCGGTAGATTCTTTATGCTCTAAATCAGCAAAACGAGGATTGGCGCGGAGAAATGCTAAAACTGCATCAATGCGATCGCGTGTAGCGGCAATTGTACCGTTAATTCCTTCCGGTGCAAGCAGAATTGTTCCCTTGACGTTGTGTGATAAGCAGTAAGACAACAAAGGTGCTTGTATTTCCACCGCGTCTGGCAAACTGACAAATTTATAGAACGTTGCAACAATTTGGGTCATTGTCCTGACAATTGTTGAAATTTGCTCAACAAAGTACTTGATTTAATTTGAATCTATAGTTACAATAGCAAAGGCGAGGAAATCAAGCCATTTTTCAAATCGGGGGTATAGCTCAGTTGGTAGAGCGCCTGCTTTGCAAGCAGGATGTCAGCGGTTCGAGTCCGCTTACCTCCATAACATACTATCCTCTTCACAAATCGTCAGTTCTTTTGGCTGACAGCGTTGAATGATAACAATAATTCCTTTTGCACCCTCGCTATCAAGGTCTTTTATATATCCAGAATAAGCTGCTTTAGCTTCGTCAATAGTTGCAAATGGTCCAAAATAATAAACACAGCGCGGTGAAATTGTGGTGATTTCCACCCACCAATCTGTAGCAGCTTTTTCCATTTTTAATCAATAACTTCCCAGTAAGCGTAAAAATGAATTAGAGAAATTGTAACAATACTTAATCTACTACGGTTAGCAGCCGCTACTGACTGCCAAAAGACGGAAATAGAGTGATTAAGGTGTATTTAACTTAAAATTAACCAGTAAAGGCAAAAAATATTTAATTATGCTTAGGCGGCTTAGGCGGACGGGGAAGTTTAGAACTAATTGGTCCAAGAATTTGGTTGAGGCGTCGTAGTTGTTCGGCGGTTCCCATACAAATAAGTAAGTCTCCTGCCATGAGTTGCGTATCAGCTGTTGGACCACCAATCAGCGTACCATCGTTACGACGGATCGCGAGAACTAAAGCTCCTGTTCGCGATCGCAATCGAGCTGCACCTAAACTTTGACCAATACACGGACAAGTCTTAGGATCGAGGCGCACTTCTTCCATGTATAATTCGCGACCTGCACCCGTGAGGATGCCATCGACAAAATCCATCACTTGCGGTCGAAGGGCTGCGGCTGCCATACGTCTACCGCCTGTAATATAAGGAGATACCACTGCGTCTGCCCCAGCGCGTTGCAGTTTTTGGAGTGCTTCTTGGGTGCTTGCGCGGGCGATCGCGCGAATTTGCGGATTCAGTGCTTTTGCGGAAATAACAGTATAAAGATTTTCAGCATCCGAAGGAAGTGCAGATACGAGACAAGTAGCGCGTTCGACACCAACTTTGAGTAACACTTCATCAAGCGTAGCGTCACCTTCGACGACAGTGTAACCTAGTTGCTGCGCAGCTTGTACTGATTCTGGATCCGAGTCAATTGTGACAAAAGGAATTGCCTCAGTTGCAAACTCTAAAGCAATTTGCCGACCTGTCCGCCCAAAACCACACAGAATATAATGATCTGATAAAGAGTCAATCAATTGTCGCTGTTGCCGCAGTTGAAAACCAGTTTGGAAGTAGCCTTGAACTAGAGCATCGGTAAATCGATTAACGATGTAGCCAATACTCAATACTCCCATGATAATCAAAGTGATAGTAAACAAGCGACCGCGATCGCCCAATGGACGTGTTTCGCCATAACCAACCGTTGCTAGCGTAATCACTGTCATATACGCCGCATCTATCCACGACCAACCCTCAACCAACCAGTACCAGAGGGTACCAACTAGGACAACAACCCCAAGCCCAATGATAGATAAGGTGAGTTCCCGCCGAATACGTCGATATTTCTGCTCAAATTCTGCTTGCGAACTAAACACATTACCTGCACTCTCTACGTCATCGAGCCGTATACTTATTTAAACTGAAAAACGGAGATCCACCTGCGCGGACTTTGTTTATTTACGGCGAATAAATTCGCACCCGCATCCATACAAGATAAGATGTTTTTTAACGAATTCTGCAGCAATTCGCCCACATCTTTCTGCCAAACGGTATTAGTATAGCGATTTTGATCCAGACACAATACGATAGTAATGGCTCAACTTTACGAATACAGTAAAGTAAAACTGAAAGCTTAAATTAAACAAGAGTAATGTACGTACTCATTGGCGGCGCGGGACTTGTTGGGCTAAGTTTGGCACAAAGACTCATTGAACTCGGTCATACTGTTGCAGTAATTGATATCGATCCTACAGCTTGTCGCTACGCGCGCGAACAAGTAGGAGTGATGGCATTTGAAGGTAGCGCCGTGAGTACCGAAGTTTTATTAGAAGCCGGAATTCGCAAAGCTGATTCGGTAGCTGCGGTTTTAAGACATGATGCCTTAAATTTAGCGATGGTCACGCTTGCTAAACACTACGGCGTTCCTCACATTCTGACACGGATGCGCCATCGCGATTTTGCTGAACCACTGCGCTATGCAGGAGCTAGTCACATTATCAGTACCGTCGATCTTGCGGTTTCCACGATGGTTAATGCTATTGAGTATCCGCAAATTGAATCAATGATGCATTTTGAGCAAGGACAAATCGAGGTTTTAAAGCTTCCTATACCCGAACGCTGTAATGTTGCAGGAAGAAGCGTTGCAGAAGTGGCACAAGATCCGCGCTTTCCTGGAGGATCGTTGATCATTGGCTATCAACCACATCCGCACGAAGACTTGAAGATTCCTAATGGCAGTACTGTCCTCGAACCTGGTTCTACTGTACTGATTGTGACCAAACCAGGATCTTTACATCAAGTCATTGATTTTATAGAAGGCTGCTAGTAATGTCTCAGCTGATACTTCGTTGGTTGGCACCTGCCATCATAATTGTTCTGAGTGCGTGTACTTCACCCGCAACGACACCTCCAGGACAAATCGCCAGCCAGCTAGCTACTCAACCGCAGCAAGTCACTTTAGATGAAAATTCTCAAATAGTAACTGGTCAAACACTTTATGTCCCCGTTTATTCCTACATATATTATGAGGATCAAAAACGACTTTTCAACTTAGCGACAACTTTAAGTGTTCGCAATACCGATTTAGCTAACCCAATCATCATCACCTGCGTGCGCTACTATGACTCAGAGGGTCAGCTGATTCGGCAGTATTTAGAGCGTCCTATCCAACTTGCAGCCTTAGCTTCTACCGACTTTTTTATTACTACATCAGACAATAGTGGTGGTTTAGGCGCAAACTTTATTGTCGATTGGGTAGCGCAAACAAGCGTTTCTGAACCGATTATTGAAGCAGTGGCGATCGGAACCGGTTTTCAACAAGGAATTTCTTTTATCAGTCCTGGTAAAGTCATTCAAAATCAAACTAATCATACTTGCTCGTCAGTGCCTTAGTGGCTGGTGACTAGTAGCTAGTGATTGGCGATCAATCTTTTACCCCTCACCCTGACTTCTTCATTAATCATCTTCGAGCCTTAATAACTGTTCGTCAATTATTTTCAAGCGTTCTCGGACAACTTCTTCAGAAAGAATGCGTTTGCGTAGTGCTTCATTCAACGTTCCTTTTTCTGCCAATAGCAAGCGGCGGCGAATCGCATCAAGTTTAGTATGGTCGTTACCAGTAATTGCAAACTGATCGGGACGGCGATTATACAAATCGCGCAAAGCTTTTTCTGCGCCAGCAACACGCACTTGATACGCTGCGCGGAGTTCTTCATAAATTGCTTTGGGTAAAACTCCTCCTTTGAGTAAAGTTTCTAACTCATCTTGCGCAGCTTTAGCTGTCATAAGTTGGGCTTGTAACTCCTCAACTTGCTGTTGAGAAGAAGATACTTGAGCAATTTTTAAACGTTTGACAATCCACGATAAACTTGTGGCTTGAACGATCAGCGAGACAAAGACAGCACCGAACACTAATGCAATAAGTTGTTCGCGTTCAGGCAAGGCAAACGGTAAACTTAGAGGTAACGCCATTGAAAGCGATCCTTTAATATTGCCAAAAAATAATACGTGTTGCCAGCGTAGTGGTACTGGACGGTCAAACCATTTGACAATTGCGAGTAGCGGATACACTGTGAGCAATCGTCCAGCTTGAAAAGCTAAAACGGCTAAAAGCACGCCAGGTAAAGTTTGCCAAAAAATAGTCAGGTTAATCTCGACCCCAATCAACAGAAAAATAAACGTGTTGACGCCAAAACCTGCGTATTCCCAAAAACTTAACAAAGTGATGCGGCTAGAAGCCGAAATACTCCGCGACAGTCCAACATTGCCAAAAATCAATCCCGCAACGACGACTGCTACCGCCCCCGATACATTTAAAAACTGTCCAGCTTGAAACGTTCCCAACGCGACAGCCACCGTGAGGAGAATACTGCTGAGAGGATCGTCTAGACGATTAAATAAACCAACGCTGAGGTATCCCAAGACTAATCCAACAACGATACCACCTACGGAAACAACAACTAATTGTTGAAGTCCTCCCAGAAACGTGAACGAACCCGTTGCGTAGGCACTCAAAATTAAGTTAAATAAAACCAGTGCTACCGCATCATTGAATAGCGTTTCTCCTTCGACAATCGTAGACAAACGCGAAGGTACGGGAGTTTCTTTAAATACAGCCAAAACCGAGACAGTATCTGTATTGGCGAGCATGACTCCCGCAAGTAAAGCGGGTATCCAAGCTAATTCCAGTCCAAATCTCAGCAAAATGGCGATTATACCTGCTGAAATCATCGTTCCAGGACCTGCCAAAAGTGCGATCGCCTTAAACGTACTTCTCAAACGGCTAATATCAGTATTAATCCCCGCTTCAAAGATGAGAATTGGCAAGAACAGATTTAAAACTAATGCCGGATCTAACCCAAACTGGCGCGGTAAAATTTCGGTGAAAACGAGTCCGGCTAAAACTAAGCCAGTGACATAAGAAACGCGCAATCGACGCGACAATAAAGCAACGCCAGTTGCAACTAATAACAGGATAATTAGCCCAACGACTAATTCAGCAACACTTCCTGGAGGCTGCAAAACGGTCTCCTGAATTGGTATATAATGCGTAGCCAAGCCAAACCACAAAGCTATTACGATCAATAAATAGTATCACGCGCGCCCATACGACTTTTTGAGATCAGTTGATGGGTAATGGGTAATAGGTAATTGCTAATCGCTAATGGCTATCAACCTTTAAGTTATATTGCTCTTGCCTCTCGCTTTCTGCTCCTCGCTCCTCACCCCTTTACAATCTGATTCAGATGCGACAAAAGATTTTGCAGAATTTGATTAAGCTGGCAAGTAATTAAAAATTTTGAGGAGTAACGAGTGAGTATAGAAACACTTATTCAAGATCCAGCAATACCAGCCGAAGCAGGAGCTGTATTATCTGCTCCATACGATGCTGAAAGCTTCGATCAGAGCGTGATGACAACTTACGGGCGGTTCCCCTTGGCTTTAGATCGTGGAGCAGGCTGTCGGGTTTGGGATACTCAAGGTAGAGAATATCTTGATTTTGTTGCCGGAATCGCGACTTGTACCCTAGGACACGCACACCCTGCAATGGTGGAAACTGTGACACAGCAAATTCAAAAGCTGCATCATGTTTCTAACTTGTACTACATTCCCGAACAAGCGCAACTTGCTAAGTGGCTGATTGAGCATTCATGTGCCGATCGCGTCTTTTTCTGCAATTCTGGTGCGGAAGCAAACGAAGGTGCAATTAAATTAGCACGGAAATACGCGCATCAGGTGCTAAAGATCGATCAGCCGATTATTTTGACGGCGCATTCAAGTTTTCACGGGCGGACGCTTGCAACAATTACCGCGACAGGACAACCGAAGTATCAAAAAGACTTTAGCCCGCTTGTTCCTGGTTTTCATTACGTACCGTACAACGATATCAAGGCAATCGAAACCGCAATTTCAGAACTTGATGAAGGCGATCGCGCTGTTGCTGCTATTCTTCTCGAACCTCTCCAAGGTGAAGGTGGTGTACGCCCAGGCGACAAAGCTTATTTCCAGGAAATCCGCCGGATGTGCGATGAAACAGGAATTTTATTAATCCTTGATGAAGTTCAAGTGGGAATGGGGCGTAGTGGTAAATACTGGGGCTATGAAAACCTAGATATTGAGCCGGATATCTTTACGAGTGCGAAAGGCTTGGGCGGTGGTATCCCGATTGGTGCAGTAATGTGCAAAGCCTTCTGCAATTTATTCCAGCCAGGAGATCATGCCAGTACGTTTGGTGGTAATCCGTTTGCATGTGCAACTGCACTCACTGTCTGCGAAACGCTAGAACGCGAAAATATATTAGAAAATGTCCAACAGCGCGGCGAACAACTCCGCGAAGGTTTACGCGCGATCGCAGCGAAGTATCCCGAATATATCACCGAGGTACGCGGCTGGGGTTTAATCAATGGTATGGAACTCAAGGCAGATATTCGATTAACTTCTGCAGATGTTGTTAAAGCAGCGATCGCGGAAGGATTGCTACTCGTCCCCGCAGGATCAAAAGTCATTCGTTTCGTACCGCCATTGATTGTCTCAGCACAAGAAATTGATACAGCATTGCAAATTTTGGAAAAAGTCATGGCAGCTGTAGTTGTTTAGTGCAATAGATAATGGGTAATTGGAGAACTGATTGCCCATTATTTTTCTAAGTTGAATGATATTATCCCGTTCTAGAATTTCTCAAACAATAAACGTACGAAATTCCACAGTATGCTCCTACAGCACAGCGCCAAGGGTAGGGGCGATCGTAAAGATATTCTCTCGTAAAATGCAGACAATCGTCGATTTAGGACGACAATTTGGTTTAAATGACTATAACTAATAACTAAAGTTTGGTTTTCGCCAAGTATTTATTACAATATAGCGTTTAGATATTTGTATAGTTACGTCTGGAATAAGCGCGATCGCTTCTCGAATACAATCGGCTTAGCGTTCTAGAAATAGGGCAAAAAGTGGGTTACACTAACTTCTCGGGCAATCCTACTTGCTTCAAAACTGCGATAGCATATACCGCGACTTAATTGAGTCACATCGCATGACGCAGTGTATTTCTTGAACCAACAGCTTACCCCAGTGCGATATCACCTAAACTTTTAATTTGTTCCTCTGCATAACCAGCAGCGCGTAAAGGTGCGATCGCATCTCGTTGTAAATCAGGAACATAACCAGCAATCAAAGTCGCACTGTCATCAGGGATAATATGCACTTCTCCAATAGCTGCGGGTAAAATACATGACTCCGCACGTCCTAATTGTTCAGTTCCTCCGCTAAACTCTAGTTGTACCGGATCGCCAACGTTTGTTAGTGTAATGCAGCGATGTGGATGCGATGGTTCGGTGTACGATTCGTTAATTAACAAGCGTTCTAGTGCAAAATATGGTCCTGCACAACAGAAAATACGACGGTTCGCGCCCTGTTGCAGTTCTAAGCCTGAATTGGGATAGGGTTGGTAGTGCGATCGCAGTTCATCTAATACTTTGTTAATATTTGCGTGCCATTCTTCTTGACTCAATGGCTTACCATACAAATCGGTAGGCATCACCGAGTTTCCTAAATCGGATGTTTGTTGAATTTCAAATACCAAGGCATCAGGACCAAATGAGTGGATAATTCCTGCGGGAACGTAAACGGTATCTCCGGTCTGAATCGGATGTCGCACCATCACCGAGTCGTAATCTTGCGCAACAAAAGCATCAAAGAGTTGTTCGCGCGAAAACTCGGCTTTAAGCCCTGCTAATACAGTTGCACCAGGCGCAGCCCAGACAATATGCCAAGCTTCGGTTTTACCATTGGGTTCTTTATACACGCGCTTTGCTGTTTCATCATCTGCATGAAGATGCACTGGTAGCATATGCGAAGCGTCGAGAAATTTTTCGAGAATCGGAAAGTGTGGACCGCGCCAACCGCTCCCAACAAGTTCGTCAGGATACTCGCTCACTAAATCGTGGAGTGTGCGACCTGCAAATGCACCGTTGGTGACAGTTCCGGTTGTATCTTGATAGTCGCTAATTTCCCAAGTTTCGGCAATGACACCTTCTGAGGGTAAGTTTTGCTTGCCAAGTTTATCTGCGATCGCTCTTTCACCAAATGCATACTTGCGAATGTGCGTTGTTAATTTAATCGGATACCAATTCATCTCAATCTCCTCAATGGGTCAGTTTAATTAAAGGTCATCTAGGGGTAATGGGTAATCGGTAATGGGTAATAGCTTCAAGATTTCAATAACCAATTCCCAATCACCAATTACCAGCTTTGATCGTTTATTTTCACTCGACTGCTCAATCTGGTTGTTGAGATAAATGATGCCATTGATGTAACGATGGATACAATGATTGATAGCGTTGCCAAGCTGCTTCTAAAGAGGAATCTGGATTATTTGGTGTTGTTACGCTCATAGTAGTTTGTGTGGCGATCGCATCTTGAAATACGCCAATACCTATCCCTGCTAAAATTGCCGCGCCGCGTGCTGAAGCTGCTGCAATTGTTGTCGTGTAAAGTGGAACTTGTAAAACATCAGCGAGTAATTGTTGCCAGACAGGTTCTAAAGTTCCACCGCCAGCTAAACGCAATTGAGTCACGGTGACATCCGTTGCGATAATCGCCTCTAAACCTTGCTTTAAACTAAACGCAACTCCTTCTAAAGCAGCCCGCATCATGTGCGCGCGAGTATGATGTAGCCCTAATCCTACCCAAGCGCCGCGTGCGTGTGGATCGAGGTGCGGAGTGCGATCGCCTGTTAAATACGGTAAGAACGTCAAACCTGCACACCCTGGAGGAACTGCAAACGCCTCGGCATATACTTGTTTCCAACTGTAGCCTAAGACGCCTTTTACCCACTCTAACGCGAGTCCCGCATTTTGAATCGCTGCTAATGTGTACCATTGATGAGGTAGCGCAGCGCGATACAGATGCGTACGACCATAAGGATCGACAATTGGTTGCAAACGCGGTGTTATAATTTGTGCCGCAGAGCCTACTGTGAGTTGTACGGTTCCTGGTTCGATCGAGCCATTACCCAAAGCAGCTGCTGCGGTATCGGCTGCACCTGCAATTACTGGGGTATTGACAATTAGCCCAAGATGTGCACTAGCTTCTGAAGTTAAATTTCCAGCAATGCTACTACTTGATGGTAAAAGTTCAGGTAGCCAGTCACAACGTAGTTTTAAGGCAGCAATGACATCCAGCGCCCAGCAATCGGAGACAACATCATAAAGCAACGTTCCCGACGCATCTGAAGGTTCAGCAGCGACTTTCCCTGTCAGACGCAGGCGTAACCAGTCTTTTGGTTGCAGTACCCACCGCGCCTTTGCATAAGTTTCAGGTTCGTATTGACGTAACCACAATAAACTTGCTCCTGCCATACCTGCGGCGATGGGATTTGCCAGCTTGCTGCGAAGCTGAGAATCGAGGGCATTATATTCTCGTAGCATTTCACTCGACCGCGTATCTGCCCAGAGAATCGCCGGACGTAACGGCGTACCTTCGCTATCAGTTAACACAACGCCATGCATTTGCCCAGAAAGTGCGATCGCTTGTACGTCTTGAGGATTTTTCACCGCATTTTTGACGGCGATCGCAACAGCATTCCACCACTGTTCGGGGTCAGTTTCCGCCCATCCTGGCTGTGGTGCTTGCACCGCATACGCACAAGTAGCTTCCCTAACGACAGTGCCATTAGTGTCTAGCAGTAATGCTTTCACCGAACTAGTACCGAGATCGATGCCAAGTAGCATGTTTCTAGCGACTTCGAGAACGCGTCCGCAAGCGGTCGATGATGACGGCGGTTATGATTACTAAACCTTTCACGACTAATTGCCAGAAGAATGAAATATTCAACAGCGTCAAGCCATTATTCAGCGTAGCAATAATCAAAGCACCGATTAAAGTACCGATAATTGTCCCAACGCCACCGGCAAAACTCGTTCCTCCAAGAATAACGGCGGCGATCGCATCAAGTTCGTAACCTGTACCTAAGATTCCGGTTGCACTGTAAAGACGACTCGCACTCATAACGCCAGCCAAACCGGAAAGCAAACCACTGACGCCGTAGACAAATAACAGAACATAACTCACTTTAATACCCGTCAATCGCGCAGCACGGGCGTTACCACCTACCGCATAAATTTGCACCCCAAGAACAGTGCGACGCAAAATAAACCAACTGACTAAGACAGTTAATAATGCAATAATCACTAACCAAGGAATTGGTCCGATGTAATCATTGCCAATCCAAGCAAAATTTAAATTAGGATTAATAACTGTTGTGCCGTTTGCTAATAAATACGCCACACCGCGCAATCCAGTCAATCCACCCAGCGTTACGATAAACGGCGGCAGATCTAAATACGCAATCAGCGCACCATTGAGTATACCTAAAAGTAACCCTACAGCTAAGGCTGCTGGTACAGCAAGTACGCTAAACCCTGGAAGAAGTGAAATAACAACAGAGACAACCGCACAGACAGCTAAGATGGCACCCACTGATAGGTCAATTCCACCCGTTAAAATGACAAACGTCATTCCTGTTGCTAGCACGATATTAATCGATGCTTGACGAACAACGTTGATTAAATTACCTAATGTGAGAAAGTTAGGGGTAAGAAACGCGAATAAAATACAAATAATAATAAGAATCGGCAGAATACCAGCAACTTGAATTAAATTACCGACTCGATTGCGTTTGCGAGTGCGATCGCGATTGCTTCTACTTCTTGCTGGTTTAAGTTGCATTTGCTTCATCGTGCTACCTCTGCTGCGCCTGTTGCATGCGTCATAATGTTTTCTTGCGTAATTTCTTGACCAGGAGAGTTATCCAGTTCGCCGACTAAAACACCTTCGCGCATCACCAATACGCGATCGCTCATGCCAATAATTTCGGGTAATTCGCTTGAGATCATCAAAACTGCAACTCCCTGCGCTGCTAGTGCGGCAATAATGTGATAAATCTCGTTCTTTGCGCCAATATCTACCCCGCGTGTTGGTTCGTCAAGTAATAACACCTTGGGATTAATTGCTAACCACCGCGCCAAGAGTAACTTTTGTTGATTACCGCCAGAAAGGTCCATCGCCCTAATCGATAAGCTAGCAAGGCGAATCCGCAGATTATCGACTGCTTTTGCGGCAATATCACCGATAGCTTTCCAATTAACGACGCCAGCTTTTGATTCGCGCCCGAAGACATTCATCGTGATATTCTTACGCGAACTCATCTCTAGAAACAAACCTTGGTCTTTGCGATCTTCTGGGACATAACCAATCCCCGCGCGAATCGCATCAGCTGGGCTAGAAATCTTTAGTTTGCGTCCTTCTAAAACAACTTCCCCACTCACACTCGCATCAGCCCCAAAAATCAACCGTGCTAACTCTGTTCTGCCAGCACCCACTAACCCTGACAAACCCACAATTTCGCCTGCATGCAGTTGCAAACTTGCTGGTTGCACCTTGCGCCCGTCGCTTAAATTTGTCACTTCCAAAACAACACGCCCGCGCGGCGATGGCTGACGTTGATACAAATCTTGTAGTGGTCTGCCCACCATCATTTGAATCAACTTTTCCGCAGAGATTTCGCTGTGCAGCAAACTGCCAATGTATTCTCCGTCGCGCAGCACGCTAATGCGATCTGCTAACGCATAAATCTCATCCATGCGGTGGCTAATATAAATAATCGCAATGCCATCATCGCGCAAGCGCCGTACAATCTGAAACAATCGTTCTGTCTCGCGATCCGAAAGTGCCGCCGTTGGTTCGTCCATAATCAGAATGCGGCTTTGATCTTTTAAGGCACGCGCGATTTCAACTTGTTGCTGTTCGGCAATAGAAAGACTCGAAACTAGCGTACTAGGTCCAAAACTTGCGCCTAAAGTTTCTAAAACCCTAGCAGCTTCTTGCTGCATTTGTTCTTGGTCGAGAAATGCACCGCCTTTGGTAATTTCACTTCCCATAAAAATATTCTCAGCAACACTCAAATTTGGTGCTAAGTTTAATTCCTGGTAAATAATTGCAATTCCGACTCGCCGCGCGTCACTAGGATTGTGAATTCGTACTGGTTGACCGTCAATCCGAATTTCACCTGAATCCGCAGCATACGCCCCAGCTAGAATTTTCATCAGCGTACTTTTTCCGGCGCCATTCTCACCCATCAAAGCATGAATTTCTCCAGGAAAAATCTGCAAATCTACATTCTGCAATGCAGGTACGCCGTGAAACTCCTTGCCAATTCCCTGCATTTCTAATATTGGTGTCTTCGTTGCTACTACCATTTTGGATTTTGAGATGTGAGATTTGGAATTACTCAAGACCGCAGGAGTAAGACAGCATTAATTGATGTAACTTTTAATACTGTCCTCTAACTCCTAACCTCTGCTAGTTTGTTGTCCAACCTTGGTACTCAGCGACGTTATCGCGGGTAATTAATGATACTGGAATCAAAACCGTTGTCTCTGCGGGTGGATTGCCTTGACGAATATCGTTACCAATTTGCACTGCCCGTGCTGCCATGGTAAAAGGATCTTGTGCTGCTGTAGCAACAAATAAGCTGCCTTCGCGTTCAATTGCTTGTTTTGCTTCAGGCGCGCCATCAACACCAACAATGAAAAATTCATTGCGTTTTGCCTGTATGGCTGCAAGTTCAGCACCAATGCCTGTTGGGTCGTTAATTGCGAACACAGCATCAATTCTGGGGAAGGAAGTGAGTAAGTCGCTCATGACGCGCAATCCACCATCGCGGCTACCTTCAGCGTTTTGATCGCGCGAAAGCACGTTGATACCTGGATATTTCGCAAAAACTTGCTCGCAACCCCGTACGCGGTCAATTACAGCGGTAACAGGTGGTCCATTGATAATAACAACATTACCCTGACCATTCAAGCGGTCTGCAATATACTGACAACTAACTTCACCAGCTTGTACGTTGTTTGACGTCACTGTCGCATCAACTCCACCTTCTGCGTCTACATCAACAGCAACTACTGGAATTCCTGCCCGTTTCGCGTTTATAACTGCTGGGGCAATGCCTTTACTATCCGCAGCGTTGAGTAATATTAAGTCAGTACCAGAGGCGACAAAGTTTTCCATTTGGTTGAGTTGTTGGTTCAAGTCGTACCCACTTGACACAACTGTTGTCCTGACATTTCCCCCGCCAATTTTTTGCGCTTCGGCTTCCGCACCGCGACCAATTTGGACAAAGAAGGGATTACCTAAATCGCCTACTGTTACGCCTACCGAGCTAAGCGTACCACCTTGACCACTCGTCTGAGTGCCTCCCTGATTCGCTTGCTGGTTACAACCGACAAGCGCACTACTGACTAAACCTAAAAGACCAAATGCGATCGCTACTTTTTTCACTTCTGTCTCCACCAAATCATGTATGGACGAGTCAGAATCATTGACCTGCTATCACTGAATCAAATTGCCAAAAAACAATTGCATAGCAATTTATCTTGTCAGCGTTACAAGCTTTACTTGTTTACATTTTTTATGCTTTTAATTCTGCTTTAGTTTTTGTATTTTGTTTCTTCTTCAAGCCCCGCTGTTCTATCAAAGTGCAACGTAGCTTAAGGCAATGATGCTACTTCTGCAAAGATTAATTTTTATGACTAAAACAGATAAAAAGTTATGAAAAAATGTATGTAGTTTGCTCGTTTTATTCTTTTTGCAGGCTTTTATCTTATTGACTCTCCATCTGTAAATTATGATCCCCAAGGCTTCTACTTTACATCCATCTGTCAGCTTATATCCTAGGGACTAATAAATTTAGCACAAAAATTAGTAAAATAATCCCTTAATATATCTCAACAATAGTGCGACTTAATATTAATAAATAGCAACACAAATAAAACTTTAAGCAAGAATAGTTTTACTTGTACTCAATTAAAACGATCGCCAACAATTCAAATAGTAAGTAAAGGTAGTGAGTAGATAGCAATAAAATGGTTAGATTTGCTTATTAGCTAACACCTTTGAGCGCAGCGTAAATAGCACTAAAGCGATGAAATCCTTCAGCATAAGCTGAATGCGAAGCTGGTTGAGTGTATTCTTCAATTGCAGGCAAAATCTGAAACAAGGCTTCTAGATCGGGATAAACATCGCAACCAACTAATGCAAGTAACGCTGCACCGTATGCTGCACCTTCAGCTAGTATCGGCTTTGCAAGATTGATACCAAGCACGTCCGTAATAATTTGTAACCAAAGTGGCGATCGCGAACCACCACCCGTAGCAACAAGTTCGCGAATTGGGGTAATCTCCTGCATCACATCAAACGCTGCACGCAAACTATACGCAACGCCTTCGAGAACCGCCCGCGTCATTTCTGCTTTACTATGCGCTAAAGACAAATTCAGCCACGCACCACGCGCCTCAGAATCAAGAAAAGGACTGCGTTCGCCTGCCAAATGCGGTAAAAATATCACGCCACCCGATCCAGGATCGGCATTACTTGCCCACTTTGTCAACTCATCATAGCTAGAGTTTGGAAAAAAAGTATCGCGATACCAACGCAGAGATCCACTCGCCGCCAATGTGACACCCAACAAATGATAGCCACCATCAGCGTGACAAAATAGATGAATTCGTCCTTCTGGTTCCGGAATAGGTTGTGCCAAAGGGACAAAAATCACTCCCGAAGTGCCAAGACTGAGACTACCGCGATCGCAATTTGTACTAGAGATTCCTAAGCCAATCGCCGCCGCTGCGTTGTCACCCCCACCTGCAATAATTGGTAAACCTGCGGGTAAACCTGTGATCCTGGCAACTTCCGGTTTTAATTTGCCAATAATTGCAGTCGATGCCATAACTTGGGGAAACAGATTTGCCTTAATATCAAGTGCCGTGAGAATATCCAAATCCCAAGTGCGATCGCCTAAATTTAAACACCCCACACCCGAAGCATCCGAAGGTTCTGTCGCAAGTTCCCCCGTCAACACGTATCCCAAATAATCTTTCGGTAACACTACATGACGCATCCGACTAAACGCCTGCGGTTCTGAGTCACGCAACCACACAACTTTTGGTAATTGAAAGCCTGTAATTGCTGGGTTACCAGTACGTTGAATCAATTCTTGGCGAGGAACAATCGTTTCAATCGTCGTCACCGCTTTACCAGTACGCTGATCGTTCCACAAAATTGCTGGTCGAATGACATCTCCTGCTGCATCAAGCGGAACCATCCCATGCATTTGTCCCGATAGACCTAAACCCACAATCTGGGAATGTTCTAATTGCTGAACTACCTCAGTCAAAGCTTGAAAACTAGCCTCAATCCAATCATTAGGGTTTTGTTCTGTCCATCCAGGATACGGCGTGAGTAACGGATAGTTACGCGTTGCTTGGGCGGCGATCGCACCTTGAAGATTAACTGCAACAACCCGCACCCCGCTGGTTCCAAGATCGATTCCGATCGCAACAGCATTATTTTTATGTAAATTTAAAGTCATTTGTTCTTGAATTGCGCTATGTACTAAATAAAGCAGCAGCAACTAATACTATTTCATCAAAGAACTACAAATAATTACTTATAGCAACCTCAAAGTGAAACAGTACAAGTATGCACAACTTACAATTAACAACTTATGAATTCCCGTGTCCTTGTCTTCGGTAGTATCAATATGGACTTGGTTGCCAAAGTTCCGCACTTACCTATTCCTGGCGAAACTTTACAAGGACATAGTTTTACAACTGTACCTGGCGGAAAAGGTGCAAATCAAGCAGTAGCAGCGGCGCGGTTAGAAGTTCCTACGGCAATTGTAGGACGTGTAGGGAACGATCAATTTGGGCAGGAATTACTACAAAATTTGCAAAGCGATCGCGTCCAAACTGACAATGTCTATATCGATCTGTCAACAACTTCAGGAGTTGCGATTATTGCTGTAGACGACAACGCCGAAAATCATATTGTTGTGATTTCTGGTGCAAATGGAAATGTAGGTGAAGAAGATGTCGAACGTCTAACCCCACTGCTACCAACAGCATCCATCCTACTGTTACAGCTAGAAATTCCGCTTTCTGCTGTACAAAAAGCTGCACAAGCCGCCCAACAAGCAGGCGTGAAAGTTATTCTAGACCCTGCACCAGCACCTACTGAGTTACCATCAGAACTATATTCGCTAGTCGATATCATCACGCCGAATGCAGTAGAAGCAGAACAATTAGTTCATTTTGCCGTCAACACTCCTGAAAGTGCTGAAAAAGCTGCATTATTACTGCAACAACGTGGTATTAAGACAGCAATTATCAAACTAGGTGCTAAGGGCGTTTTTTGTGCAACTGTGGATGATAGCTTTTTTATTCCTGCTTTTTCTGTAAAAGCCGTAGATACCGTTGCCGCAGGAGATGCCTTTAACGGTGGGCTAGCCGCTGCCTTATCTCAAGGATATTCGCTACGCGAAGCCGTCACATGGGGTGCGGCAACTGGGGCACTTTCAGCGACTAAATCGGGCGCACAATCTTCATTACCTACACGCCAAAGAGTTGAAGCTTTTCTTCAAGAACATCAACCACCAAGATAGTTCATCATTCGTTTAGGCGATGATTGTCCCTACTTATGGTAGATGCAACAAATCTACAAGATTTATAGTGTGGCACCATACGGTTTTGATCTGTGAAGCGACCTAGGGGTATCTACCAAAATGGCTACAAGTCGCTGATAGATTTACTAGACCCGCCCCTACATAGAGTCGTGAATCATACCAGATTTTACCGTTCTTGTTGTGATTAAAAGAGTTAATTTGTAGCGTGGCTATAAAATTGAAACAAATACCATTTTTGTCGCTTGCCCTAGTCATGGGTATTACCTATACAATACCAGCGATCGCCAATGAAACCAATTTAAGAGAAAAACTGAGGGCAGCGAACGCGAATCAAACCTTCCGAGAAGTTGCTACAGAAGATACTCAATATGAAGAAATTCGTGTCGTTGAAATTGCTGGTGGATTGGAGCATCCCTGGGCTGTAGCATTTTTACCAGACGGACGTTTTTTAGTAACTGAGCGTCCAGGAAGACTCAATATTATTGAAAATGGTAGAGTAACTCGGGTATCTGGCGTTCCGCAAGTTAATGCTGAAAACCAAGGCGGATTGTTAGATGTTGTCTTGCACCCCAACTATGCAACCAATGGTTGGATTTATATGACCTATTCCAAGCCAAACGGTAATGGTCAAACTGCAACTGCTGTAGCACGGGGTCGATTAAGAGGTAACACGTTAGTCGATGTCCAAGATATATTTGTTCAAAATCGCTACTCAGAACCTGGACAGCATTACGGGTCGCGTCTAGCTTGGACAAATGATGGCAAACTGCTGATGACAATTGGCGATCGCTGGTTTGAGCCTCTACGCGCCCAAAATTTAAGAGATCATGCTGGCTCAGTTTTGAGGCTGAATGACGATGGTACAGTGCCTCCAGATAACCCATTTGTGGGCAATCCAGAAGTTGCGGACGAGATTTATACTTATGGCAATCGCAATATTCAATCACTAGTCGTCAACAGAACAACAGGCGATATCTGGGCGGTAGATCACGGTCCGCGTGGTGGAGACTTACTCTATCCCATCGTAGCCGGTAACAATTATGGTTGGCCCATTGTGACCCGTGGATTTGACTACGATACCGGAAAACCAATTCCTGAAGCAGTAGGTCGTCGCATGGAAGGCGTTACTGAACCATTTTATGAATTTTTGCCAACTCATGCTCCCTCTGGCGTGGCGCTAGTAACTGCTAACCGATTTCCATCCTGGCAAGGTAATCTCTTAGTAGGTGGGCTTGCTAGTCGGCGGATTCGCCGTGTAGTCTTTAATGAACAAGAAGTTCTACACGAAGAAGAATTGTTGTTGCAGACGGTAGGGCGCATCCGAGATGTGCGCGAAGGTCCTGACGGTTACATATATGTTCTCACTGATGAATCTGAGGGAGGACTCTACCGCATTGAACCCGCAGAATTAAATGGTGATGATGATGAGGAAGATATTGATAGTGTCTAAGTGCTTGCTCAATGAACGATCGAACCGACAAAATGATGTTACGCTTTTGGTTTTTGCTACAGCAGTGATGACTTCCCAACCATCGTGTTTCTGCGTAGAGATTGAATAGTTGATTAGAAAGTGACGTAAGTACTTCTTAAATCAGAAAAAGCAGGACAAAGAACTAGAGGAAATTCAGTAGTTTTTCAGAACTCAACGTTCGATTTGAAGCTAGCCTGAGGACAACAACGGTTAGCTTTTTTATTGGCACAGTAACAGCCTGTGCTAAATACTGAGATTTTGTAACAAAGCTGAATCGAGCTTAGAGAGCTTGAATGACGTACAATCAGCCAGTTGCTTGTCTTAAACTTTACACCTTAAACAATAATTTGAGTTTTACGTAAATTTACTTCAGTATAAATACACACAAGGCTGGACGTAAAGCATACTGTTTTTATATTAAATTTCTCGACACATCCAGTAAGTAATTTAAAAACAATGAAATTAAAGTTTTTGTATTCTGTATCTCTACTCTTTACATTATCTTTTGCTGCAACACCAGCCGTTGCTCAAACTCAAGTTAGTTACTTGCCATCAGTCCGAAATCGTAGCGAACAAAACAACAGCATTCAGAAATTAATGACAATAACCGGCGAGAGAAATATGACTCGCCAAGTAACTTTGCAAACAATAAACACGCTAAAAAATCAATATCCTCAAGTTCCACAAAAGTTCTGGGATTCTTTCTTAGCAGAAATGAATTATGAGGAAATGAACCAAAGAATTGAAGGTATTTACAATAAATACTTTACCGAAGAAGATATTCAAGGCATGATCGCCTTCTATCAAACACCGCTAGGACAAAAAATCATTAGTGTTTTACCTCAACTCGCGCAAGAATCTTCAAAAGTTGGTCAACAATACGGAATCGAAGCTGCGACACGTGCTATTAAGAAACTACAAGCAGCAGGCTATATACGTTAGTTGTATTTCTAGTTGAAATAATTCTGTTGCGCTCAATTGGTAACTGGTAATTGGTAATTATTTCACTTG
Organism: Chroococcidiopsis sp. TS-821; assembly: GCF_002939305.1. Classification (NCBI taxonomy): domain Bacteria; kingdom Bacillati; phylum Cyanobacteriota; class Cyanophyceae; order Chroococcidiopsidales; family Chroococcidiopsidaceae; genus Chroococcidiopsis; species Chroococcidiopsis sp. TS-821. Next base: position 1,510,365 of record NZ_MVDI01000001.1, on the reverse strand, counting down.
GTTCGAGAAATTAGCGCTAGCCTACGTCATTTGCAAGTGAGGGACAATTGCTTCAGACTCCAACTCATCATCTACTAGCTGTGCGATCGCGCGATCGATAACTTCTAACCCTTGATCGACAGTTTCAATCACACTGAGTAATCCTCGCAACTCTGCTGCACCTGCAAAGCCTTTGGCATACCATGTCATATGCTTGCGGGCTTGCCTGACACCGCGATCGCCTTTATATTCCCATAAAGCTTGCAGATGTTCTCTAGCACATTGCAACCGTTCTACAGGCGTTGGTGGCGGTAACTCTTGTCCAGTTTTGAGAAAGTAATCAATCTCGCCAACTAAAAACGGATATCCTAATGTTCCGCGCGAACACATAACTCCATCTGCACCTGTTTGCTCTAAGCAGCGTACAGCAGCTTCTACCGAGAAGATATCGCCGTTGGCAATCACTGGAATCGACAAAATTTCTTTTACTCGCGCAATCCATTCCCAGCGTGCAGAGCCATTATAACCTTGAGCGCGAGTCCGACCGTGTACAGTAATCATCTGCGCTCCAGCGTCTTCCATGCGCTTGGCAAAATCCAATATAGTAATTTCTTTATCTGTCCAACCAATGCGCGTTTTTACCGTCACGGGTACATCCACCGCCTTAACGACAGAACGCACAATTTCTTCTGCAACTTCTGGCTGACGCAACAATGAGGAACCGCCACCATTCTTGGTGATTTTGTTCACTGGGCAACCCATATTAATATCTACCGTATCCGCACCTTCCTCTACCGCCATCACCGCTGCTTCTGCCAAGAAATCTGGACGACAATCGAATAGCTGAATACTAATCGGTCGTTCGTTCGGATCGACTTCCATAATCTTGGGCAACTCTTTGACATAATGCAACCCTGTCGCATTCACCATCTCGGTGTACATCATCGATTCGGGTGCATAACGCCGTACTAACCGCCGAAATACTAAATCAGTCACGCCCGATAACGGAGACTGTAAGACGCGGCTTTTAACAGCAAACGAGCCAATTTTTAAGGGTGTTGCCAGTCGATTTTGCAAGCTAGGAGATAGATGAACCATAACAACCGAGCGTAAAGATAAGTAAGCGATGACTCTTTATACTTTAACGATATCGCCTAATATTAAGCTGCTTGGATTTCGATGAGATTTCAAGCTCAGCTCTAGTTCGCCTAACTAGAGCTGTACGCATAACACATAGACTGCAATTTTTGCTTCAGTGATTATACCGTTGCTGAGCATTGTTTATACAGTTTATAAAGCTAGCTAGAAGTAAAAATATGAATAATTTTATATATCCGTGAAAAAGTCAGAGGCTATTAAGCTACTCGAAAGTGAAGCATGGACGAAAGCAGATGCTATCCGTGCTTTAGAAGTCATAGACTTCAATAATAATCCTGACGAACTTACCATTCGTCGAGCTATTTCAAATTTTGCTGGCTCTGAACTTAATAAGCGTCAACGTCTCCAAGCTGCCCAAAAAGGTCAAGTAACCAAAAAGAACAAAGAAATTGAACAGATCCATCAAGAATACGATGCCAAACTTACTCAATATAAACAAGAACTAAAACAAGCAAGAGAAAGAAACGAAGCAGAAAATCATAACCTAGCTTCAGTCAATGAATTAAAAGCGGAAGTAAGAAGATTAACCGCAGTCAATGACGAGCTTAAAAAAGAAAATACAGCGCTCAAAGATGAACTTCAAAATGTAACGTCAGTCAATAAAGATTTAAACGCTAAATTAAAAAAGTCGAACTTAATCAACGACCAACTTAAAAAAGATAACAAAGATTTAAAAAATGTAGTTGATGCCATTAAGCTTAAGCTAGCTATCGAAGTGAATCAGCTTTTGAAGTATGAAGATAGCGAAATTCGCAAAGCATTGATAAAGCTATTTAAATCAACACTCGGTTGAAATGAATAAACAAAGAAGATTCAATAAAATGAGTTACCGCGAAGTGCAGCGTAATAACTCAAAAAAATTAACTAAGCTACACAAAGAAGATCGAAAATGGTTAAAACAGAATGGTTATAAAAATGTTGGTTGGGAGCACGTTATTAATCTCTACCATAAAATTGAGGAGTTTTTAGATAAATATAAATTTGAAGATTTAACGCTAGAAGAATTATTTTTAGAGGCTGACCGTATTGGTGATAAATATCTTACCTCTCAAGAAAGAGAAGAATTTAATTGCCGCTTGTCTAAGGAAGTGAATGAAATTGCAGACGCAATAGATCGACATTTTCCTGAAACAGAAATTGAATTTATTGATTTTGGTAACACCACTAAAAAAACTTCGAGAAAATCTCACTATAAATCGTATAGAACTATCAAACTATAATAAATAACGCGATGAAACTGACAGACAGAGACCTCAAAGAATTATTTGAACTTGCAGATCAACTCGGTAAAAAAAGATATCATAAACTAACCGATCGAGATTTTGAGAATTATAGAAAATTTGATTACTGGCGGTATATTAACGGTAACAGTGAGTGTGGAACGACTCAAGAAAGTAAGGATTGGGTAGAAAAGCATTCAAACTGGTACTGTCCCATTTGTGGAGAAAACTACTCGGCGAAAAACGGTAAGACAATCGATCATAAGCTTCCCAGAGCACAATATCCTTGGCTAGCAATGAATTTTATGAATTTATGGGTCATTTGCCAAGCTTGTAATCAAGAAAAAGGTGAAAAGCACTGGTACGAGTATGAGCATTACATGTTTGTTCGTCACTCTGAACTTTATCTTGCTGTGAAGGCAGCACGCCCTAGCCAATTACTTGAGTCTCTCAAAGATGAGAATAATCGTAGGGGATATTAACTGTAGTTCTTATAAAAGAGCAATAGTATAAATTCCTTGCTTTGAGCTTTTAATAATTAGCAGTTAGCTTTTTAAACGCAACGTGTTCTTCAGGGTTTCCGACTACAAGAAGGCGATCGCCTGCTTCAAGAACAACTTCACCTGTGGGATGACGCAATAGCTGCTGATGACGCTCAATTGCCATAATTGTCACTCCTGTTAAGCGACGGATGTTAGCTTTTGCAAGGCTTTGCCCTACTAATGGTGAATTCTCGCGGACAACATACCAATGCTGCTGTAGTCCTTCAATTGCGGTTTCTAGGTTCAGCGCTCCCCAGTATTCTGCGCGTTCTGGTAAAATATCGCGATAGCGTCCGTTACGATAGCGCGTGACGACTTGCTGCACTGCATACGGTGAATCTCCAAGTTTTAAGAGTAGATGCGCGCCCATCTCTAACGAAGCTTCAAACTCTGGTTGCACAACTTCTTGCGCACCTAACTGGTAGAGTACATCAATTTCTTCCTTGACGTGGGCGCGGACAGTGATATCTAAATCTGGTGCGATACTTAGGGCGCGTTTTAATGTTAATCGCGTTGCCATGGGATCGGGAAGTGCGATCGCCATTGCTTTGGCTTGACGAAGATTTGCTTTTTCTAAAACTAAGGTACTTGTAGCATCTCCGTAAAAATAAACTATTTCGCGTCCTCGTAAAGTTTGCAGCGTAGCTTCGTTATTATCTATAACAACAACTTGATGACCTTGAAAATACAGCATTCGCACGAGCGTTTGTCCCACTCTACCGTATCCCGCGACAACGATATGATCGACAAGTTTTTCTTCAATCTCAACCAATTGTGGGGAACGAAACTGCAAACGCGAATTCATCTGCACAAATCGTTCTAACCAAATTAAGAGATAAGGCGTTGCTTTCAATAAGAAAGGTGTCAGCAACAAAGTAGCTGCGGTTGTACCCACAGTTAAACCATAAAGTCTAGAGGTAAAAAGCCCAGTGTTTCGCGCAACACCGGCTAATACAAAGGAAAACTCGCCAATTTGGTTAATCCCAATACCAACCGTCAACGCAGTTTTGAGCGGATAGCCAAATAGCATAACAATGAAGGTTGCGATCGCGGCTTTACCCAGCATCGTTACCGCCACTAATCCCAGCAAAACCCCCATGTTGTCAAGTAAAAAACCTGGATCGATTAACAGCCCAATCGACGCAAAAAACAACGTAGCAAAAACATCGCGCATCGGTATCACGCGGTCCAGCGCTTGATCTGCATACTCCACATTAGAAATCATCAACCCCGCAACGAATGCTCCCATCGCAATTCCCAAACCAATCGCCGAGGTAAATAACGCAATTCCTAAACAAAGCAATACAATACCGAGTAGAAATAAATCTTGAGAACCTGTTTGAACAAGCAGCCGAATCGAGAACGGAATAAACCACTTTCCAGCAATAATTGCTCCACTCACAAACAGTGAAGCCTTAAGTAACGCGCCAATCAATGCTACGCCAATAATATCTGGAGGTTGAGTGAGTGCCGGAAGTACTGCTAGCATCAAACCTAAGCTGAGATCTTGAACGATTAAAATAGCCAGCATCACTTGTCCGTGAGCCGTTTGTACTTCGTTGCGTTCGATCAAACTTTTAAAGACAACCGCCGTCGAGGAAAGCGAAATCACAGCCCCCAAAAATACTGCTTTGGGTAGCGTACTCACCCAACCTGTCAAGTACGCAAGTCCCCCACCGAGAAGAATCGTCAAGATGATTTGCAGCGTACCCCCACCAAGTGCGATCGCGCGAACTCGCAACAAGTCCTTCAGCGAAAACTCCACACCTAAAGCAAACAGTAAAAGCGCCACTCCTACTTCAGATAGCACCTCAATGTCACCTTCTAGCGTGACTAAATTGAGTCCCGCAGGACCTACAACTACACCACCGATGAGGTATCCTAACAACACAGGTTGCCGCAGTCGATTTGCCAGATAACCTCCTGTTGCTGCAGATCCCAAAACCGTCACCATCTCGACAAGCAGCGTCAAGCTAGCCATTGACTCGTTTCTCTAGTTATTTCCTAAAGCGTATAGTTGCAGCAGTACAAATAGCTTGCGTTTGGAAAATTTCTTAGGAATCTCACATTTGCCTACTGTTAACGAAGCGTCAAAATAGAGTTAATTAGGTATTAATAGTTTATTTGGCGAAAGTCTGTTTTTTGTCTAGCAGCTACTTAAATAATGGAATAATCCAGGCAGCAGCAATACTTACTAAAATCGCCCATTCTAGTATCGTCAAAATAGATGCAGATGGAAACCAGTTTGACCAAGAACCCCGTTGAACACTTGACCACCATTGTGTAAGATGATTAGCCCATAGCCTAGGACTATCTTTATCCCGAAATCGCCAATTGAGCATCGATAGCAGTAAAGGAACTCCGCCCACCCTTGCATTCATTAATAGGTGAAGCGCGATCGCACTCACCATAACAACCCAGGCTATCAAGTGCGCATAGTACCACCCGTGATTTAGTTCTCCCCTCGGCAACCACCCTGAATCCATCATCTTGCCACTAAAAAGCGCAAACGTTAACGCAAGCAGCGCAAATGTATTCGTAAAACGGTTCAAAGTGTACCACCAGATAGGTTTACCAACCTGAGTTAGTTTAGTGCATGAATCAGGTTGAATCAGCCGCTTTTGCCCGCGATGAAATGCATAGATAACAAATGCAGGAAATATCAGTAAGGTGTACAACCCAAAAGTTCCATGTATACCTTCAATTTCTCTAAAGGTAGGCAGGGAAATTCTGCCCCAACGCCCGTCATATGTATCATACGTCCAGTAAGCAGTCAGAATTGCAGCAATCAGGAAAAGTGCTGTAAGTCCATGCAGAATGCGCAAAAGTAGCGGTTGATAAGGTTGAGTCGATTTCATATAGCAGCAAGTGCAATGAGTAGATACGTGCAGTCAGCAGTACTAATTGTAAAAATAACTCTAGTAAATATTTGAAAATATAACGTTTATTTATAGAAATCATTTAATATAAGCACTAAAAAAACTCAATTCAAATTATGAAAAATATATGATAAATTTTCCTTTATTGAGATTTGTAAAAACTGAATGCGTTTAACCATTTCCTAAAAAAAATCTAATGCAATTCTATCGCAAGTTTTAATTGATTACTAATAACCATTAATACCAATTTTTACCAACCTTTCCTTGCCCTCAAAGTTTGCGTAGTCATAATTTAGAAAGATAGTACAGATTCGCAATAAGTTCTTAAAGAAGGATTTCGCAGTCAAAAGTAGCAGCACTCTTTCTGCGAATAGCACCTCAATAGTGTTTATTTATGCAAGTTGAACAATTTAGTAGCGATCGCTTCACCGCTTCTCTTCGGCGTGTAGAGGATTCTTCTATCTTATGCCGGATGCATCAAGATTCCGCAGTTATAGCAACTCTCAATGGTATTCCGTCTAACGAGCAAACACAGCAGTATCTTCACAAGAATATAGAACACTAGCAGCGTTACGGATACGGATAAATAATCGTTGTACGTGAATACACATTCTAAGATTTCTATGCCAGTAACTTTTTGATAGCTTCCTTAAAGGCTTGCTCTTATGTATCAGTGAATTGCGATCGCGGTAGACCTCTTTCAAGCATCGACAAGCATAATTACTTAGGAAAATTAATTTTAATTTCAAATATTATATTTAGTCTCAGTAATTTCAACGATTTTAACACCGTGATTGTGCTTACTTTAAAGGTGAATTGAGTTACATAACTCGGTTGCTAAATAATACTATCCAAAACACTAACACATCATCAAGCTTACTAAATAGTTAATACTAACTCTTTTTTCCAGGGTAGCTAAGGTTCGCAGTCATACCCTAGTTGATGTCAACTTATTTTTTTTATGAAGTTGTTTACCTGAAATAATAATTTTGTATAAATCTAACACTCATATAAACATTTTTGGGAATTCTACATATAAGCGACAAATAATTGTCCTTTATTGTAAATCAATTATTACGACACCTTTGAGGTTCATCAATGCATAAGTGGCTCTTAAATGGTTTTTTAGCGAGTTCTTTTACTGTCATGGTCGGGGGTATGGTAGCGTCTGCTTTCCCTGCTTCGCGTAGTTTAGGTGCAGGTATGGTAGCAGGTGCAGCAAGTACAATAAGCGCCACAGTTGTTACCCGCCAATCTGAACGCCGTTGAAGAGAAAAAATATCACAGGAAATTCAGCAAGTTACTAATAATTTACACAATTTAAATTACAGCTTACTGGATAATCAAACTCAATTAAATCATTTAAATAGTGAGTTTCAGCAATTGCAGGAAAAATCCCAGAAACCGAAGTCTTAGAGCAAATAAAAGCAAGATTTGCCACTCCATCAAACTCAGTTTGCCTTTCCCAGTTAAAAGAAATCAAGGAAGCTGTTGCGCTGTAGAGTTCCCAGTAATTCAGACTAGGTGAGAACATAAGCTGTGCTTGCTACTTAATGGTATATGACGGCAAACACAACTACTCAATTACGGTTCGCCCCAATTCTTCAGGCTACTGATTTGCGTACATTAGACACAGTGCAGTCAGCAGTCAAGAATGTGGAGATTTGATGAACACTCCTACGCTTAACCGTCCTGGATATGTTCGGAAAACCCTCCTTCATAGAGTAGCAAGCCATGTTCAGTATATAAATCAGTACATAAATTCATCAGTATTGAAACTGGAAGGGGCTGCTGATTAGATAGTTGTTCAATTCTAGTTTTGTTCTCATTTAAGTAGTTATACGGAGCCAAGATTCCCAATGGCAAAAGTAGTTGGAATTGACCTAGGTACGACTAACTCCTGTGTCGCAGTGATGGAAGGTGGTAAACCCACCGTTATTGCTAATGCAGAAGGTTTTCGGACAACGCCATCCGTCGTTGCCTTTGCGAAGAATGGCGATCGCTTGGTAGGTCAAATTGCTAAGCGCCAAGCAGTTATGAACCCCGAAAACACGTTTTACTCGGTAAAGCGCTTCATCGGACGTCGATATGACGAAGTCACAAATGAAGCTACCGAAGTAGCGTACAAAGTGTTGCGCGATAGCAGTGGCAATGTCAAGCTCGATTGCCCTGGTGTTGGCAAGCAGTTTGCCCCAGAAGAAATCTCTGCGCAGGTATTGCGTAAGTTAGTTGAAGATGCCAGCAAATACCTAGGCGAGACTGTTACTCAAGCAGTTATTACCGTTCCTGCTTACTTCAATGACTCGCAGCGTCAAGCAACAAAAGATGCTGGAAAAATCGCAGGTATTGAAGTCTTACGGATTATTAACGAACCTACCGCCGCTTCCCTTGCCTACGGCTTTGATAAGAAGAGTAACGAAACTATTCTTGTATTTGACCTTGGTGGTGGTACCTTCGACGTATCCATCCTTGAAGTCGGCGATGGTGTATTTGAAGTATTAGCGACCTCTGGTGATACCCACTTAGGTGGTGACGACTTCGATAAGAAAATTGTCGATTACTTAGCAGAAGAATTCCGTAGAAGTGAAGGAATCGATCTGCGTAAAGATAGACAAGCGCTACAACGCTTAACCGAAGCGGCAGAAAAAGCCAAAATTGAGCTTTCGAGCGTTACCCAAGCAGAAATTAACTTACCATTTATTACCGCAACCCAGGATGGCCCTAAGCACCTGGATATGACGCTGACGCGTGCCAAGTTTGAAGAATTGTGTTCCGACTTGATCGATCGCTGCCGCGTTCCTGTAGAAAATGCTCTACGCGATGCCAAGATCGACAAAAACTCGATTAACGAAGTTGTGTTGGTTGGTGGTTCTACACGAATTCCCGCAGTTCAAGAACTCGTCAAGCGGATGCTGGGTAAAGAACCGAACCAAAGTGTTAACCCTGATGAAGTTGTCGCAGTTGGTGCAGCTATTCAAGCTGGCGTTCTTGCAGGTGATGTTACAGGAATCTTATTACTCGATGTCACGCCACTATCCTTGGGTGTAGAAACCTTAGGCGGTGTTATGACTCGGATTATTCCACGCAACACCACAATCCCTACTAAGAAATCTGAAGTCTTCTCCACAGCAGTTGACGGGCAAACTAACGTAGAAATTCACGTTCTACAAGGCGAGCGCGAAATGGCGAGTGATAACAAGAGCTTAGGGACATTCCGCCTCGATGGCATTCCTCCTGCACCGCGTGGCGTTCCGCAAATCGAAGTCACCTTCGATATTGACGCTAACGGTATTCTCAACGTCACTGCGAAAGATAAAGGCAGTGGTAAAGAACAATCAATTAGCATTACTGGTGCTTCAACTCTCGATAAGACCGAAGTTGAACGCATGGTAGCTGAAGCTGAAAGAAACGCTGCTGCTGATAAAGAGCGCCGTGAAAAAGTCGATCGCAAAAACCAAGCTGATTCTCTAGCATATCAAGCCGAGAAGCAATTGCAAGACTTAGGTGATAAAGTCCCTGCTAGCGATAGAACCAAAGTAGAAGGCTTGGTCAAAGACTTGCGCGAAGCTGTCTCTAAAGAAGATGACGATCGCATTAAAACTTTGATGCCAGAGTTACAGCAAACCCTCTACAGCATTGGTACAAACCTATATCAACAACAAGGTGGTCCCGGTGCTGCGGCTAGTGGCGGTCCTACTCCTGATGGTAGCGATGCAGGTGCTACTCCTGGCGGTGACGATGTTATCGATGCAGATTTCACCGAAACCAAATAATTGCAGTTCATAGCTGAGTCTCCACTCGGAATTCTCCTGAGTGGGGATTTTTTTTTGCAGATAGTTGGGTAATAGGTAAGAGGTAATAGCTAAAGAATACGAAAAATGGCACTATATCCCCAACCACCCTGGACACTTCAAGGTTTTGCAGTTGCAACATTGCATCTTGTAGATATTGACCGCGTTCGTGCTTTAATTCCTCAACAACTCGATATCATTTCTGTACTTCCTGGTAAGACAGTTGGTGGAGTGTATCTATCTAATTACACTACGGGTTCAGTACTAGAGTACAGCGAATTAATCGTCGTTGCTGCTGCTGTCACTCACTCAGGGAAAATCGGTGGCTGGGTTTCGCATATTTATGTCGATAACCCTGATTCTGTTGCTGGCGGGCGCGAAATTTGGGGATTGCCAAAAGAACTTGCAGAGTTTATCTGGGGAAACAACAGCGTTAGCGTGCGACAAGGCGATCGCCCTCTGTGTACTTTGAACTACAATTCCTTATTTAGTCTTGGCTTTAAACCGCGCTTAGGTGCTTCTAGTTTTAGTACTAAGAATGCTGATTTGTTGAATTTTTCATTTGATGTAGAGGCACAATTCGGGTTAGTTAATGCGCAATTAACAGTACCCACCACTAGTCCTTTTACTCATCTCATTTCAGGTCAACCTTGGTTGGCAATTTCTGCATCACAGCTACGGCTAACTGTGAATGCACCAGTAGTGACAACAAGACGTTAATGCATTTAGTCAGTTCATTGCTGCTGCGAGCTACGATTTGAATACAACCTGCGATCGCATATTTGGAGTGCTCATGAGTACAGTCACGGCTAAACGCTTCACACCAGAAGAATATCACCGCCTCGCAGAACTTGGATTTTTTCAAGAACACCGAGTTGAACTTATTCGCGGAGAAATTTTTCAAATGTCAGCTAAAGGCACATCTCACTCTGTTTGTAGCACTCGTTTATACCGCGAATTGTTTAAGCTAGTAGGAAACAGTACCGTTATACGCGGACAAGAACCTATTGTCTTATTTCAAGATAGTGAGCCTGAGCCTGATTTAACAATTGTGCGCAATCGTTCTGATGACTACTTATCTGCTCATCCCACTTCAGACGATGTATTGCTGCTGATTGAAATAGCTGATTCTTTGAGTTACGACCAAGAAGTTAAACTACCATTATACGCAGAAGCCAAGATATCTCATTACTGGATATTTAACTTACAAGCTAATTGCCTAGAATGCTACAGCGAGCCTTATCAAGATTTAAAAAATCACTTTGGGTATCGCCAAAAACTCATCTTTCTCCCAACAGAATCAGTTAAATTACCTCATTTCTCAGACTTAGTACTTGATTTATCTAAAATTTTTCCTAATTAGAAACAACCTACTTATTCCTAACCCAAATTGCTATTCCACCACCACGACCGCGAGCCGCAATAAAATCTTCAGTTACCAAAAAGAAAGCAAAAAAAGGAAGTTTAGCAATTGGTTGCTCAAAAAAATCAGTTGTCCTAGCTTTAGTACGAAACTTACCACTATAAATAGTTCGACCGAACAAGCTCAATTGCATCCAAGTGAAGTCAAACGCTAGCAAGTTTTTCTTTCCCAGGTACTTAGCAGAACCTGTAAGCTTAAATATTAGTGAACCTAATTGAATCTGATTGCTAATAGATAACTTGTCTTGATTAATGAAAGAAATTTGCGCGGGTGTAATTTGAGGTATATAAAAGCCTTTTCCTAAAGCTTGACCATTTTGCAAGTGTGCTTTGCGTGGAGCAGTAAACCAAAGTTGCCAAGTACCTAATAACCTGTCTACAGAATAGACAATGCGTTGCTGTTTAGCTGCTTTCTCTGCTTGTAACAGTGCCAAAACTACTGCGGAAGTTGAGGGACGATCGCTTTTTTTACTCTTTACAGCAGCCGTTAAAGTTGCCATAAAATCAGGTGAATCAGTAGATGCTATTGCAGTCATTTGCTACTCCTTATCATTGTGTTTTGCAATCTATCAAGCTTTATAATGCTTAGCTAGCCTCCTCCAACTAATTTAGAAGATGTTGGCGATCGCCGAGAAACAAGTATGCAACGACAAAGAACATCGTCGGGAACGACATGGGAAACGAAAGCTGGTTACTGTCGTGCTATCCGTGTTGGGAATCAGATTTATGTATCGGGTACTGCGCCTGTTGACGAGCAAGGTGGTGTTTTTGCCCCAAATGATGCGTATGCTCAAACCAAGCGCTGTCTAGAAATTATTCAAAAAGCTTTACAAAATTTAGGCGCAGACTTGCACGATGTTGTCCGTACTCGCGTCTATGTCACGGATATAAAACGCTGGGCTGAGTTTGCGCAAGCACACCAAGAATACTTTGGCGAACATCCACCAGCAAACACAATGGTCGAAATTCAAGCACTTGTCGATCCCGCAATGCTAGTCGAAGTCGAAGTCGAAGCCGTTTGCGATGTTGATTGTTAAAAAGCCAATCGTTGTGATACAGAAAACTATCACAAAGTGGCAGACAAGCTAAACTAAAATTAGAATGCAATATAACTAACTTGTGAGGGAAGATGCTAGCTTTTTCGCTGATTGTGGGAGCAATAGGGTTAGCGATCGCCTACGTTATTTGGAGCGAAAACAAATTACGACGTGGTGGTGTATAAGTGAAGCTTACTGGGCTGAGTCTACATCGCAACCTACAAATACAGTTTGCAGTAGTGCCCAAGATGTAATGATAGAGAAGTAGCGTCTGTTGCTAATTTTCCTCGCGTGCCTGCTTGTCCGCTGCGTGTATCCTTTCTAATCAGTGAAGAATGGTCGCGTTCGCAATATTAAACAACGCTTCAAATGTCATCACTGTGGACGACTGTTTGTCGAACAACCAACGACAAAGTGATTGACCCAAGACGAAGACTCATTGCTCGAGTACTGATAGAGCGTATTTCACTGGCTGATATTGCCTCTACCATCCAAGTTTCTGAGCAATGGTTGTAAACCTACGTCGATGAGAAATATACGCAAGTAGGTGCCTCGTAGCGTGCAGGTAACACCCCAAAACGCGAGCATTTCAATGAGAATCCTTGCCTTTGGTCTATCGCCGGTGTGCGATCGCCTACACAGACTTTTGGGTAGTCTATGGAGCAATGCTACCGCGAAACGACATTGAGTAATTCAACAACACGCTGAGACAGCGAGTCTCCCGACTAGTCCGCAAAACCTTGTCCTTCTCAAAATCGTTGGAGGATCGCATTGCTACCGTTTAGTATTTCATCCATCATGACAATGCGTCATTACTTGTTCATTACTTATGTAGTACTACCCGATTCGCTCGTTGATAGTAAAACATCAGTCAGAGGCTTGATTGAATACTAGCAGTTGTCTTGGTAGGTCGGGCTCACTTATGCTTCCATGATGTCAATTTTTAACAACCAACATATTCTCACTCGACCTTGCTATTGGTATCAGCTAAAGTCTTCGTTAGAAGTATGTCTTGGTTAACAGTAATTATACTGAAAAAAAGTGCAATTAATTTAAAAATAGAACAAGCAAGATTGATTAACTTCTCCAAAAAAATAAAATTCTCATAAAAATGTTCATTTGTGTTGAAATATTTGTAGAAATGTTAAGCTTAATTCGTCACAATGATTGATAAGGCGTCATCAAGTAGTTACGAATGTTATTAATATGTAAACAAATAAAAATGGTATTTTCATCGATGCTTTAAGTCATTAACCAAGGATATACATAGGTAGAAACGATTAAAGAGAAGCTAAGAGCAATATGATTTAGCAATTTTTAAATCAAAGGATACCTAGTATGGTTGTTACTTCTATAAATATACTTATTGACCAGAAAGACGAGTTTGCATTCAAAGTAAAGCATTTTCTCAAACAGAAATATCCTACAAAGCATGACCACTATAGTTTTGATGATTTTTTTCATTTTCATCTTGATACAGGAACAGTCATCGATTGGAATGAGTCCCGTAATATTTTTGTTAGTGAAGATTTCATCATTGGTTTGATTGAGGGCTTAGAAGAAGAAGTCGGTAGTGCTTCGACGGTTGTTATGTACAATATTGGCTACGAGTGGGGTAGTAAAGATGCCAATTTTTTCCAACAGTGGTTTGAGAAGGAGTACAAAAAGACAATTACTGAAACGAATTCTGCCTTTCTTTTAGAGACTTGGTGGTGGCCTTTTATTAGCCAGGGTTGGGGAAACTGGGAAGTAGACATACGTGACCAAAAGAATGGATTTACGTTTATCAATGTCTTTGATTCAGCAGTAGCCCGTACACTAGGTGATGTTGGTAAACCTGTGTGTCATCTTTATGCTGGTTTGTTTGCTGGTTTCTTTAGTGAGATGGTGAAAAAACCATTAAGCTGTATTGAAATCCAGTGCTACTCAATGGGAGAAACTTACTGTAAATTCCTACTGGGTAAACAAGATCGTATAGATGCCGCAACCTTTTGGCAGAACGAAGGTGCTACCGCTAGAGATATCGAAATGCGGCTCCAAAGTGGGGAACGACTCAGATGAGTAGTCAAAATTCCTGGTTGTTATCCGTACAAGAATTCTTTAGCTTCACTAACTGGCAAGGTCAACCGCGAAGAATTTCCAACGAACAACAATCTTTAAACTTAATTGCTTGGCAATGCCTATCACTACAAGAATTCTTTAGCTTCACTAACTGGCAAGGTCAACTCCATGAAAAGTTTAGCTTGCACGGCATAAATCAATCTTCAAGCTTAACTTTACAGGTGAGTGAGTTTTTCAAGTTGATTTGCTGGGAAGGTCATCCAGAAATAGGCTCTTTACCAAAGAAATTGCCGCTGCCAAACTCATTTGAAGTACCTATCAAAACAACATTGACAGACTTATCGACACTATTTTAAATCGAATTAAATATGCACTCCGAGATTAAAAGTCTACTCTACGAGGCTGAAGACCACTATTTGACTCTAGAGGAGATTACGACTGCCAAGCTTTGTATTGCATCGCTGCAAGTGCGCCTCGAAATCTATGAGCTACTGCGCGATCAAGAAGTCACCATCTTTCAACCAATCGCCGATCAACTTCTGGTAACTTTTGCGCAGAATCAGCGAGATTTAGAGCAAGCTTTGAAACGTTGGCTATTAGTCTTGCGCTACTGCACTATGGCGATGCTGCTCAATAACCAAGAATTTCTTCAGCAAAGACTTTTAGAATGGCTGATTGGTATAGTCCAAGCTCATCGAACACAAGCAATTGAGACAAACATATGTCAACTTTTACAGAATCAGTTGCAAGAACATTTGAATGCGCAACAGTTGGCTTTATTGCAACCTTTTTTAGCGCAAGCTGAGACGACTCTTTTGAAGGCAAACGCTGTGGCTGAATTGTAGAAATACTGTTCAATCTTGAATAGGGAAGATTGCTAATGATTGCTATTACTGATTTACTGCAAGACGAACGCTTACCAGGAAACTACTTTGCTGTTGATGCTTACATTAAGGGTGACTTTGAAGCAGGTTTGATTGAAAACCGTCGCGGCGATCGCCTTTTAGCTTTACCAGAAACTTTGATGCGAGCAATTTATACTGGTATCGAAAAAGAAACAGGTCAAGCCGCGAGTTTAGTACTTTTTAACTGTGGTCGTTGGTGGGGTAAGAACTTTTATGCCCGTTTTGTTGAAGAAGTAAGTGACTACTACCGCAAGCCTTTAGCCGCAATGGAAATGGTAGAGTTTCTGCAATGCCTGAAACAATGCTGGAAAACGCACGGTTGGGGAACTTTTGATTTTGACATGAACCATTACCAGCAAGGATTTTTAGTTATTAAAATTTGGAACTCCCCTTTTGCACAGCAACCTTTACAAGCGAAAAAACCAGCGTGTTTTCTAGAAGCAGGCATACTGAGTGCTTTTTTTAGCCAAATTACTGGACGACAACTCCACTGCGTGCAAACTTCTTGTGAGTCTTTGCAGGCTGATTGTAACCGCTTTGTTTTAGGTTTACCAGAGCGTCTCAAACCAATAGCAGCCTGGTTAGATGAAGGGCACGAGCATGAAATTATTATGGCTTGGCTGTGTAAGGGTAATCGTTGAGTTGACGAGTTTCGGTGCTATCAACCTTGTTGATGAAAGGAGCATCAAACATGACCAAGATTGTAAAACTAGAACCTATCGCACTAGAGACCGTCGTCAAAACCAATGACAACCTTTTATGTGGAGTACTAACTAGTGAACTAAATATTCTTCCAGAGTGTTCTGGGCGAGGAATGTGTTCTACCTGCCACGTTTACATCAAAAGTGGTATGGAAAGTCTTTCTCCGCTTAACCGCCGAGAAAAGCGGACGTTAGAGGCGATCGCGACAGCACAGCCCAATTCTCGCCTTGCTTGTCAGGCGCGAGTTATTGGTGATGGTGTTGTCGTTGAGATTCCTGCTGGAATGCATATTAATGCGATTGAAGATATTGAAACCCTAATAGGTCGCCGTGCCGAGCAAGACATCCTGCATCCCTTGGAAGGCAAAATTTTAGTAGAAGCTGGCAAGTTGATTACTCGTTCGATGATTAGCCAACTCAAAGACACGCGTACCTCAGTAGAAGCCTACCTTGCCCGTACCCGCGAAGCTTAATAAAGATAGATTGTTACCAAACACAAGAAAAATATGCTAACACAACTAGCCCGCTTAAGTATAGAAGCGGACGGCCGCTATGCCAAAACGGAGGAACTTCAGTTTCTCAGAAGCTATTTTCAATCATGGGAGCAACGCGTGAGTGCTTATGAGAAAATTCGCGCTGCCGAGGCTCAAATTATCAATCGAGTAGAAACGAAATTGCGAACCCTCAACCCTAATTTATTTCTTAATGCTGCTGGAGATTTCACAGAAGTGTGGCGAAGAGACATTGCACAACTACTACGGTATGCGGCAGCTGCTTTGTTATTCAACGAACGCGATCGCCTACGAGAAGGTCTTTTACTTTGGCATAACACCATTGCAAAGTCTTATCAATTTGACCAAACTTGCAAGGCGACATTTGAAGTGATGCCAGAGGTGATTAACCAATTTCTAACTCCCCAAGAAGCACTTCTGTTGCATCCAATTTTAGAACTCAATCTCATTGTACTCGGCTAAAGCAATTATCTAGAGGAATTTTGATACCATGCAACAAAGTTTGAAATTTCTATCACAGAGTCGTTGGCAGGACATTGTAGAAATTGTGTCAGTACTGAGCGCGATTAGCGGCTCAATTGCGTCTGTCGTTACTCAACAAGCTTTATTTGCTTCTATTCCGCTGTCTTTAGCGGTAGCGCTCAATCTTGCAAATCGCAAACAAATTTTAAATGAAGTCAAGCACCAGCAAAGTACGATCCTCCACATTACACGAGAAAACAATGAGACCCAAGCTCACATCAGTACGTTAACTCAACAATTAGTAGAAGTACAGCAACAAACTACTACATTAAGCCAAGGTACTAATAACTTACAAAACTATACCCAAAGCCTACACAATGAGCAGGCAAAAATTGCCCAAATAGTTAGCGATTTGCAAGAAATTGAGAATTGTAACCAAGATATTCGTACTAATCCTAAGGCTGAAAACTACTACAATAGAGGTTCGATTTACCAACGTTTAGGAAATCTCCAAGCCGCGATCAAAGATTACACTGAAGCTATTCTTATCAATCCTAGCTATGCCCAAGCTTATTATAATCGAAGCCTTATTCACGCTGAGCTAGGAGATAAAAGGGCAGCCTTAGCAGATTTGCGCGAAGCTACAAAATTCTTTTTTGAAGATGGAAATATTGCAGGCTACCAAGCAGCACGGGACTTTAGCAAGAAGTGTCATGATTTAAGTTTACAAACTAAAACTAATAATGAAGAAAAACTATCTGTAGGGTGCTTGTTTTCTTGAAACAATCATTCATTTCCAACTTTGACAACAAGCCACAGTAGCTGTATCAGGAGCTAAAAATGTTAAAGAGAAACAGTGACAAAATTTATAAAGTTACGTTTGTTAGCGAAGCACACAAATTAAACAGTACGATTGAAGTTTGCGGCGATGAGTACATTCTTGATGCTGCTGAAGCGCAAAACATTGAATTACCATATGCTTGTCGAGCAGGTGCTTGCGTTGTTTGTACTGGCAAAGTTCTTGAAGGTTCAGTCGATCAGTCAGAGCACTCTTTCTTAAACGAAAAGGAACTTAAAGCTGGTTTCGTTCTTACATGTAAAGCCTATCCTCAATCTGATTGTATTATTAAGACTCACCAAGAAGAGGAATTATTTGAATTGTCTTAAAAGTAATTTAAGAAGAAGTTTTGGCTGTATAATTAAGGTAATTACTGCAAGTTTAGCTAAATAAATTTTAGAAGATTTGTATAGTACTTCTAGACATATTGGTAGGGTGGTAGTTTAATTACTAATTACCTTTACTTTCTTTTGAATTTTCCACCATTTATTAACTTTTATCCAAAATCAAAACAATGCATTCACAAATGACTTAAAATCGTGCACATTATAATGCCATACTAATAATTGAAGCAAAACTAAGCAGTAGTAAATTACTGATGATTTTTTTGTAGTCATGAAAAATTATTATAGTTGTCAATAATTTAGTATATGTACCAGTATGTACCAGGAATTTATTCATGAGTTTCTAAAGATACCTGGAGTTCTAGGAGTTGCCCTAACTCAGGAAAAATCTATACGGTATTTATATGCCAACAACCGAAAGATAGAGGGGCGGGAAAAACACAGTTTGATTGAAATTCTTCAGCAAAGAATTACCATTGTTTCTTCAGAAGAGGATTATCTTGAATTTCAAGTTATGGGATGCTATGCATATAGCTACAAGTTAAATGAAAGTCTAAGTTTTTTAGTAATAACTGATACGGATATTGCTAAAAATCAACTGCGAGCACTGGCAGCGCAGCAGTTAAAAGCTATCCTCCAGAAAGATCTCGATCTGACAATTAAAACGTTTAAAATTTTAACAGAAACTTTTTCTCAACTTCAAGCTTTTTCAACTCAACTAAAACCTGAATTATCCGCTCTAAAACACTCTTCTTTCCCTTTAGAAGAAGGAGCTCTTAACATTACAGAGTTGCTCAACGCGCTAAATCGCCTGAGTCAATTTAGTAGCAATTATATAGGAACAAAGCTTACAGTTAACTATTGGCAGTTAACACGTCCTAATTTTGACTGGTTAGACAATTTCCAAATTAATCGGTCTGCTGAACTTGTATTTCATGGCACAATCACAGAAACTATTACTGCTCAACAACATCGGATAGTTAAAGAGTGGGTTGCAGCTTTTATCAAAAAATGTTCTCGAATTATTCAAGATTTACCTGTCATGATTGAAGAAATAGCTCTAGACGAAACCCACAGGAGACTACTATTAACTCCTACTAATAGTTAAATCCAGTAAATAAAAAATAAGTTACTTAGCTTGATTAAACTCTTTGACTAAAGCAAAAATAAATTAAGTTGTAGGAGAGTCTAAATAAATATTATTAGATTTTCCTAAACTGCATGTGGTTATATTTTAGTATTTTCTAGTGAGGTGGAAAGCCAGACAAAAAATGTACGGTTTTCTACCTAATGGTAGAAGTCCTACCCGATTTATGATTGATATAAAGATAGAAGGATAAATCGTTCATCTTTCTGATCTTTCAGATTCAGGAAGACGGAAGTAGGGAACACTCCCGAAGGAACGCGCCTCAATCGCACACTACACATTTAAGAAAGAGGCGGAAAATGAATAATAAAGCTATTGGTATCCAAAATCAAGATTCCCGTTTTGTTACTGCTCAAGCGCGTTTGCTTATGAGTGAACGTCGTCAACGCCAACAAAACCGTCAGCAATCGATGTTACAACGTGCAGGCATCGAAGAAATCGCAGACGTATAGATTTCTTCAACAAGGTGTTAGTCGTTAAGTTAAGAGGTGTATTGTGATGAAAGATACATTACAGCGCTTCCGGAACGCGGCTGAGACTCATCGTGCCAATATTCAAAAAAGCTTAGAGCATCGCTTGCAGGTTGCTAAAGCTAAAGGTGATGAAAAGCTCATTCAGCAGTTGGAAGCAGAAAAAAACTACTACAACTAGATCGCGTACTGTATATCTATCGCATTTAGATAGATAACTTAGCAAAAGCCTGGTTCTTGGCTCTTGAACCAGGTTTTTACGTTTAGAACCATAAAGTAAAGTGAGTTGAAATCTGGGCTTAATGATGTTTTAGACTGAACTGAGATGACGATCGTCTAGATCACAAGAAGGGAACAAGCGATGCGACTGTCTCAAATGCTTTTTGTCACACTACGGGAAGATCCAGCCGAAGCGGAGATTCCCAGCCATAAACTTTTATTGCGTGCAGGTTATATTCGTCGCATCGGTAGCGGTATCTATGCTTACTTACCTTTGATGTGGCGGGTGCTACAGAAAGTTTCGCAAATCGTGCGCGAGGAGATGAATGCGATCGGCGCGCAGGAGTGTTTGTTACCACAAGTACAACCAGCGGAGTTGTGGCGCGAATCAGGGCGTTGGGATACGTATACGCAAGCAGAAGGTATTATGTTTGCGCTCAAGGATCGACAAGAGCGCGAATTAGGTTTAGGGCCAACACATGAAGAGGTTATTACAAGCATAGCTCGCGATACGATCCGCTCGTATCGACAGTTACCACAAACGCTTTATCAAATTCAAACGAAGTTCCGCGATGAAATTCGTCCCCGCTTTGGTTTGATGCGCGGACGCGAGTTTATTATGAAAGATGCTTATTCTTTCAATGCGGATGAAGCCAGCTTGCGAGAAACTTATGATGACATGCACCGTGCATACAGCAATATTTTGCGGCGGAGTGGGTTAGCTTTTCGCGCAGTGGAAGCTGATTCAGGTGCGATTGGTGGTTCAGCTTCGCAAGAATTTATGGTGTTAGCAGATGCAGGAGAAGATGAAGTTCTTTATACCGAAGACGGAAAGTATGCAGCTAATGTAGAAAAAGCTGTGTCGCTACCACCTGAAGCAGAACCATCACCGTTTACAACCTATGAAAAACGCGAAACGCCAGGCACGCCAACGATTGACACAATGTGTAACGTGTTAGGATGTTCCCCTACACAAGTTGTGAAAAATGTGTTGTATCAAGTTGTGTTCGATTGTGGGTTAACGCTACTAGTGATTGTTAGTATCCGAGGCGATCAAGACGTTAATGAAGTGAAGTTGCAAAATGAGATAACTCGCCTTGCTCCGCAGTATGGTGGAAAAACCGCGATCGCGCTCACTGTACCAGACGCAACAATGCAACAAAAATGGGCAGCAAAACCTTTACCGCTAGGATATATCGCCCCTGATATTGCGGATGACTACATTCGTACCGATAAACAAATACACCCGCAGTTTTTGCGGTTAGTTGATAAAACGGCTGTGGATTTGCGCAATTTTGCAACAGGAGCCAACGAATTAGGTTATCACGTCGTTGGAGCAAATTGGAACGAGCAATTTAAACTACCAGAAAATATTGTCGATGTGCGAAAAGCACGCGTCGGCGATCGCGCAATTCATAACCCCGAACAAACCTTACAAAGCGCTAGAGGTATCGAAATCGGACACATTTTTCAATTAGGAACAAAATACTCCGCAGCAATGGGAGCTACCTACACCAACGAACAAGGTGAAGAAGTTCCTTTAGTCATGGGTTGCTATGGTGTGGGAGTTTCGCGCTTGGCACAAGCTGCGGTTGAGCAATCTTATGACCAAGACGGTATTATATGGCCTGTAGCGATCGCGCCTTATCACGCGATTGTAACGATTCCAAACATCAATAATGCGCAACAAGTAGAAGTTGCCGAAAAGCTTTATCAACAACTAAATGCAGCAGGAATCGAGACGCTGCTTGACGATCGCGACGAACGCGCGGGCGTTAAGTTCAAAGATGCAGATCTTGTTGGGATTCCTTATCGCATTGTGACGGGACGATCGCTCGCTGAAGGTAAAGTTGAAGTTGTCGAACGCAAAAGCCGCAAATCACAAGACATCGCGATTGATGCAGTAGTTGCAACGCTGAAGCAGTGGATAGATACTGCACTTCACGGATAAAAAGCACTCTACAGCAATGGTCAATATGCTTAGGACATTCTGAAAGTTTTGAGTTATATGGAAAACAGTATTCTTCCTCTGCTAAACTTAGCCAAACTCTTGTTCAATAACTCGCCAACTCGCAGCAATGACTCCTGGTTCTAAACTTAATCGACTAATGATTTGCTCTAAAAGCTGATCGTCGCGGTTTTGAGTGAGCATTTCCGCTTCTACTTCAACGCGATCCGCCGCATCTTCTAAATCCTCACTACGCAATGAACGTAGCTTCATCGTGCTAGTACTGAGAGCTTGCAGCAACAATGCTCGTACGTGAGCTTCATCTTTGCTTCGGCACATTAAGGAACATTGATAGCACAGTTCTATCTCGCTTCCTTGTAGGGGTTCCTGGTTGATGCGATAGCCCAATGGACGTAGGAGAATGTTAGCAATTAAAACTGCAATCGAGCCAATCACTGCTTGAGTTATAAACCCTGCTCCTGCCAGCGAACCAATCGCCGCTGCACACCAAATTGTTGCTGCTGTATTCAATCCTCGAACGCTCAAACCTTCGCGTAAGATAACGCCACCTGCTAAAAAACCAATCCCAGACACAACTTGAGCTGCAATGCGCGTAGGGCTGGCTTCTCCAGGAATCAGAACAGAAAGCATCACAAATAAGGCTGCGCCGGTCGCCACCAAGGTATTAGTACGTAATCCTGCCATGCGCTGTCGCCACTGTCGTTCTAAACCAATTGCTGAACCTAAGAAAAAGGCAACTGCTAGGCGAACTGCAAAATCTGTCCACTCCATCATCTTTGCTTACATTGGTTAACGTCATTAGAGCTATGCATGTGAGTTGTCGTCTTCATCCTCAATTCCTCTTCTAAACTGAAAAGATTTGCAGGATGAGAACATGTCAGCTTGCGCGTAGGTAATCTATATCGTATTCGCATTCCACCTTCGCTTATAGGGAAGACTTGCAATTGCCACAGCACTTTGTTTCGCTCAGAAGTTTCAACCGCAGAGATTTTACCACTTGTTCCTCAAGCGCAGGTTATGTCGGCTAGTCAATACCTACAAGCCAGCCTACTAGAGTAAAGTAGATCCAAAGTCCAGTGAAGTCTTTGATTGTTGTTATAAACGGATCTGCTCCTGGTGCATGATCGAAGCCAAGTTTCAGCATGATCCAAGGTAAGATTGCACCAAGTACTGCGCCCAGCGCGATTACACAAAATAGCGAAATTGCCACAGCCGTTCCGAGTTGTGGAATACCATTTGGTAAACCTTGCCAGAAGTAGGCGATAATGCCTGCTACTAATCCCAAGATCGCACCCATTGATGCGCCAATTTGTAATTCGCGTAGCAGATAAGGCAAAAAACGATTGACATTAATGTGATTCCATGCTATTCCACGTGCAAACACGGTCGTAGATTGAGTTCCGACATTTCCTCCCATATCCATTACTAAAGGAATAAAAACTGCAGCTGCACTCACGGCTTCTAGTACTTCTTCAAAGCGTTCAATAACTCCACCGACTAGCATTCCACCAATCAAAGTGATAATTAAGAACAGAATTCGCAACTGAATTGCATACCAAGAAGAACCGCGGATCAGACGCTCGCTCCATACTTTGTCGCGACGCAATAAATTGCCTACTCCACCTTGGGCAAGTGCTGCATCTGTGGCTTCTTCTTCCACTAAATCAATAACATCATCAAAGGTGATATCACCGATGAGCCGTCCTTCGTTATCTACAACAGGAATTGCGGGTAGATCGTTGTCTTTGAGCAATTGCACGGCTTGTAAATCGCGATCGCTAGCTCTAATAGCAATATTGGTTCCTTCGAGCAAGTGACTGATAGTCTCTTCGGGAGAGGATTTGACTAACCGCACTGTACGAACAAAGCCACGATAGTAGCGATCGGCATCAACCACGAAGACGAGTGTCAGTTCATTGTCGTGTAATTCTGATTGGCGAACGATCGCTAGCAGTGATTGCACGGTAACACTGTCGCGGACAGCAAGATAGCGCAAGCTCATTAAGCGTCCAGCACTTCGTTCTGGATACCCTAGCAGTAAATTTACCCCTTCACGCGCCTGTGGACTGAGATTGGCAAGCAGACGTTTAGTAATCTTTGCCGGAAGTTCCTCAAACAACCGCACGCGATCGCCAGGATCTAATGCTTCTAGCAGACTCATCACTTCTGGAGTTTCCATCGCGCGAATTAGATCGGCTTGTTGTTCCGGACGAAGATATTCAAAAACAGCGATCGCTTTTTGTTTTTCCAATAGTCGAAAAGCGAGTACGCGCTTGTGCGGCTTAATTTCCATTATCGATTGCACTAATTCAGCTGCAGGTAGACGGTTGGCTTCTTTTTTGGCAGCTTCTAGGGCAAAAGGTTGTAATAAAAATTCGTTCAAAATATTGTGACGCATATTTATCTCCCTTTTTCTGCATGACTGATACCACTGAACTAAAATGTTTCAGTCGTCTTTTTAGCAGGATGTGTCTGAGAAACCTACTCAATTAACAGGTAGTTTCTCAGTTAGAGATATTGAAAATTAGATTTTTGCAGAACAGTCTTATGCAATCGCTAGCGCGATTTTTGCATATTTTTGCTCTGCGGATATTTAGATTAATTATTAGCTTTGAGTAATTTCATTAATGTGCTGTAATCTGTTTAGGGTTTACCTCCTTTCCCCGCAGCCGCCGCGTTTACTGGCGACCAGAGATGAACCCCTACTCTCTCGACCGTCCAGCAACTGCAGCAATAACTTTAGCTGGGACTACGTTTACCGAAATAAATTCTTGGAGTGTAGTGATACTACTACTACCAGGAACTTCCATCTTTTAATCTCCACAGATGATGAGGAAAAAGAAACAAGCTACAAATTTGTACTTTTAATTTGTAACTTGCTATTATTTCTAGGTTAAATGCAAAAAAATGGCGTGTCAACCTAAAAGATTTTTTAAACGCGTTAGCTGTAAAGTTATTCGTGACTTTCAATAACAAGCTAAGTCACGCTTAAAGCAAAGATAACTTTGGGTAATTCTTATTAGATAATCTTCCATGTTTTATCTAAAAAAATAACAAAAGTATATCTTACTACCCAATTGACTGAATTTGATGTAAGGTGAGCAATGCCCGTATGACGATAGCAAGACGCAAAATGAACAAGTTGAGCTACAGGAAATCACTCCTGTTATGGAACTGTTAACGATTCTTCTAGCAGGCTTGCTAGGATTGCTTTCACCGGTTGGCGGTGTTGTAGAACGCATTGCAGAAAACACTATTCGCTCTCAGTTCGCCCAAGTAGAAACACTGCGAGTCCGCGTTGATAATGTTCCAACGCATCAGTTGCTACAAGGTAAGATACAGCGCGTGCGAATTGCTGGGCGTGCGCTACAGCTAAAACAAAACATTCGTCTTGCTGTTTTAGAAGTAGAAACAGACGCAGTTGATTTTGATACCGCAAGTTTCAGTAGTAGACTTCAACTTCAGCAGCCATTGCAAGCAGGAATACGCTTGGTTTTAACCGAGCAAGATGTTAACCAGGCGCTACAATCTAACGCGATCGCTCGTCGATTACTGAATATCACAATTGGTGAACTTGGTAGAGGTACGCAACAGGTACAACAACTCAATTTCTCGCAGCCTCGGATACAATTCTTAGCAAATAATCGCATCCGTTTTCAGGTGGAACTGACACAAGATGACGTTGAACCATTGAGAATTACAGTAGAGTCAGGATTAGGTGTCGTTTCTGAAAGACAAATTCAGCTAATTTTACCTGTCGTTTTGGTTAACGAAGAGAAAGTCCCCGAGCAAGTTGTCAGTGCGATCGCCACAAATTTTTCGCAGCAGTTCGATTTGCGCAGTTTACAAAGTGCCGGAATTCAAGCCAGAATTTTACAATTGAATGTAAGTCCGCAAAAATTAGAAATTGCGGCTTTTATCCGCGTGGAAACATCTTCGCGCATATTGAAACAGCTATAGCCTGAATACAGTCACAGTGTTCATCTTCGATCCACTTTAATTTGAATTGTTTGCTGTTCTCCTGACACCACGACTAACCTTATTCTTTTGGAGGGTTTTTCCCATGACACAACAAAGAGCTAAACGCGTTCCTGCTGGTGTAATTGCTGGCATAGTAGCAGGTGTTCTAGTGGCAGGTGGTGCTGGCACTTGGTGGGCGTTTCGTTCGGCACAAATTCCCAACTCACAGCAGGCAATTACAACGCCTAGTTCACCATCAACGAATCCATCAATTCAGCCAGGGATTAATCAAACCGCACAAGTTTATTGGTTAAGAGATACTGGGACGAGTATCGAAGTCGTACCCACCTCGTTTACAGTCAATTCGGATCAGCCGAATGTTGTTTTGCAAACTGCGTTTGAGCAACTCTTAGCTGGACCGACAAACGATGCTGTTAGTAGCACGATTCCTCCAGGAACCAAACTACGCAGCGTTAGAGTTCAAAACGATGGAGTTCATGTTGATTTATCTTCAGAGTTCACGAGTGGCGGCGGTAGCGCTTCGATGAGCGGTCGTTTAGCACAAGTCGTTTATACAGCAACAACTCTCGATCCCAATGCCCAAGTGTGGATTGATGTCGAAGGTCAAAAACTAGAATATCTAGGTGGAGAAGGCATCGAGCTAAATCAACCTCTCACCAGACAAAGTTTCGATGAGAATTTTCAACTCTAAGTCGCGAGCGATATGAATGCTCGCGATCGGATAGTTGTTAAGGGTCATTAGTAGTTGGTTGTCATGTATTAGTCGTTAGCGAACAACTCGCTGCATCACAGTTAACTACTAATCACTCGTACCACTGGCAAAAATAGTTGCGATCAATAATTAATAGGCGATCGCTACTCATTTACTGATGATTGCTATTCAACACCCGAAAAGAATTCGCTTGTTGTTGAATGCGGTTGGCAAGGCGATTATATACTACGTTACACAATTCAAAGATCGTATCATCCTCTATGCGGTAATATGCCGAAGTTCCACAACTGCGGCGACTGAGAATTCCCGCTTGCCACATGATTTTTAGATGTTTAGAAACATTTGCTTGACTAGTTTGTGTTGCCTCTACCAATTCTTGCACGCATTTTTCACCATCGCTGAGCAAATGTAGTAGGCGCAGCCGCATCGGTTCGCCAAGAAGGCTAAAGTAATCAGCTACTTGTTGCACAACTTCTGGCGGCACAGGCTTCGCTGACTTCATCAAATTTAATCTAGAAGAACTGCTAAATTTTAGCAATAATTCCTCGATTGCAACAGCGTACAAGATCAATCTGGGCTGAGAAGCATCAATGTTTGTCCGTATTCAACAGGTTCGCCATTTTGGACGAGAATTTCTACGACTCGTCCAGAAACTTCAGCTTCAATTTCATTCATTAGCTTCATCGCCTCAATAATACAGACTATCTGACCGCTTCTGACGCGATCGCCCACGTCCACAAATGCAGGTTCGCCAGGAGCAGGAGCGCGGTAAAATGTTCCTACCATTGGAGAAATCACCTCCAGTAGTTTCTGGTCTTTAGGTGATGTAGGAGCTTGCCCAGCACTAAATCCACTCGTCGGCACGTCAGTTTTGCGCGCCACGTCTGATTGATTATCTGATGCAGCTACAGTTGTAGGTGTAGCGGCTGCAGGCGATTCTATACCTATTATTCCTCCTGCTGGCGAACCCGAACCAGAAAGCGGTGCATTACTGATGCCAACGGCTTTACGTATTGTTAATTCAAACTCGTCACTTTTGAGCGTAAGTTCCGCAATATCAGTTTGAGCAATAGTGGCTATAAGTTGCCGAAGTTCATTAAAATCAAGTGGCACAGTTTGTCTGACCCCATTTATTAGCTATTGGCTACGCGTGATGCGCAATGCGCTTGGCGCGTCTATTCTCGACCTAGATAGGTATCGTTACGCGTATCGATCCGGATACGTTCGCCTTGTGAAATAAATAAAGGCACCATCACAGTTGCGCCGGTTTCGACAATAGCAGGTTTCGTGCCACCTGTCGCGGTATCTCCACGCACTCCTGGATCGGTTTGGACAATTTCTAGCACAACAGAATTCGGCAATTCGACTTCAAGAACTTGATCGCCCCAACGAACGACATTGACTTCCATCCCATCTTTAAGATATTTAACGCGATCGCCTATTTGGTTAGCATTCAGCCTGCTTTCTTCATAGGTTTCCATATCCATAAAGACGAATTCGTCACCGTCCTTATAGGTATGCTGCATCGTCCTTTTCTCTAAATTAGCTTGGGGTACAGTTTCCCCTGCACGAAACGTTCGCTCGACAACGCTGCCACTTTGAACATTTTTTAGCTTAGTTCGAACAAATGCGGAACCTTTTCCTGGTTTGACGTGGAGAAACTCTACAACTCGCCATACGGAACCATCTAAGACTATCGTGACGCCAGGTCGAAAATCATTACTGGAAATCATGAAACAATATAGTGCAAGACAATCGGCATCTCATTGTACCTCTACAGCGTAGTGCTATAGAAGGGGTCGAAGCAGAAAAGGCGGAGGGAGCAGAGGAGCAAAGATACAGAGGAAGAAGAACATTGTCTATCTAACTCAAAACTCATGACTATTCACTAGCCACGCATCACTCACCCCTGATCGCGTCGTTTTTTAAATTTTGAACTAGGAAGTGAACGGCACTGTGGCAAGATTATGAATGAGTCGATACCTCGTCAATTGCAACTGTCAGGCAGACAAGCAATGGGTGAAGGGCAAACACAAATCCCAGGTAGCCCACTTGCCTAACGTTATATTCATGCCGCATCTGAGCTATCTCATGACAAATTTGAACTACTGGTGGAAAAAAAGCACCATACTACTGCTGCTAATCGCGATGTTTTTTGGTACAAGCGTTGCTGGGTGGACTCCTGCTAGCAATGCAGCGTTACCAGCTGGAAATGCGATCACTGATGGCAAAGCGCTATTACGCTACTCGTTGCCGATCGATAATCAAGCTGTGCGGGATCTACAAGCTAACTTAGAAGATATTGCTACCCAACTGCGGGCAAATCGGCGTTGGGGTGCGATTTCTAAAGATATTTCTCAAGCTTCTCGCGTCCTCAACTCGCGTCACGATGAACTGCTCAAAAGCATTCCTGACGAGCAAAAACCACAAGCAGAATCTCTGATCGATGAATTACAAGCTAGTATTAACGACTTGCGACAAGCAGCTGATTCGAAAGATAAGGAGCAACTTTGGATAGGACGAGCTAAAGCTCTGAATTTAGTCAGTACGCTTGAAGAGTTAATGGTACAAGAGTTTCCCTACGAGGTTCCCGCTGAGTACAGTAACTTACCACAACTCAAAGGTCGTGCCACTGTAGAAATGGAAACGAACAAGGGTAATCTGACGGTTGTTGTAGACGGCTATAGCGCTCCAGTTACTGCGGGTAATTTCGTCGATTTAGTCCAGCGAGGTTTTTATGATGGTTTAGAGTTTATTCGCGCCGAGGATTCTTATGTTCTCCAAACCGGAGATCCACCAGGACCAGAACAAGGATTTATCGACCCAAAAACAGGAAAATACCGCAGCATTCCTCTGGAAATTCTTGTGAAAGGCGATCCAGTTCCTACGTATGGCATCACCTTAGAGCAAGCGGGTCGCTATCGCGAAGAACCAGTTTTACCCTTTTCTGCCTATGGCGCTGTTGCCATGGCACGCCCAGAGTTTGATAACAATGGCGGTTCCTCACAATTTTTCTTCTTTTTGTTTGAACCTGAGCTGACTCCAGCTGGGCGCAATCTGTTAGATGGTCGCTATGCAGTGTTTGGCTATCTGATCGAAGGCAAAGAAGTGTTAGAACAACTCAAAGAAGGAGATAAAATTATCTCTGCCAAAGTTGTTCGCGGTGCAGAAAATTTAGTACAACCGCAATAAAACATAGGGAAACAAAGAGTAGAGGAAAAAATACTAAATGAATTCCATTCACCAACTACTAACCTCGCGCTCTTTGTCCCTACCCTAATCTCTAGCCCCTGACCTCTGACCTTTGGTGAATGCGTTTAGCAAATAAGATTGAAGCAATTTTATATCTTAAGGGTCAGCCACTCTCGATCGCGCAATTAGCTGAGTATGCCGGCTGCGATCGCCATACCGTTGAGGAAGGACTGATGGAACTCATCGATGACTATGCGCACCGCGACAGCGCTTTAGAGGTCGTCGAAACTAGCTCAGGTACCTACAGCTTACAACTGCGGTCGAGTTTTCAAGAACTCGTGCAAACACTGATTCCGGTCGAACTTGGTGTAGGAGCTTTGCGCACTTTGGCAGCGATCGCGCTGCGTCAGCCAATCGCTCAAACAGAACTCGTCAACTTGCGGGGATCAGGAGCTTATCAACACGTTCAGGAACTTGTAAAACTAGGTTTTGTGCGCAAGCGCCGGTCTGGAGACGGTCGCTCTTTTTTACTCGACGTTACCGATAAGTTTTACCAATATTTTCAACTCGAACAACTACCGCACGTGCTAAGCGTTGATAACGCCCAAGAAGCACCTCCGCCAGAAAAATCAACAAATGAGTGACTTTTGTCGATATATTCGTAATACTGCTGTATGGCGAGAACCACTCTTAGGCAAGAAGTGCTATCTATTACAATGAGTTACATTAGATATCAGCACTGCTAAACAGAACTGCCCATGGTCTTCGATCCTGATTTTTTCAGCGATGACTCTCACCAAGAGTCGCAAACGAATCCCCTATTAAACTATTTGCAACGTCAATCACCAGAGATTTTAGCGCACGTTGCTCGCTCGGTTAGTCCAGAAATAAAAGAAATCATTTCTCAGAATGTCCAAGGGTTAGTTGGTATGCTGCCTTCTGAGAATTTTAACGTGAAAATTTCTACAGACCGGGATAACTTAGCCGGATTGCTTGCCTCTGCAATGATGACAGGGTATTTTCTGCGTCAGATGGAACAGCGCATGCATCTTGACGACTTGGCGGATTCTGTGTCTTTGCCGCGCGATTCGAGTGGGGGACAATGAGCAAAAATTGCAGAAGTGGAAACTTCTAGCCAAGCTCGTCTACAGGAAAAGCTTCTGGCACTACTCGAACAGTTTCAATTTTGCCATTGCGGTTCACTTCTAAATTCAATACCGTTCCTACATCACTAGCTTCAACGCGCTCTTGAACTTCAGATGCTTTGCGAATCTGTCTACCATCAATCTTTTGAATGATATCACCTTCGCGTAGACCAGCACGATACGAGGGAGATTTTCTAATGACGCGCACGATCAATACACCCTGTTCTTGCTGTATCTTGAGATTCGTTTCCTGATTAACTTCTTCTTTAGTAGCTGGGGTGAGGTCGATCATTTGAATCCCCAAAAAAGGATGTTCAACTCGTCCTCGCGTAAATAGTTTATTGGCAATTCTGGCAGCAGTATCAATCGGAATCGCAAAACCTAGTCCTTGTGCATCTGACCGAATTGCAGTATTAACACCAATCACCTCACCCTCAGCGTTCAACAACGGACCACCTGAGTTGCCAGGATTGATGGCAGCATCTGTTTGAATAAAGTTAACGCGCTTATCAGGAACTCCTACTTGCGCGCTAGAGCGGTCTGTCGCGCTAATAATTCCAACAGTTACAGTATTATCTAAACCTAGCGGATTACCGATCGCGATCGCCCATTGTCCTGGAGATAAGTTGCGCGAGTTACCTAGCTTGACTGTGGGTAGATTATTCGCTTTAATCTTGACAACAGCAACATCTGTCACGTTATCCACGCCGACAACTTTACCCTCAAAACTCCGACCATCTTTGAGCGTGACTTGTACAGTATCCGTTTCGGCAACAACGTGAGCATTGGTTAGGACACGACCATCTTGGCTGAGAATAAAACCTGAACCTGTACCGCGTTCGATGCGTTCTTCTGGAATTTCTCGCTCTGAACCAAAGAATCTGCGTAGTAGAGGATTATTAAAAGCTTCTGGAAGGCGGTTAGCAACCCTGCGCGTTGCGTTAATACGTACAACTGCAGGTCCTACTTTTTCTACTGCTGAGGCGATAAAGTTGCGGTCATCGATGCGGCTTGTGCTATTTGTGGTCTCCGGAATCACAAGTCCAGATACAGGTGGTACCATGACTGGTACTGTCGTCAATTCTTCTAGCGAATGCTGACTTGAGAAGTAGCGACTACTCCACCACCCAGCCCCACCTCCGATCGCAAGCAAAACCACCGCTGCCGTCAAATTTTTGAACGATAAACTCATACTCCTTCCGCCTATACACAGCAAGTAGATGCTAACTTTTAAGTTTAGTCAAGAAATCAAGCCCTGAGATCGATCTTTCCGCTTTTGGCAGTACGCAAAAAGATAATGGATACTTAGTAGAGATCTCATTCGCTGTACCGGTATGATAACTTTAAGCTACTCAACACTTTTAACGGTACTACCTCTAGGCTTATTACTTCTCACTACTGCAGCCAATTCTGCACCGAGTAACAATGTTTCAACAGCAACTAGCAGCTGTCCTCCACCTGCGTTATCGCGGCTCACTCGCCACAAAGTAGCGCCAGGCGAAACCATAGAGGCGATCGCCCAAAAATATAATCTTATTTCTGCCACGCTTATCGGTTTTAATCCCACATTGCGCACAGGACAACTCACTGTCGGTAGTGAAATTGTCATTCCGCCGTTCAATGGAATTCGGGTGGAAGTGCCACCTAATCAATCTTGGCAGCAAATTGCTACCAAATACAAAGTCCGCGCTGATGTTTTATTTGAAGCAAATGGCTGTCAACCTGTATCGCAATTTGTCTTCGTTCCTGGCGTCAATTGGTCACCAGAAGCCCCTAGTACAAGTGCCAGTAGTTTACTTACAGGATATCCATTACCAACAAAAGCACCGGTAGCGATGGGTTACGGTTGGCAAATCAACCCTAATACCGGTCAAGTTGTCTTTCATAGCGGGGTGGATTTACTAGCGCCTGTAGGAACTAACGTACAAGCTGTTGCTGCTGGAACTATCGCTTTTGCTGGCGAACAAGGAAGTTATGGCAATCTCGTTGTTGTCAACCACGCAGAAGGACGCCAAACTCGCTACGCCCATCTACAAAAAGTTAGTGTAACTACGGGACAAATTGTAGAACAAGGACAAGTGCTGGGAACTGTAGGTACAACCGGAGAACGTACATCGGCTGAACCTCATTTGCACTTTGAAGTTCGCTATAACTCCTCGCTTGGCTGGGTTGCTGAAGAACCTACGTTGTGACTCAGTTAGCTGTAAATCATTTCTGTGGGTTTTGTAAAAAAATATAACTGTATACTGTTATAGGACTGTTTCTTGCTGCAATGTCGTAATTATGAAAAGTATTGTTTTGCTTGCTTAAAATTCGTTGACCAAACGAAAATTAATTTCTTGCTCAAAAAATGAGAAGGTTCTCATAATATTCCTTGAGAAAACTGCTAGACTCTAGCTGAAGAACTGGGTACAGTTAGATTATCTTGGCTAAGAAATAAGTGCGTGCGAGGGTAGTCGGGTAAACACAAATGAGCAATTTGGTATGAAAATAGCCTTCGTTGTCTTAGGCTTTCCTGAATTATCGCAAACATTTATTCTTAATCAAATTACTGGATTAATTGAACGCGGTCATTCAGTTGATATTTATGCCTTCCAAGAATCAGAAGTCAAAGCTTCTAAAGTGCATCCAGATGTTGAAAAATATCAATTGTTAGCAAGAACGTATTACTACTCTATTCCCGATTTACCTAAAAATCTTTTATGGCGGTACCTCAAAGCGTCTAGTTTGCTAGCAACAAAGCTGAATAAAAGTCCTGGAATTTGGTTGAGAACGCTGAATGTTTTTCAACATGGCAAGCGGGCTATCTCCTTGCGACCCTTATACAGAGTTATTCCACTGTTAGGTAAACCACGCCAGTATGATATTGTTCATTGCCAGTTTGGTCCGTGTGGCATCGAAGCTATGATCCTGCGAAAGTTTGGGTTAATGCAGGGAAAATTAGTAGTTTCCTTTCGGGGTTTTGATATCAGTGAATTTATTCAGCAATATGGCAATGGCGTATACGATCAACTATTTAATGTAGGTGATTTCTTTTTGACCAATTGCGAGTATTTTCGACAGCGCCTTTTGAAGTTAGGTTGTCCAGAAGATAAAGTCATGGTACATCGCTCAGGCTTAGACTGCGAGCGATTTATTTTTAACCCTCCTAAGATAGATATTGCTAATAAAATTCAAATTGTAACAAATGGACGTCTTGTTGAAAAAAAAGGTATAGAATATGCAATCAGAGCGATCGCCGAATTAATTAAATCAAAGCCGAATATTGAGTATAAAATAATCGGTGATGGACCGCTAAAGCAACAATTGCAACAGTTGATTACAGATTTGGGTGTCAGCGATCGAGTTAAGTTGCTCGGCTGGAAAGATCAAGAAGAAATTATTGAAATTCTTAAAAAATCGCATATATTTGTCGCACCGAGTGTAACTGCTAAAAATGGCGATCAAGATGCTCCAGTAAATGTATTAAAAGAAGCAATGGCAATCGGGATACCTGTCATTTCTACGTATCACGGAGGAATTCCTGAGCTAATAGAGGACAATGTCTCAGGATTTTTAGTACCAGAGCGCGATGCTGGTGCGATCGCCCAGAAGATAACCTATCTTTTGGATAATCCCCAAATTTGGGATTCAGTGACACGCGCGGCTCGCGCACAAGTAGAAGCAGGTTACGATCTTCAGAAACTCAATAATGAACTAGTAGAAATCTATCAACAATTACTAACACAAGGTTTTGTGCGTAGAAGTTCTCTAAAGACAAGTAATGTAGCGAATAATACAGAAGTTAAGACTTAGCTGAGTACAACTTGCGATCGCTACTAACCTTTACAAATATATACAATTATCTGCAACGACAAACAAAGAAGGGAGTTTTTAGCAATGTCAGAACCACAAGTTACAATCGTTGTCTCACCGCGCGAACGTTTCAGCTGTACGCAAGCGTCGTTAGAAAGTATTTACGAAAACACGCAGATCCCCTTCAAGTTGGTATATGTTGATGGTGGTTCGCCAGCAAAAATTAAACGTTATTTAGAAGAACAAGCCCAGGAAAAGCAATTTCAACTGATTCGCACCGAACACTATCTCTCTCCTAATAAAGCTAGAAACTTGGGATTAGCGCAGGTTAACACTGAATATGTAGTTTTTATCGATAACGATGTCGTCGTTACGCCGGGTTGGCTGCAACAACTCGTAAAGTGTGCAGAAGAAACCAACGCAACCATCGTAAGTCCGCTTATTTGCCAAGGCGAACCAGTGCATGAAGAAGTTCACTGCGCGGGCGGAGAGTCGGGAGTCAAAATCGAAACCAAAGGCGATCGCACGCGCCGCCGGATTATTGAAAAAATCTACAAGCAAGGGCGCAAAGTGGCTGATGTGCGTCCGCAACTGCAAAGACAACAAACCGGACTTGCTGAGTTTCATTGCATGATGGTACGAACAGCGATCTTTGAAAAAGTAGGAATGCTCGATGAAGCGCTGTTAAATACAAAAGAACACGTAGACTTCTGCATGACTGTCATGGAAGCAGGCGGAAATGTTTACCTCGAACCGGATTCGCTCGTGACCTATGTACCAGGACCTCCCCTAGAATTAACAGACATACCCTTCTATATGCTGCGGTGGAGCGATGCATGGGAACTAGCAAGTTTACATCGTTTGCGCGATAAATGGAACCTTACCGAGGATGAGTACTTCAAAAATCGGTACAACGGTTTAGGCTGGCGCAGAAAAATGACAATCATTAAACCCTTCAGCCAAAAGATCAGCAAGATGGTTCTCAAGCGCCCAAGTAAAAAAGTAGAAGAGCTGCTCGTGAATATCGATAAGACGCTCAACAAATATCTTACCGATCGCTATGCCCGCAAACAGCCTCTAGTAGAACAAAGTCAAACACCCCAACTTCTGCAACAAAAGACCCCAACAACAGTTTAAAGGTGCGTCAGAGGACAGATCTTGAAAAATTCCAGCCTGCGGCGAATACCACCTGAAATCGTTTATACGCCCCATAGTAAACTGCGACATCCAATTCGGTTGTTCAAGCAAATGGGACGCGATTTACTAGCTTCGCGGGAATTAGCTTGGCGGCTGATGGTACGCAATATCACTGCACAGTACCGTCAGTCTTTTCTTGGCATTGCTTGGGCTTTTTTACCGCCAATCGTCATGGCAGCAGGATTTACACTAGCAAATGACGCTAACGTCATCAATGTAGGCGTAACAGACCTACCTTATCCTGCGTACGTCATGTTCAGCACAGCATTGTGGCAAACATTTGTGGAAGCCTTGAACGGTCCTGTGCAAGCAGTAACAGTCGCAAAGCCAATGCTAGCAAGAGTCAATTTTCCTCGCGAGGCAATTATATTAGCAAAAGTGGGAGAAGTTTTCTTTAACTTTAGTATCAAACTCTTGCTGCTCGTTGCTTTGTTTTTCTGGTTTCAGATTGCAGTTGGATGGACAGTACTGTTAGCAGTTGTCGGACTCATTCATTTAGTTATGTTGGGCACATTCTTCGGTCTATTGCTAGCACCACTCGGCGCTTTGTATCAAGATGTTTCCAAAGGAATAACGATGATTACAGGGTTTTGGCTGTTTCTGACGCCAGTTGTGTTTCCCGTGCCTAGTCAAGGAACTTTTGGGCTGCTAGTCAATCTTAATCCTGTTACTCCTATATTAGTAACAACACGCGAGTTAGCAACTACAGGAGTAGTTTCCGATCCTCATGGATTTTGGGTGGCAAGTCTTTTTGCTTTTGTGGGATTATTGCTAGCATGGATAACATTCCGCGTATCTATGCCTTTTGTGATTGAAAGGATAAGCTCTTAATGACAACTGAATTGAGCGATAGAGAAATTGCAATTCAGCCTGAGGATAGCGAAGTAGCGATCAGCGTAGAGCAGATCTCTAAAAAGTTTTGTCGCAACTTGAGACGATCTTTACTCTATGGCGTTCAGGATATCACAACAGAGTTATTAGGAAGAAAAAGAACAAGTACCAGATTGCGATCGCAAGAATTTTGGGCATTAAAAGACGTAAGTTTTCAGCTGCGACGCGGAGAAGCTTTAGGCTTAGTCGGCTCAAACGGTGCAGGAAAAAGTACGCTGTTACGAATTATTAGCGGCTTAATTAACCCTGATACAGGCTCAGTCAAAATTCGAGGCAGATTAGCACCATTAATTGCTTTAGGTGCTGGCTTCAACCCAATTTTGACAGGACGAGAAAATATCTATGCCAATATGTCAATTCTGGGTTTATCCACAAAAGAAATTAAAGCAAAATTCGATGAAGTTGTAGACTTTGCCGAAATTTGGGACGCCATTGATGCTCCCGTCCAAAATTATAGCTCTGGTATGGCTGCACGGCTAGGTTTTGCTTGCGCCGTTCACACAGATCCCGATATCTTACTCATCGATGAAGTGCTAGCAGTCGGCGATATTAAGTTTAAAATGAAATGTCACCGCAAGCTCGCAAAATTACGCGAGAACGGAACTGCTTTTGTCTTAGTTTCGCACAACTCGCATAGCATTCTCAATATTTGTAATACTGCAATCTATTTAGCCAAAGGTCAATTAATAACCTCAGGAGAAACCGAAGCAGTTGTACGCAAATATGAAGAAGACCTGTGTCTTAGTGGTATGGAAAAGGCAACAGGACCACTGATTTTGCCTAAAAAATCTCCTGAAGAAAGTTTTGGGTTAGATATTACCTCAGTTTGTTTTAAAGATGAGCAAGGAAATATCTTAGATACTCCCATGTCCGGAGAACCTACAAGTCTATGCGTAGAATGCTTCGCTCACAAGTACATCGATAACGCCAATGTTGGCGTTCTAGTAACATCTTTATCAGGCGAAAACGATCGCGTCTTATATCTCACTTCTGCTAGTGACAACGAGATTTTAACAATTGCTCCAGGTGCAACAGAGATACAAATACAAATGCCGTATTGTTGTTTGATACCTGGCGTGTATAATGCAAAAATTTACATTAGAAGCGGTGTATGTTCGTTTGATATTGTTGAATCTTTTCGATTTACCGTTCAAGCCGACAAGACTATCAGTAGGTG
Organism: Chroococcidiopsis sp. TS-821; assembly: GCF_002939305.1. NCBI lineage: Bacteria > Bacillati > Cyanobacteriota > Cyanophyceae > Chroococcidiopsidales > Chroococcidiopsidaceae > Chroococcidiopsis > Chroococcidiopsis sp. TS-821. Next base: position 1,472,619 of record NZ_MVDI01000001.1, on the reverse strand, counting down.
TTTATTTTATCAACCTCGAACTTGGAAGGTCATAAATAAGTAGATAGTAGCAACTGCAACAATGCACAATCCGCTAGTTAGTATTATTATTCCTACGTACAACAGACCTGACTTGTTACCACGCGCTGTCAAAAGTGCCTTAGCGCAAACGGTAGAAGATTTTGAGGTGATTGTTGTCGATGATGCTTCGCCGCAGCCTGTGACATTACCAGAACACCCGCGATTACGAATTCTTCGTCAAACAGTCAATCAAGGCGGAGCCGCAGCCCGCAATGCTGGTATTAAAGCTGCTCGCGGACAATGGATTACTTTTGTTGATGACGACGACGAAATGCTACCGCACCTTGTTGCTGTCTCACTTGCAGCGGTTGAAAAAACAGATTTGCCAAAACCTGTAGGAGTAATATCTGGTATCGAAGTTTTCAATGCAGATGGTAAAATTACGGGTACCCGCCTACCGCCGACTTTGGTTAAAGGAAAGCATTTTTGCTTAGAACCAATCGCTCCAGGACAATCATTTTTCACTAAACAGACATTAGTTGTAGAGCGCGAGATACTTCTCAAAATTGGCGGATTTGACGAATCATTTTCCTCGCGCGTTCATACTGAATTATTTTTAAGGCTTAATCAAGTTTGTTCGCTACTTGGTTTACCCATAGTTACTTATAGACTATTTTCTCACTCAGGTCCGCGCGTTTCAAAGAATCCCTCACTACGTCAGAAAAACTTTCATCGCTTAATTCAAAAACACGAATCGCTATTTAAAGCTCACCCTAAAATGTTTGCACGATTTGTCTACGAACACGCTCTAAATTCTTATGAAGTAGGTCAAAATTTAGCCGCAATTTCTCACGTGTTGTGGGCGATGCGAATTCATCCTCGTTCCACGCTTTCTAGGCTCGCTAGACAATTTCATAAATAGTTTAATTACTATAAATTAACTAGCGTTGACAGAATTATTGAGAAACCATTAATGTTATTAATCATACGCAACGTCTTTGCTGTACCCTGATATCTTAGAAAGCCTTCGTTTCCGACTTCCTACTATTTCCTCCAGATAATTCGGTTACAAAATTTTATGCGGGAAAAGCTACTGTATGAAGATGCCGCCTACCCATTAGATCTGAAGTCAGATTCTGGCTGTCCGCCCTTTTCACTCATTCTTCCGGTATATAACGAAGAAGATGGGATTATAGCAACGCTCGATCATCTACAGCAGACACTTCAGTTCACCGATTGCATCTACGAGATTATCGCTGTTAATGACGGTTCTACAGATAATACAAGCCGGATTTTACTTACGCGTAGCGATATCACTGTAATTCATCATCGCCGCAATCGGGGATACGGCGCAGCGCTCAAGACAGGAATTCGACACGCCAAGTATCCATTAATTGTCATCACCGATGCTGATGGTACGTATCCTAACGAACGAATTCCAGAATTAGTTAGGTTAGCAACTCAAGCCGATATGGTTGTAGGCGCGAGAATTGGTGCAAACGTTCGCTATTCGCGCATTCGCAGAATTCCAAAATGGTTTTTAGTTCACTTTGCCCAGTGGATAACGAGACATCGCATTCCAGATCTTAATAGTGGACTGCGGGTGTTTCGCAAGAGTATTGCAGAAAAGTATTTAAATATTCTCCCCAACACGTTCAGCTTTACAACCACAATTACGGTGGCGATGCTGACAAATAACTACATCGTCCACTTTGAGCCAATCGATTTTCATCATCGAGTAGGTAAAAGCAAAATTAAACCGATTCGCGACACGTTGCGTTTTATTCAATTGATTTTGCGAACGGGAGTATATTTTGCTCCTTTACGCGTGTTTTTGCCGATCGCAAGCGTGTTCTTTGCTGGCTTTTTCATTACGTTATGTGAGGATCTCTTTATTCGCCACGATCTAACAGAGAGAACGTTAATTCTCTTTGTGACTGCTACTCAGATGATGATGTTCGCGCTGCTAGCTGACATGCTCGACAAACGCACATAACACCTGCCATGTTAAATAAATATTTACGGCAATTTTGCACCGTTCCTGTGGCTAAAACGTTGAATCGTCAGGTTGTGTTCTGGTTTAGCCTCAGTATGACGTTTGCGCTGATTTATGGAATTTTAGGACTACAGCAAGCGTTTAGCAGTGAATATGTCGTGCAAGATGACGCACGACAGCACGTCTTTTGGATGCAGCGGTTTTTCGACCCTGAATTGTTTCCTAACGATTTTCTTGCCGATTATTTTCAATCAGTTGCGCCACAAGCATACACTGCGCTCTATCAAATCATGGCAAGTATCGGCGTTAATCCGCTGTTTTTGAGTAAAGTTTTGCCAATCGTGCTAGGGCTAATTACTACTGGATACTGTTTTGGTGTGGCTTTAGAAATACTTCCTGTACCCGCAGCAGGATTTATCGCTTCATTGCTGCTGAATCAAAGCCTCTGGCTTAAAGAAGACTTAGGATCGGCAACAGCAAGAGCTTTTTTGTATCCATTATTTTTAGCATTTTTATATTACTTTCTACGACGCGCCTGGCTGCCAACGCTCGTGGCGATCGCACTGCAAGGTTTATTCTATCCGCAAACCTTACTTATCTCAGCTGGAGTCTTAATTTTACAGTTAGTCCGCTGGGAGCGATCGCGTCCGCGTTTATCTCGAAATCGCAACGATTATCTATTTTGTGCAGCAGGCTTAGTCGTTGCTTTTTTGGTGATGCTACCCTACGTGCTTGAGTCGTCGCCGTTTGGTCCTACGATTAGTGAAGCGCAAGCAAGAGCCTTACCTGAGTTTTTACCTGGAGGGCGCACGCAATTTTTTGCAAGTGGGCTTTGGAGATATTGGATTTGTGGTAGACGTAGCGGTTTTTTACCCGATGAATGGTGTCAACCCTCTTGGAGAGCATCAATACAGCCGTTTTTGCTGTCGCCACCAATTTGGTTAGGTTTTTTATTGCCGATTTTATTACTATTTCCCCAGCGATTTCCTTTAGTCAAGTACGTCAAGCAATCGCGAGTTTTACTTGACATTGCGATCGTCTCATTTTTTATGTTTTTTGCGGCGCACGCGGTATTGTTCAAGCTTTATCTGCCTAGCCGCTACACGCAACATAGCTTGCGAATTGTCTTAGCGATCGCTACAGGAATAGCACTGATCTTAATTTTAGATGCACTGTTGCGCTGGGCAGAACAACCGACGCGTAAATTTTTCGTCTTCGGTGTAACTGCATTAGTAGGCGCAGCCCTGATCTTATATCCTAGTTTTTTGCGATTGACTGGACAAGAGTTTCCTAGCCCTGGTTATGTGACGGGTACTGTACCAGAACTCTATGCGTTTTTCAGGCAGCAACCCAAAGATATTGTAATTGCATCGCTGACAGAAGAAACGGATAATTTACCCACCTTTTCGCAGCGGTCAGTCCTAGCAAGTCGGGAACTTGCCATTCCTTATCATGTAGGATACCAGCGTGAATTTAGCCAGCGGGCAACAGATTTAGTGCGCGCGCAGTACAGCTTAGATTTAGCTACTGTAAAAAACGTCATTCAGAAATATGGTATAGACTTCTGGTTATTAGATCGCGCCGCGTTTTCACCAGAATATTTAGCGCGCCATCGGTGGTTGAGTCAAAGACAGTTTCAGCCTGATATTCAAACTATTAGAGCTAAACTCGCACAAGGTTCAGTTCCAGCTTTAGCGACTTTTATCGATCGCTGTTCGGTATTTGAGTCTCAAGGATTAGTTGTTATGCAAGCCGAATGTATTGCTTCAGCAAAGTAAACATTATTTTAAACACATTCGATTTTAATCAACTGCTATGCTCATAACGCGCGCGCACAAATTTCTTACGGCTCCAACGACTAAAACTTCCAGCCGTCAATTCATATTTTGGTTGACTTTGAGCATAACGTTGGCATTACTGTTCAGTTTGCTAGCGCTTAATGAAGCTTTTAGCAGTAACTATGTTGTGCAAGATGACGCCCGACAACACGTTGTCTGGATGCGGCGATTTTTAGACTCGTCGTTTCCCAATGATTTTATTGCAGACTACTATTTATCTGTAGCACCACCAGGATATACAGCTTTTTACAGAGCTTTTGCAATTGCAGGCATCGATCCAGTCGTTGTCAGTAAGATTGTACCAGTTGTGCTGGGTTTGATATCTACGGTATACGGCTTTGGAGTTAGCATGCAGATATTGCCCGTACCCACCGCAGGATTTATGACAACACTAATACTCAATCAAAACCTGTGGTTGAAGGATGACTTAGCGACTGGTACAGCAAGAGCTTTTGCGTATCCTTTATTTTTAGCATTTTTGTACTATTTACTGCGGCGATCGCTCCTGCCTTGTCTAGCTACTGTGCTTCTCATCGGACTATTTTACCCCTCGTTTATCCTGATTGTCGCTGGTATCTTGTTTGTACGAATCCTGAGTTGGGACGGAAAGTTAAGTTTATCGCGACGCAAAAATTATCTATTCTGTGCTATCGGCTTAGGCTTAGCTGTATTGGTGATGTTACCTTATGTCTTAACTCCTTCTGAATTTGGGCAGACATATACGCTCGCACAAGCGCAAGCAATGCCAGAATTTTCAGCTGATGGGCGCACCAGCTTTTTTATTCCAAATCGAAGAGAGTTTTGGCTGTTTGCCGGTCGTAGTGGTTTTTTCCCTAGCGAGTGGCGAGGCTTACCCTACAACTATTTTCCATTGCTGCTTTGTGTTGGTTTACTGTTGCCATTGATGTGGCGATACAATGTTCGCTTTCCCCTTGTGAAGCAGATTACCAGCGCTGTCATTATCTTGCCGCAAATAGCTTTAGTCTCTGTAAGCTTATTTTTAGCCGCACACCTTTTGCTGTTTAAGCTTTATTTACCTAGTCGCTACACGCAGCCGAGTTTAAGGATGCTAACGGCGATCGCTGCTGGAATTGCGCTGACTGTATTATTAGATGCTGCATTTCGTGTCAAGCTACGCGCGCAGCAAAGTATTTTAGGAAAAAGCATTGTAGCCGTCTCGCTAGCAGCACTTCTAGGAGTTTTGCTTGCATTTTACACAACATTTAGCGTACGACAGATAGCAGCTGTTGCTGCGGGAGTTTTTTTACTACTACTCATAGACGCGATTTGGTTAGCACGAAGCAACACAACGAGTAAACAAAGCTTTGCCACAATTTTCCTTGCCGCAATTTTAGCAATAGGTTTAATTTCATACCCAGCGCTTTTATTGAGCAAAGACTTTAACTTTCCAGCTACTGGTTATCAAGTTGGCAAGTTTCCTGAATTGTATGCGTTCTTTGCCCAGCAGCCAAAAGATATCACGATCGCCTCGCTAGAACGCGAAGCAAGTAATCTACCAGCGTTTTCCCATCGCTCTGTACTAGTCGCAAGGGAATTTGCGATTCCCTACCATACAGGGTACTACAACGAGTTACGGCAGCGGCTGCTTGACTTAATTGATGCTCAATACAGCCCCGATCGCGAGCAGTTGTCAAGCTTTATTCAAAAATATAGTGTAGATTTTTTTGTGGTAGATCGCGATCGCCTACTCACGCCTTATTTACCGAGCGATCGCGGTGCGCGGGAAGTTAATAATAATCTTTGGATTAACCAGTATCAACCCGCCGCAGCAATGGCAGAAACAAGGTTCAAGCAAGGAATAGTACCTGCTATGGCAAAACTTGCGGATCGCTGTTCGGTTTTTGAAACTCAAGGTTTAAGAGTCATACAAGCAGAGTGCCTCACAAAAGCTCCTTGAACTGATATGTTATCCTAATTTCATCCATTACCCACTCTTTTGCACTATAAAGTGCAGGCTAACAACCAAAGTCTGACGAATCAGACTGAATCAGCCTTTCAGCCCACTTTGAATGGGCTTGAGCTATCAGCCTGGGAATTGATTCCCAAGCGGGCTGAGAGTAGTGCTGAGAGTAGTGCAAGTTCTCAGTTAAACCTACATTCGTTGCAAAACTTGAGAAATTGCTTGTGAAGAAACTCGATCGGTTACTTTCACAACACCAATTTGGGTTGGCAATACAAATCGAACTTTACCCGCTTTAACTTTTTTATCAGTTTGCAACGCATCCACGATCGCGTCGCGATCGATTCCTATTGGTAACTTTGTCGGTAACCCTGTTTTTTGGATCAATGCCAACTGACGATCTTGCGATTCTTGGTCCCACAAACCCAGATTAACAGCTAGTTGTCCAGCCGCGACCATCCCAATGGCGACAGCTTCACCGTGATTGACAACACGATAGCCTGTTAAGCTTTCGACTGCATGACCGATAGTGTGTCCGTAATTAAGAATCGCGCGCAATCCAGCTTCTTTTTCATCTTTGCTCACGACATCGGCTTTAGCTTGACACGATCGCACCAAAATTTCTTGTAACAAGTTTTCACTTAACGAGTGAAATTGATCCGAGCGATCGCACTTTTCTAACTGCGTAAATAATTCGGCATCCCAAATCACGCCATATTTTATCACTTCCGCCATACCTGCCCGAAATTCCCGTTCTGGAAGTGTTTGCAATACTTGCGGATCGATAAGTACTAACTTAGGTTGATGAAACGCACCAATAAGATTTTTACCTTGGGGATGATTAACTCCAGTCTTCCCACCAATCGCCGCATCAACCATTGCTAACAGCGTCGTAGGTACTTGCACAAAATTGATACCGCGCAGCCACGTAGCCGCCGCAAAACCTGTCATATCACCAATCACACCACCACCCAAAGCAACCATCGTTGAAGAGCGTTCTAGGCGGTTCTCTAGGGCTATATTATAAAGTTGCTCTACTGAAGCGAGTGTTTTGTATTGTTCGCCGTCGGGTAGGTTGTAACTACTCACATCAAATCCGGCATTTTCTAAAGACGCGATCGCGCGATCGCCGTAATGCTGAGATACCGTATGGTTGGAAACCAACAAAACTTTTTTACCTAACGATAGATGCGACATCAATTCCCCTAGCTTGGCGATTCCGCCAGGCGCGATCGCAATATCATAAGCTTGTTGCGGTAAATTTAGCCGAATTGTCTGCATTGTCAAAACCTGTTGTGTCAGCACTCAGATGTGATGCACTGTTATTCTATATGTGAATATGTGATTTAATATTTTTAAATCTTTGTCATAAATTACTTAAACGAAAACTATGTTAGGAGTTGTCGCTTACGTTGTCATCCTTGGTGGATTCTTTGCGCTGGCAGTTGGTTTACTGTTTGGTTTACGCGCCGTTAAATTACTTTAAAAGCGCGTGTCGAAAGATGCTACGTGAATTTTGTTCTCGCGTTTCAACGCGATATTTGTGACGGTGAACTGTAGCTAACGTTCTTCTATGGTTTGAAAGTGGCGTTCGCTTGACTCGCACCTCATCTCAGGAAGACAACACTGATTGAAGAAATTGTTTACGTAGCATCTTCATTACAACACATATAGCCTTGGATCAAAGACTCACCTTTGGCACTGACTTGAGTAAGGCACCAACGAAAATCACATCGAATGGTTTCGTCTTCAAGACAGTGCATATGAATTCATTTTCCTCGCTCAGGATAGCATCATTCGCAGCCAAGTATTCCCAATTGAGGTTATTACTCTGCGGCAACAAACAGGGCGTTAGGGGTTAATGATAAGTTGGTAAATTGACGCGATCGCACTGGCTCCTCTCCAGAAAACATCCCTAGTTCGGTAAACGTATTTCCATCTAATGCTAGCACCAGCACTGTTTGCGCTTGCGGGTTGACAATCCAATACTCTGAGATTCCCAAATCCTCGTACTGTATTCGTTTGGCTACATAATCGCGGTGCCACTGGAGTTCCCCAGGGCTTACTACCTCAATTACCAGCAAAGGTGGAGGCATTGTCAGCCGAATTGTATTGCGTTGGGCTAACAGCGACACGTGCTCTTCTCTAATAATTGTAAGGTCAGGGTAGCGATTTCTAGGTTCGCCACGCACCTCCAGTTCCAGTCCATGTCCGCGCACTCTATCCGTTCCTAAAAGCAAGGCAAACGCCAAAAATAGGCGATTGGCAATTTGCACATTAATACCAGACTCTGGAGGCACTTCGATAAGTTCTCCATTAAATAGTTCGTAAAGCCGCTCTGTGCCATCGTCGTAAGCTAAATATTCGTCGAAGCTTTGGAATCGGGGTTTGAGTTGTTGAATCATAGCTTTGACCGAATAGGGTGGATGCGTTGGATGGTGGTAGCTAATTTAACCTTAACTCAGCCTGATGAAGATCCAAGGCGTTGACCAAGAGGTAATACAAGCAAGCAATAAGCGCGATCGCTAAAAGGTCATTCTTTTATAGCTCTGACCTCTGAATCCTGCTATAGTTATCCAACTGCTAGAATTTCATCAACTGTGAGTTGTAACGCTGGGAAAAAACTGCGACTGAAGGCGATCGCTTTTTGTATAAGTTCGGAATTGATCCTCGTGTTATTGAACACCTGAACTTGAAAGGCCGCAACCATATAGCATCACCCTGATTGCTCTCTGCTAGGATGCTAATACACTTGTTTTGATTTCTTGTGCGGCAATTTCTGCTTCTCTTGCGAGAAACTCTGCAAGTTGTGCTTCGAGTTGGTCGCGGACAATCTGACGGTATTCTAAGAAATGCTCGTTGTGGGCGCACACAGCAAGGTAATGATCCCACACTTCGGGGTTATTTTTCAGAATGCTAAACAAGTGATGCCAAAACTTCCAGCGCGTATTGCGCTTAATTCCTTGTCGCCAGCAAACGATTAACAAGGCACGAATATCTACCCAACTCGGCATTTTAGCTGGGGCTTTGCATTTAGGCGCGCCCAGCATTAAAAAACAGCGATAAGTGCGGTCTAAGTACTTGATTGGGTCGTATAGTTGCCAGAATGACTCGATATATTCCCGCGTGATTTCTTCGAGCGATCGCGTCGGGATAAAGTTCATCAAAGTTGTCTGGTTAATATTGCCATCTTTGCCGCGCAAGCGTCCTTCTTTGTCTAATCGGTGCCACAATGCGGTATTCGGTAATGCTTGCAACATCGCAAACGTCGTTGTCGGAATAGCAGTTTGTTCAGCAAAACGAACAATGCGATCGCCTGCACCTGCTTTTTCGCCATCAAAACCGATAATAAACCCTGCGATCGGTCTTAACCCAGCGCGAGTAATCGTTTGTACTGACTCGATGAGTGAACTGCGCGTATTTTGAAATTTCTTCGTTAGCTGTAAGCTATCTTCATCAGGGGTTTCAATTCCTAAGAAGACAGCATCAAAGTTACATTCCACCATCAAATCCATCAATTCTCGGTCTTGCGCGAGATCGACCGATGCTTCGGTGTTAAATCGAAACGGATACTGATGTTCAGCCTGCCAGACTTTTAATTCTTGTAACAACAACTTGACATTGCGTTTATTACCAATGAAGTTGTCATCTACCATAAATACACCACGCCGCCATCCCAAATTGTAGAGATACTCTAGTTCGGCTAAAAGTTGTTTTGGTGATTTTGTGCGGGGTTTACGTCCGTAAAGTACAATAATGTCGCAAAACTCGCACTGAAACGGACACCCGCGCGAGAATTGAATCGACATCGAATCATACGCGTCGAATTCTAACAAGTCGTAACGTGGAATTGGCGTTGTCGTGACATCAGGTTTTTCACCGTTTGCACGAAACGTCCCTTTAGTTTCGCCGCGGGCGATCGCTTCGACAAACATCGGTAAGGTGATTTCACCTTCATCAAGTATGAGATAGTCTGCACCAGCAATTTCGGCTTCTTGCGGAACTGAAGTCGGGTAAGGACCGCCAACTGCAACGCGCTTTCCTCGCCGTTTGGCTTCCCGAATTTGGTCGAGAAGGTCGTCTTTCTGGACAATCATCGCCGACATAATCACAAGATCTGCCCATTGCCACTCGGCTTCAGTAACGGGACGAATATTACGGTCTACTAATTTAAACTCCCATGCTTGCGGCAAGATTGCTGCTACGGTAACTAAACCTAATGGCGGTAGCAAAACTTTACGATTAACCAATTCTAGAATTTTTTCGTATGACCAAAACGTTTTGGGAAACCGAGGATAAACTAGTAGAACTCGCATATAATCTCTATCCCCACACAAATTACTGTTAGTTTTATTTTCTGTTTAGCTGAAGGTTAATAAACTCAGCCGGATTGAATACTAATCGGTATCTCTTGTTTTTAACTACTATACAGTTAATTTTACAAGTGTGATATTTTTAAATTCTTGATAAAAGAGTTATCAAGTCGCTGAGCCATAAAAGCACAAAACTTAATATTAACTATTTATGTTCCTTCATAACTTTTTGCGAGCAGGAATACCGCTAATTCTTAAGACATCGCTGAGAGTTGCGCAGTAGTTTGGTAAACCAAATGTTGCTGGATTGACAGCATTGCGATACGTAAAATGGCGGTAGTCTAAACAAAAGCGATCCCAAGCTGCCATTTGAATGCGAAATAAGGCGACGATCGCGTTGGCTAGAGACAAAGTTAACGGAATCCGAAAATAAATTTTTTTATTAAAATATCGACAAAGTTCTTCGACAGCTTGGTTTACGGTTAAGGGTGCTTGACCGAGGACAAGAGAACGCGATTCATTTTCCATCGGTGGATGGTCAACTAAATAGCGCACGACTTGAGCAATATCGCGTCCGTGAATGAAGTGAAAACTACCGTCAGCTTGGAAGAAGCGAATCAAATCTACCCATTTTGTAACTTCAGGTAAGCCACTAGTAAGGTGCGAATATGGTTTGTTGGCATCACCTCCTATGACCAAAGTTGGAAATAGAATTGTGGTTTTGGATGCGATCGCCTGTTGACTCAATTGCTGGTGACAGTCATATTTAGAGCGAATATAATCTGTACCAATTTCACCTGCTTGAGGCAGCAAGTTACCGTTGCGATCGAGAATGCTTGCTGTGGAAAAGTAAATTACCTGTTGACATTTTGGTGATAATAAGCTTAGTAATTCTTGCGTTTTGGTAACATTAATATCGTAAGTTTCTGCACCACCCCAAGCAGTCGCAGCGAGAATTGCAGTGTCAATTGTTTGCAGTAAATTAGCAAAGGCGCGAATGTTTTGCATATCGCCCTGCAACACGTGAATTCCTGGGCGACAGTTTGTATCGACTTGCAGTTTTTGCGGACTCCTGACGAGTAAATACAACTCGTGATGAGTTTCCTGAATTAAAGTTTCACTGATGTAATGACCGATACAGCCACTGGCACCTGTAACTAGAATTTTCATAATCAGTGGCTAGTAGCTAGATATAAGTGATGGACTGTACTTGAGTTCACGATCAATGGCTATTGGTTAGTGGCTAGTCAATGATATTTAGTGATAAATTATACTTAGTTCTACCCAGAATATTAAAGGGGAAATTTACAGTTATAAAGACTTGAAATTCTGGCAAAATGCTATGAATTTGGCTACTAGCATTTATTATCTAACCTATAAATTCCCTAACCAAGAAATGTACGGTTTGTCACGCCAAATCCAAAAAGCAGTTGTTTCTGTGCCATCAAATATAGCAGAGGGTGCAGCCTGAAATTCTACGAAAGAGTTTTTTGTACTTTCTCTTAGTAGCACTTGGTTCGCTAGCAGAACTAGAAACACAGTTAATTTTGGCATCGTCACTAGCATATTTGGAAAAAACGGATTTAGAGATAGTACTATCTAGGACGAACGAAGTTGCTAGAATGATTCGTGGCTTGCAGAAATCGCTAAGAGCTAAACTCTCTTCCACTAGCCACTAGTTACTAGTCACTAACCATCGATCTTAATCTGCTTTGCTGTCTCGAAGAAGAAAGCGACATTTTCTTCGGGCGTGTCGGGTAAGACACCGTGACCGAGATTTAAGATATGTCCTCGATTTCCCGCTTTGCGCACAGTATCGTAAATGCGATCGCGAATAAATTCTTTGGAACCAAATAGCACTCCAGGGTCGAGGTTTCCCTGCACTTTCATATGACCTAATCTGGCACGTGCATCTGCCATATCAACAGTCCAATCGACCGAAATGATATCTGCGCCTGATTTTGCCATTCGTTCTAGTAAGCCTGCACTGCCACTGACGAGTAATATTAACGGTGTATCAGGATGTGTTTGCTTGACTTGCTGAAAAACGCGCTGTTGATAGGGTAAAGCAAACGTTTCGTAATCTTGCGGAGAGAGTTCTCCCGCCCACGAATCGAACATTTGCACAACTTGCGCCCCGCAGTCGATTTGGTAGCGGACGTAAGTTGCGATCGCATCAGCTAATTTCGTTAGGAGTTGATGCAAAATTGTGGGGTCGGAAAACGCCATTCCCTTAATTTTGGAATAAGTTTTGGAACCTTTACCCTCTACCATATAGGCTGCAAGCGTCCACGGCGCACCTACAAAACCTAACACCGCAGCTTTATTTCCGACTTCTTGGCGCAACGCTTGTAAAATTGTTTTAATAAACGGTAATGATTCTTCAGGTTCCAGCGGACGCAATTGATCGACTTGTGCTTGTGTACGAATTGGCGAGGCAATAATAGGACCTTTGCCTTCAGCAATATCCATGTCTACACCTAAGCCAGGTAGCGGCGTTACAATATCGGAAAATAAAATTACGCCATCCGGTTGAAACGCCCGCCAGGGTTGTAAAGAAACTTCAATTGCCACTTCAGGAATTTCAGAACGTTCGCGAAACGAAGGATATTTCTCCCGTAGTTCCCGATAGGCTTTCATATAGCGACCTGCTTGCCGCATCATCCATACTGGCGGACGATCTAAAGTTTCACCATATGCTGCTCGTAATAGATAAGGAACTTGGGTAGCAACGGTCATTTAACTTTTCACCTTAAAGAATGTTTTTTATGCCATTGTTCATTGTATCAGTGGCGATCGCGTCAACTCTTTGAGAAGTATTAGCTGATCGTTCTGTGCTTGTTTCTTGCTTCGTGCAAAACCTTTCTATCTACAGAGAAAAAGTGTTCGCCCAATTTGGCATGATGAACGATAGATAGATTTGTCGCGATCGCGTATGCAATTAGACGAATTTGTACAACAAGCAAGCTGCCCTACATCGCTATCACCCGCATTACAAGCGTTGTGGTATGCCAAAAAAGGAAACTGGGATCGAGCGCATGAAATTGTCCAAGATGCAGATGATGCTGATAGCGCTTGGGTTCATGCTTACCTACATCGTCAAGAAGGAGATTTAAGTAACGCACGCTACTGGTATCGACGTAGCAAGCGCCCTGAATCTACAGCTTCTTTGAGTCAGGAGTGGGAAGAAATTGCAGCGGAATTGCTGAAAATGAGCAAAGTTAGTTCTTAACGAATACAACGCAGAGAACAATAGAGTGAGGACATGATAGCAGCCAATAGTAATTAATTTGACAAGAGTTTAACTTTGACCCCCGACTGACCCCTGCTCCCTGCTATAAGCACTTGTCTCAAAGCTTAAGATACCTGTGTCTCCATCTAACTGTACAGGGATGCCAACAGGAAGGGCGGCGTTAGCACCATCATGACCGAATGGTAGGTCGGAAACAACAGGAATACCTAGATCGCTGAGGCGATCGCGCAATACTTCTTCGATCGTTAAACTGGGAATATTTGGTGGTGGTTCGCAGCGACTAAATCGCCCTAAGGCAATACCCCGAACTTTTGTCAATGCACCGCTTAAACGCCACTGGGTCAGTAAGCGATCGATTCGATAGGGTGCTTCGGTAACGTCTTCTAAGGCAAGAATGACACCATCTAGATCGGGTTGTAGCGGTGTTCCGAGTAGATGGGTAGCAACTGTAAGATTTGCTGGTAGCAAAATCCCGCGCGCGCTACCACCTCCCCAACCTGTTCCGACTAGGGGAGTAACACTGTGACTTTCGACTAAAGCAAATAACCGCTGAATTGACCAATCAGGTTCTTTAGCTAACGTTGTGAGTACAGGGGCATGAACGCCAGCAATACCAACTGTGCTAAGACTCCATAGTAATGCTGTAATGTCAGAAAAGCCAATTAACCACTTAGCAGGAAACGCAGAATTAAAAATAAATTCCCCTGATGCTTCTAAAATTCTGGCACTACCGTAACCACCTCTTGCACAAAGAATTCCGCGACATTCAGGATCTTTCCATGCGTTGAGTAATTGAAAAGTGCGATCGCAGTCTTTGCCTGCTAAGTAGCCCCAGCGATTATTGATGTTAGCGCTGATTTCTACGCGGTAGCCGCGCTTTCGCCAAATTTCTACTCCCTGATAAAATGCTTCTACTTCTCTTAATGCCCCACTAGGTGCAATTACTTGTAGTAAGTCGCCTGGCTTCAATAACGGTGGTAATTGGCAGCGTTTCATTAACTTGTTCAATAATATGCTTGAATATTTCTAAAGTTAACCTTTAAAAACTTAAGGTTTTGATTTGCGATTAAGTCACTATCTACCCCAGCATACCGAATACACTGATGGCAACACCGAAAATCCTGCTAGCAAGCAAATGAAAATGAATTCGTAGCTAGACAAAAACCCTATTTTAGGGTACGAATGCACCCTTTGTCTGGATAGCCCCGAAGAAAGTCGTAGGAAGAGTGTGAATCATGCAGGAAGTTTAATATTTCAACGTACCAGTTGAATTAACTATAATTTTTGTCACGCACACTTTAAAATCCTAAATGGCGTAGTGTCGATATTGAAAAAACAAAGGCGCGATTGCTGAGTAAACTATACTTATAGTTTTTATTTGAACTTTGACTTCTGATCTTTGTAGAAGCATCTGAAGTAGATATATTTGAGTTTCCGGATTTTCAAGAACGCTCGATTTTTTTATAATGATATATCGAGATTCTGTGAATTAGCACAATTGGATTATGGTTGTTTTATTGATGAAGACAATCAAGACAATTTTTTCACTTTTAGTAACATAATTGTAATGCATGATATTACTCAAATAATTAGCTTATGTCTGTTTGCTTTTTTAGCAGGCTTAATCGACTCAGTTGTGGGTGGTGGTGGTTTAATTCAGCTTCCAGCACTTTTTATTATATTGCCCAATACAGCTTTACCACTCCTGTTAGGAACTAATAAGCTTGCTTCTATTGCAGGGACATTTGTTGCCTTTATTCGTTTTTCGCTGCAGATTAAGATGAATTTTGCTATCGTTACAACGGCTGCGATCGCTGCTTTTATCTTTTCTTTTATTGGAGCTAAAACTGTTAGCATTATCAATCCTAATTTGCTGCGTCCGTTAGTTTTGTTAATTCTTATTGCTGTTGCTATCTACACATTTATCAAGAAAGATTTTGGAACGCAACATAAATTTCATGAAGCTAAGACAAAAATAATTTATGCTGTCATCATCGGAGCTTCTATAGGGTTTTATGATGGTTTTTTAGGACCGGGAACAGGAAGTTTTTTGATTTTTGCATTTATCGGGATAATTGGTTTTGATTTCTTACGGGCTTCAGCTTCTGCAAAAGTTGTAAATTTTTGTACTAATTTGGCTGCTTTAGTTTATTTTATTCCTAGCGGTAATGTTATTTATAATCTTGCTATTCCTATGGCTATTTGTAATATTGGCGGAGCAATTATTGGTACTAAACTAGCTATACTCAAAGGTAATAAATTTATTCGCAACTTATTTTTGATAATAGTCTCTACTTTAATATTTAAGCTAGCTTATGATATAGTATTTAGTTAAAAATATTACAGTATTGATGTTTAATAAGGGTTTCTAGGTGACAAGACGTCGGCGCGTGCGTCAAATAGAGGATTCGGAATAAACGGATTAAACACAAGTAACACATCAATACAATATAAGTATGGCAACGCTTTGCGCTAGAATTTGCTGTGCTGCGGTATAAAGTAGGCGATCGCCGATCGTGCTCGACTCCAAATTGGTTCTCAGTCTACTTGCTGGGCTGAGATTTTTTGTGATTTTCAGCAAATTTATTTGATTGTGAACTCATCGCGAGTACCATAGTTGATGTTTCGTGTTAACGCTTATTCCCGCATTGCCAACTTCTACACCCTGGTAAGACCTGCGATGGTAACAAATACAGCAATAATTACCTCGGAACAATGGTAGCAAGACTAGAAGTAACTGCAATCGCTATGGTTGAAATTTAAGTAAAAAAAGGAACCTATAATGCAGACTGTACCGAATCATCAGGTAGAGAACTTACAGATAGAAGACGACCGGACAGGATTAAGTGTTGAATGCTTAAAGCGAGCTTTTTTAGATAATCTGTTCTACGTGCAAGGCAAGTTTCCCAAAATTGCCACAAAAAATGATTATTATATGGCATTGGCGTATACAGTACGCGATCGCTTGCTGCAACGCTGGATTAATACTGCTGTCATTTATACCGAAAGGGCTTCGCGCACAGTATCCTACCTTTCGGCTGAGTTTCTCATGGGACCGCATCTTGGTAATAACTTAGTCAACTTAGGAATATACGACCAAGTTAAACAAGCTGTAAGCGAACTAGGATTAGACTTAGAAGATTTACTCGAACAAGAAGAAGAACCAGGACTTGGTAACGGTGGTTTGGGACGCTTGGCGGCTTGCTACCTTGATTCTATGGCAACACTGGAGATTCCTTCATTAGGCTATGGTATTCGCTACGAATTTGGCATTTTTGACCAAGATATCCGCGATGGCTGGCAAGTTGAAATTACTGACAAGTGGCTACACTGCGGTAATCCTTGGGAAATTGCGCGTCCTGAGTGGGAAGTTTACGTCAAACTAGGCGGACATACCGAAGCTTACACCGACGAACGCGGACGCTACCGAGTCCGCTGGATTCCTTACCAAGTTGTTAAAGGCGTACCGCACGATACGCCGATTCTTGGGTATAAGACGAATACCGCCAATACTCTGCGGCTGTGGACAGCCGAAGCTCCAGAATCCTTTGACTTTGCAGCATTTAACTCTGGTGACTACTTGGGTGCGGTACAAGCAAAGATGGTTTCAGAAAACCTCTCTAAGGTACTTTATCCCAATGATGATTCTTCGCAAGGTAAGCGCCTGCGACTAGCGCAGCAAATCTTCTTTGTATCGTGTTCGCTGCAAGACATGATTCGCATTGTTTTCCGCCAAAATGTGCCGTTAGAAAAGTTTCACGAAAAGTTTGTCATTCAACTTAATGACACGCACCCTGCGATCGCTGTTGCGGAATTGATGCGACTACTCATTGACGAGCATGATATGGGCTGGGATCAAGCGTGGAGTATCACGCAAAAATCGCTTGCCTATACCAACCATACATTACTACCAGAAGCACTCGAACGCTGGCCAATTAACTTGTTTAGAGATTTACTACCTCGGCACTTAGAAATTATCTACGAGATTAACCATCACTTTTTAGAAGAAGTCAAAGCTAAGTTTCCTGGAGATAGCGATCGCCTGCGTCGCATGTCGTTGATCGACGAATCAGGAGAAAAATACGTCCGCATGGCACATTTAGCGTGCGTTGGTAGCCACTCTATTAATGGAGTTGCAGCCTTACACACCAAACTGTTGCAACAAGATGTGTTGCGCGACTTTTATCAAATGTACCCTGAGAAGTTCAACAACAAAACCAACGGTGTCACTCCCCGACGGTTTATGGTGTTGAGTAATCCGCGACTCACCAACTTAATTTCTAGCAAAATCGGCGATAGCTGGATTAAGCACTTAGAAGATCTCAAGCAATTAGAAGCGTTTGTAGACGATCCTGAGTTTTGTCATCAGTGGCGATCGATCAAATCTGCGATTAAGCACGACTTAGTGGCATACATCCAAAAGCAAAACGGCATTACAGTCAACCCCGACTCGATTTTCGATATTCAGGCAAAACGCTTTCACGAGTACAAGCGCCAGCATCTCAACGCTCTGCACATTATCACGTTATATAACCGCATCAAAGCCAATCCTGATATTGACATCACGCCGCGTACCTTTATCTTTGGTGGTAAAGCTGCGCCTGGCTACTACATGGCAAAGTTGATTATTAAGTTAATCAACTCGATTGGCGATGTTGTTAACAACGATCCCGACGTACGCGATCGCCTCAAAGTTGTCTTCTTAAAAGACTACAGCGTTAAATTTGCTCAACGCGTTTATCCGGCTGCAGATTTATCCGAACAAATTTCGATGGCGGGTAAAGAGGCGTCTGGTACAGGTAATATGAAGTTTGCCTTGAATGGAGCCTTGACAATTGGTACACTCGATGGCGCTAACGTCGAAATGCGTGACGAAGTCGGCGCAGAGAACTTCTTTATTTTTGGACTCACCGCGCCGGAAGTTTACGCACTCAAAGCCAGAGGCTACCGTCCGCTAGATTACTACCATAGCAATCGCGAACTAAAAGCCGTTATCGATCGCATTGCCTCAGGACACTTTTCGCACGGCGATACTCAGCTATTCAAGCCTTTGCTAGATTCACTCTTGCACCGCGATGAGTATCTGCTATTGGCTGACTATCAGGCATACATTGATTGTCAAGATTACGTTAGTCAAGTGTACCGCGATCGCGATCGCTGGACGCGGATGTCCATTTTAAACGTAGCACGTATGGGTAAATTCTCTTCCGACCGTTCAATCCGCGATTACTGTCAAGACATTTGGCATATCCAGCCAGTACCCATTGAACTTGGTGAATGTATTCAAGCAAAAGAGAACATGCGACCAATTACACTCTAAAGAGGACCAGAGGGAGCAGGGGTAGGGGTGCACAGGAGAATATTGTTTACTATCTATACTCGGTAATTCCTCAATTCCTCAATAGCCACTGATAACTAATTAATCACCTCTCGCTAAAATATCGCGAAACCACTTCTCGAAGCGATCGCCCAAGGCTTCTAAGGAAAATTCTGTTTCGGCTTGCTGACGACAAGTGTAACGGTCAATTTCTGCGAGGCGGGCGATCGCATTCACTAACCCCCCAACACTATCAGGTTCTACCAAAAAACCTGTTTTTCCATCTTGCACAATTTCTGCTGGACCACCGCGACGGTAAGATATGACAGGAACGCCGCACGCTAGCGCTTCGATCGCAACGTTTCCAAAAGCTTCTACCCAACGCGGAGTCATCAATAACGCTTGACATTGACGCACTTGCTGCTGCATTTCGGATGTGGAAAGAAAACCTAAATATGCAATTGGCGCATCGGGATAAGCAGCACAAACTTTTTGCCAGTAAGCTTCATCCTGCATTTTCCCCATGATTTTTAAGGGAATTTGCGTCGCGTTCGCCGCAGCGACTGCGTCTTCTAAACCTTTTTCAGGTGCAATTCTGCCTAACCAGGCTAAACATTTTTGTGGTTGCGCGCAAAATTCATATAGCGATAAATCAATTCCACTTCCTAAACACGGACATTCATAATTTAGCGCAAACGTTTCTGCTTGCGATGCGGTGTAAAAGCCAATCGTCCCAGGAAAGCGCTCAGCTGTTTGTTGGATAATTTGATCCATCGCTTCATACAGCGATCCCATACTGACAAAGTGTGCGATCGGACGGTTGAAAAATGGTGTAAGGTAAAAAGGCAACCAATCGTAAGCAAAATTTACAATTAAGTCATACTCTGTTTGTACTTGCCGCGCATACTCCCACATATTTGCCAATACCGAGTTCGCAGGCATGACAACTGGATCGCAGCGTTCCTGACTTTGGGCAATCATTTGTAACTCGCCAGGAATTTGCACAATATCAGGTAATGATTCAAAATACGAACCCTTAGGTGCAACAATTTGCACCAGATGCCCGCGTCGCCGCATTTCTTGGGCAATATTGTATAAGCTTAATTCGACTCCGCCACCAAGTCCAGTGCCTAGCGGTCCAACTGAAGTAGAAACAAATAATAGTCTTAGCAATTTACATTTAGATGGGTAACTGGTAATTGGTCACTGGAAAGAATATTATCAATCAACTATTACCTATAACCAATTACCCAATTACGAGTTAATGTAGTAAATCCGACTTAGAGTCTTGAATTGATAGAGAAACCGGAACAGTGTTCGTTTCTAACTCTTCTGTCACTGCAGAAATTTTACCGCCGATTTTTAAAACTTCGCGCTGATTAATTAGGTAGATGCTAATTAAAGTCAAGCTGACACCTACCCATTGTAAGGGACTGAGAACTTCACCCAGTAACAGATTGCCAAATAATAATGCAAAAACAGGAGTCAGAAAAGTTAATGAACTCAAGCTTGTGAGATTGCCGCTAGAAGCGAAGTAAAAGAATAAACCGTATGCGATCGCACTTCCAAATATCGTAGAATATGCCAGCGCCATCCAGCCAGATAAATCAATATTGACCCATTGCTGTGACTCTACTGCACTACTTAGCGCGAATAACGGCAATCCTCCTAAAATCATATGCCATCCCGTTGCCATGACCGGGTCAGCATAGCGACTAACATAGCGAATAATCACCGTTCCTATCGCCATTGACAGCGCAGCGAGTAGCATTAACCATTCACCACTGTCAACCAAAGAAGCGAAAGTGAGATGAATTTGACTACTTGCCATGCCCAAAAACCATTCGTCTGGTAAACCAATCAAACCAATGCCCAAAATTCCAATACACAGCCCTAGCCAACCCCAAAATCCAATACTTTCACCGAATAGCCAACACGATAACAAAGCTACTGCGATCGGTTGCGAATCAATCATCACTGAACCCAAACCCGCACCAGTTCTTACCAACCCCTCAGCAAGGAAGCCTTGAAACAGCGCGCCATCGACAAGTGCGAAAAGACTAATCCACAACCATGCTTGCCAACTTTGAGGCTGTTGTCTACGCGCGATCGCACCTGCTACTAATACTAAAATTCCGGCAGGAACTAACCGCACTCCTGCCATAAATAGCGGTGTTGTATGCGGGATAACTCCTTTCATTGCTACCATTGCAGTTCCCCACAAGAAAAAAGGCGCAATTAATAAAAGCGACGCGAAGGGAAGTCGAGATTCAGTGAGTTTGATTTGCATGCAATTACTAACCGCTGGGATAACACAATACTTCTGATTGTAACCAATTATGTATTTTCATGAAGACAGCCCAGACACAGGTAAAAAAAATTAAGATGGTTGTAGATTTCGTAGGTATGCATTAAGTAAGCTAAATGACATATCACAACCTTCATCTTTTAGGTAATGGGTAATTGCAAATGTCCATTACCAATGACTTAATTATCACCCTTTTATTTACTCAAATCAGTTTAGACTGCTCATGGTGTGGCCTTTTAAGCCGTCATTTCGGAAACAAATTGCGCGAATTGAAATTACAGGGGCGATCGCCAGTGCAACTCGCAAGCGAGTCCTCGATGCCCTCAAAACAGTTGAAGAAAAACGTTTTCCTGCTTTACTGCTACGCATTGATAGCCCTGGGGGGACAGTTGGCGACTCTCAAGAAATTTACAGTGCTTTAAAGCGCCTGCGCGATAAAGTAAAAATTGTTGCTAGCTTTGGTAATATCTCCGCTTCTGGTGGCGTTTATATTGGTATGGGTGCGCATCACATTATGGCAAACCCTGGCACCATTACCGGAAGTATTGGCGTGATTCTGCGGGGCAATAACCTCGAACGCCTGCTGAAAAAAGTTGGGGTGTCGTTTAAGGTTGTTAAGTCAGGTCCCTATAAAGATATTCTGGCATTTGACCGCGAATTAACTCAACCCGAAGAGAATATATTACAAGAATTAATCGATACTAGTTATATTCAATTCGTACAAACCGTTGCTGAGGGGCGGAATTTGTCTGTAGAGACTGTGAAAAGTTTTGCTGATGGCCGGATCTTTACAGGGCAGCAAGCATTAGAATTAGGCGTGGTAGACCGTCTCGGTACGGAGGAAGATGCCCGTCGTTGGGCAGCAGAACTTGTAGGGCTAGATCCAGAAAAAACTTTGTGTTACACGTTAGAAGAACGCAAGCCATTGCTGACACGGCTCATTTCCGGAAATAGTCAAATCTCGTCCTGCATATCGTCTGGAATCGATTGGGTAGAGTTTGATCTTTCTACCAATGGTCTTCCGCTATGGTTGTATAGACCGTAATATTGGCAATGACGATCGCGCGACGGCAGCGACAAGCAATGTGTAAAAGGAGATTTAGCGTGGAGTGGCAAGTTCGAGCAATTCGCGGTGCAACAACGGTTACAGAAAATACCTACGAGGCAATCCGAGAAGCCGTGTTAGAACTACTAGCAGAAATTGAAGCACGAAACCAACTCGAACCCAGTCAAATTATTAGTGCGACATTCTCAGTCACCCGCGATCTTGATGTTGTCTTTCCCGCAGCGATCGCCCGCGAACGTCCGTGCTGGGATAACGTTCCAATGCTCGATGTACAGCAAATGCACGTTGAGCGTAGTTTACAACGGTGTATTCGCTTACTACTCCACGTTAATCTACCCATTTCGCACACTCAGATTTATCACACCTATTTGCGTGGTGCAAAATCCTTACGCCCCGACTGGAATTTATCCCCAAAGAGGAGTGAGGGGCGCAGCGCATCGGCTGCTAGTGAAGCACTAGCATAGTTAAAACTCGAACTGTCAAAAGCTCGTTACACTTAGTTTCTATAGCTTCGAAGAAAGTCGGAAGCCCCTAAACCTATACAACTTTAACCTACCCAAAAATAAACGATAGTGAGTGTCAACCCCGTTAGCGGTAAGCCAAACCGCAAGTGTTCCCAAAACGTGAGTTGGTAACCTAGTCTCGCGGCGGCTTCTGCTGTAATCAAATTAGCCACAGCACCAAATAACGATAAGTTTCCGGCCAAAGTTGCACCTGCTGCTAGCATCAACCACGATCGCGTATCTTCTCGCGCAATGAACGGTTCAATCAAAAGCACTGCGGGAACGTTAGAAATGAGATTTGATAAAATTGCGGTAACTCCGATTAAGCCAGCGGGATCGTCTACCCACGCGGTAAATGGGGCTAACAGATTCAGTTTTTGCGTACCTCGCGTCAGAATAAATAAACCGGAAAACATCACGAGCAAATTCCAGTCGATTTCATTAAGAACGCGTTCGGGTTTCAACCGCCGTGTAATTAACAACAAAGCCGCAGCGAATAACGCCGCCTCAGCTAGCGGAACACCTAAGACAAAACTTGTCAAGAGCGCTAAGGTAATAACAACGCTTTTGATAAATAGCGGTCGATAGATGCGGTAACTAACTGGTGTTGCTTCGCCGGGAACCGCTTGTAGCGATCGCACTTCAGGGTAGTACCACCACAACAGCGCAATTTGCAAACACAATCCTACCACCGCTACCGGCGCCAGAACGCGGGCAAATTCAACATAACCGATTCCTGAAAACGAACCAATCAAGATATTTTGCGGATTACCGCTAATTGTGGCAACCGAGCCAATATTTGTTGCCGCTGCCAAAGCTAATAAATAAGGAATTGGATTGAGTTTCAGCGTTTGCGCGAGCGAAAGTGTTAAAGGTGTAAAGACGAGTGCTAGCGTATCGTTAAGCAGAAATGCCGAAAGAAACCCGCTGCCAAAGGTTAGCACAACTAATAGACCAAAGGGGCTGCGCGTTAGGTGTAAAAGAAACGCCAGCGCGACTTCAAAGAAACCTGCATAAGCAAGATTCGCATTAACGATCATCATACTTAGCAGGAAAACAATCGTTCTGGGGTCAATCGCCTGCCATGCTTCAGAAAGAGTTAGTACGCCCAAGGCAATGAGAATCGCAGAACCGACAAGCGCGATCGTCGCCCGATTCATGCGTAACCCTGGAAAGTAACCCAAACCCAAGCCTAAGTAGGTTAAGGCGATCGCCCCAATGCTGGCGTAGTGCAAAAAAGTTGCCACAGATTAAAAGCAGCTAGGTAGCAAAGTCGGTCATTGGTAACTGGTAATTGGCAAACGCGTCCATTACCCAACAAAAATGTCTACTTATTAATGACTTCTGGCAGTTCCTCTTGATGATGATGGAAGCGAATACCGACAAACACATCATAAATAAAATTCCAGAAATCTTTTTTTCCTTGAAGAATGCCTAAAGTTTGCGGAGAACCTTTCGCATCTAGTAGCGGCTTAGTCGCATAGTAAGCTGGTTGGTAGTTGTACCAGGGAATTGAAGGCCATAGGTGGTGAATTAAGTGATAGTTTTGCCCCATAATCAATAAATTTAGGATGGGATTGGGGTAAACGCGGGCATTTGTCCAGCGATCGCGCGATCGATGCGGACGATGCGGCAAATAGTCAAAGAATAAACCTAGTGCTAATCCCACAATTGCGGAGGGAATAAACCAAAAATTCAGCACATAGCCCAAGAAATGGTACTGAATTGCCACCCAGAAAATCGCGATGACAATCAAACGACCAATAAACCATTCTAATAATTCATAATTGCGCCACAGCTGCCGTTTGAAGAAAAATACCTCGTGATAAAAAAATCGAGCATTAATCAACCATAGCGGACCTGCGGTAGAAACAAAATAATCAGGATCGTTGTCGGGATCGTTAACATGGGCGTGATGCTGCAAATGGACCCGCGTAAAGACAGGAAAGGAAAATGCTAACATCAGCGCACTTCCATGCCCTAAAATCGCGTTAATTAGGCGGTTACGGTGAGCAGATTGATGACACGCATCGTGAATGACTGTACCCGCGATGTGTAAAGCCAGCACATTCGTTGTAAAGCAGCACCAGTGCGGCCATTCCCACAGCCAGTAGCCTAAGTTAGACAATACCAGCATGACGACTGCAGCTAAAAACATTGTGACTGTAATATTGAGACCCCCTGGCGCCATTAAAAACTCCTTGGGGACTGTCATTGGCTTTTGTGCCTCTGACATGAGCATTTTTAAACTCCTTTTGCAGAAGGTATTGAGTAGTGTATGATACGGCTATCTCAATATTAAAGTTTTGTATAGCAGAAGTCATGATAGATGCGGATTTATCTACGAAAAAACCGCGCTTAAAACAAATTTACGGGGCTAATACTATTTCATAATTTTTGTAATGAAGGAATTCGTATGTAGTATGAATTTTGGGGTTTGCATCTGTTGCCAAAATGTAGAGAATAGGCATAATTTCTCCCCAACCCCGGACCTTTGACCTCTGACCCCTCACTATCAGGAATAGCCTCAATGCAACTACCAGGTTCCTCCCCACGTCGAACAAAAATTGTCGCCACAATTGGTCCTGCTACCAGCCAACCCGAAGTACTACGTGCGTTAATCGAAGCAGGCGCAACAACACTACGACTGAATTTTTCGCATGGCACGCATGCAGATCATCTGCGTAGCGTCCGCATGATTCGCCAAATTGCCTTTGAACTCGACCAACCTGTAGCGATTCTCCAAGATTTACAAGGACCAAAAATTCGTTTGGGAAGGTTTGAAACTGGTTCAGTCGTCGTGTGTAAAGGGGATGCCTTTACCCTTACGAGCAAGCCAATCGTTGGTACACAGCACAAAAGTTGCGTGACTTACGATAACTTAGCGCAAGAAGTCCCTGTCGGCGCGACAATTCTCCTCGATGACGGTCGAGTCGAAATGGTTGTTAAAGAAGTCGATTCCTCTGCCCAAGAATTGCATTGTCGCGTTGTTGTGGGTGGAGTACTTTCCAATAATAAAGGAGTCAATTTTCCAGGAGTCTATTTATCAATCAAAGCTCTGACGGAAAAAGATCGCGAAGATTTGATGTTCGGTCTCGATCAAGGAGTTGATTGGGTAGCACTTTCGTTTGTGCGTAACCCGCAAGACGTTTTAGAAGTAAAAGACTTAATTTCCAGTACCGGTAAACAAGTCCCAGTCATTGCCAAAATCGAAAAGCATGAAGCGATCGAACAAATGGAAGCGATTTTGGCTCTGTGCGATGGTGTCATGGTAGCCAGAGGAGATTTAGGTGTAGAACTTCCCGCTGAAGATGTTCCCATCTTACAAAAGCGATTGATTGCAACGGCAAACCGCTTAGGTATTCCGATTATTACAGCAACACAAATGTTAGACAGCATGGTACACAGCCCGCGACCTACTCGCGCAGAAGTTTCAGACGTTGCCAATGCGATTTTAGATGGAACCGACGCCGTTATGCTTTCTAACGAAACTGCTGTGGGTAAGTATCCTGTGGAAGCTGTCGCAACAATGGCACGAATTGCGGTAAGAATTGAGCAAGAACAAGCAATAGCTGCAAATCCACACAAAATTAAAGATACCCGCCACTCGATTCCAAATGCGATTAGTCAAGCTGTAGGTCAGATTGCAGAACAGTTGGGAGCCGCAGCAATTATGACGCTGACAAAAACGGGTTCGACTGCACGCAATGTTTCTAAGTTTCGTCCGACAACACCAATTCTGGCAATTACACCACACGTCGATATTGCGCGTCAATTACAACTTGTATGGGGCGTTAAACCCTTGTTACTTTTGGATTTAGCTTCGACAAATCAGACGTTTCAAGCAGCGTTGAATGTCGCTCAGGAAAAGCAGCTGCTCAAACAAGGCGATTTAGTTGTGATGACTGCAGGGACTCTCCAAGGTGTTTCCGGTTCTACAGATCTCATTAAAGTTGAAGTCGTCAAAGCAATTCTCGGTCGCGGTCATGGCATTGGACAAGGTATTGTAAGTGGACGGGCGCGAGTAGCATACGATGCGATGGATGTGGGCAAGTTTAATCCTGGGGAAATTCTCATTGCCTCCAACACGAATGCAAACTATGTCGAAGCAATTCGCAAAGCCGCAGCGATCGTGGTTGAGGAAAATAGTTCAACATGTCACGCTGCAGTGATTGGCAAATGCTTGAACGTACCAGTAGTTTATGGCGTTACACAAGCTACAGAAGTCATTCGCGACGGGGCAATATTGACATTAGATGTTCATCGGGGATTGATTTATTCAGGAGTTGTTTAACTCGATTAATACAATGTAAAATAAATACCCCTTCCCGGCTCTTCACAAAGTAATTAACCCTTAATCATTGAGCTAATCGATGTTTATAGTCCTAGTTGTCAATAGAGTTGGGACATTATAGCAGCTGACCCCTAGTATAACCGCTAAGGTCTTTTCCGTTGAACAGACCTTAAACTTCTATCGCAATGGTCTGTTTGGTTAGGACATTATAGAAGAGACGCTTGAGTGTTAGCCAAAGGCGAAGTGTTAGCGTTGGGTTTAGGAAAGCATTTAGTCCAACCTTAAATATTCCATTTTTTTCCCTAACCTCCAACCTCTGATTTCTAACCCTCACTATATGCCAGAACATCACGAATCAATTGCGCAACATTACCACGATCGCACTAAGTATCACCCTGAGACGATCGCCGCTAAAAGTCAAGGGCTAGATTGGAGTAAGCAACCAGTCCCGTTTAAAGAATACAAAATTGGTACCAGTTATGACTTAAAACCTTACATCCAAGAAGAAAATCTTGCCTTTTCTGATGAACCTGTCGCCTTATGGTGGCGACGGTTATCGCGACTCTTATTTTGCAGCTATGGGCTAACGGCAAAATTGCCTAGTATGATGAACCCAATTTATCTACGGGCTGCACCTTCTGCGGGTGGTTTGTATCCGGCTGAAGTTTATCTAATTTCGCGCGGAACACCGCTACTTCCTGCAGGATTGTATAACTACCAACCACAAACACATTCATTGGTTCATTTCTGGGAAAATGATGTCTGGCAATCTTTGCAAACGGCTTGTTTTGGACACTCCGCATTAGAGAAAACCGATTTAGCGATCGTCACCACAGCCGTTTTTTATCGTTCAGCATGGCGCTATCAAGACCGCGCGTATCGCCGTATATTTCTCGATACAGGTCACTTATTGGGAAATATTGAGTTAGCCTGTGCGTTGAATGACTATCGAGCGCATTTGATCGGCGGTTTTGCTGACGAAACGCTCAATCAATTACTCTACCTCGATGCTAAACAAGAAGGCGCGATCGCCGTTGTCGCCTTAGCCGACTTACTTGACGTCCAACAAAATTTTCCTGTAGGAATCACAGCTTTACCTTCTGCTAAGCAGACAAACTACCCCCATATCCCTGATGGCGAACTTTTAGGTTTCTGTCACCGCGCGACGCAAATTGAACCTGATGCAGAGGCGGATAAGTTTCCAGCAGTGACGCCTACTACCTCGTTAGAAGACAAGTACAACTTTCCTTTTTGTCTCAAAGTTTCTACTGCAACGGCGCCCATCGACTGGGGCTTAAATCTCGAAGGATTAGAACGCACGATTCTCCGGCGACGTTCGACTCGCGCTTACAGCGGTGCGGAGTTAACTTTAGATGAACTCAAAGCGTTACTTGATTTTACGTATCAACCGCAAAATTACGTCGAACAAGGTTTAGATGAGTCTCCCGATTACTTCGACTTGAATTTAATCGAAACTTTTATTGCTGTATCAGGAGTAAGGGGGTTAGAAGAAGGCTGCTATTACTACGCACCCAAAGCACAAGAATTGCGACAAATTCGCTTTAAGAACTTCCGCCGCGAGTTGCATTACCTCTGTTTAGGGCAAGAACTCGGTCGCGATGCTGCTGCTGTCTTATTTCACACCGCTGATTTGAAAACAGCAGTTACGCAGTACGGCGATCGCGTTTATCGCTATCTACATATGGATGCTGGACATCTAGGACAAAGGTTAAATTTAGCAGCAATTTACCTCAATTTGGGTGTAAGTGGAATCGGTGGCTTTTTTGACGATCTCGTTAATGAAGTATTAGGAATTCCCGCAGAAGAAGCCGTCGTTTATATTACGACAATTGGACGGCAACGATAACGAATTAGCTTATATATTTGGAACTTTTATGATATTAAATAAATTAAGTTGGGTATCTTAACTATAGCGGCTAGGGCGATCTAATACATAAACTTATAAAAATTATTCTTTCTTGAGCTTTTCTATAGTGAGTAGGTATTTCCAATTGATCTGGATCTTCAGTCATTCCTCTTGTCGATTGGTGGTAACGCTTATCTTGTAGCTGGAGATGGTAATTATTTAGGGTTAGTTTCTAGCGATTAGTATCATCGCGACTCTATTTGCAACTCGTATAGTCAGTATGGCGGTGATAACAGTAGATTCAGTCTACGAAATGAGTTCGGGAAGTAGGGAGGACAATTTGGAAGCTATAGCCCCTTACAATCCTTTTTGCACTAACCCACCTAAAATTGTTTATGAAGATAGAGTAGTTTTGCAAGTAACTAAAAATGAATTCTATAGCTCTCCTGATAGAGTACCAAGTATAGCTCCTGATTTTCTATTTGACATTTTGCTGTTTAAAAGAATCAGAATACGAAAATTCCAAAGTAACGCTATCTTTTAATGCTTTTGACTTTCAAATTCAGATTGCTGAACTTTATGAAGGTATCGATCTTAATGCTTGAGATAAAATGCGAGCAAGTTTAATGACTTATTAGAACTTCCTATTACCAATTATCCATTACCAACCTACACAAGCAATCCAAATATTTAGACAAATTAAATAAATTACTTTCCAATACAAAACCGACTAAAAATCCGATCGAGAACTGACTCGGTAACTTCTTCTCCGGTGATTTCTCCTAAAGCTTGAATAGCCCCTCGCAAATCAATCGTCCAAAAATCTAGAGGTAATTGCTGTTTGATTGTGAGTTGTACTTGCTCTAAAGAAGCTTTAGCACGAGTCAGCGCAGCGGCTTGACGCTGATTAATTGCTAAGTCGGTATCGGCTGAGTAAACTTTTCCGGTGTGGACTGCCGTTAAAATAACTTGTTCCAAATCTTCAATACCTTGATTTTTAGCCGCCGCAGTTGTCACAACGTAACTTATGCTATTTGGATATTTCACGGCTTCTGCTGAAGCTAAGTCAGTTTTATTAATAACTAATATCAACGGACGATGTTGTACTTTTTGATAAATTTCTGCATCCGCCGTCGTCCAACCCGCAGTTGCATCGATAGTCAGCAATACTAAATCCGCCACCGCAGCGCTAGCAAGCGATCGCTCAACACCAATTTTCTCTACTTGGTCTTCAGTCGCTCGAATGCCAGCAGTATCTAATACTTGTATTGGAATACCACCCACGACTAACTGCGACTCAACAACATCGCGCGTTGTCCCTGGTAAATCGGTCACGATCGCGCGATCGCTGCGACTCCACGCATTGAGTAAACTTGATTTTCCTACATTCGGACGCCCGACAATCGCGACTTTTAAACCGCTCCGCAACAGTTCACCGCGATCTGCTGTTGCTAATATTTGCGTGACTCGTGCTAAAACTTCTGCAAGTTGCGATACTATTTCAGTATAATCCAGCGGCGGCAAATCTTCCTCAAAATCGATACGCGCTTCAATTTCCGCAAGAAGGTCTAAGCATTTAGCGCGCAATTGACGAATCGGATGCGCTAATTTACCTTGTAATCCAGCCAATGCAGATTGAGCTGCTTGCGGCGATCGCGCTCCTACTAAATCAGCAATGCTTTCGGCTTGAGTCAGGTCGAGTCTACCATTCAAAAAGGCACGTAAGGTAAATTCTCCAGGCTGTGCGAGTCTTGCGCCTTGTGCTAAACACAACTGTAATACCTGCTGCACTGCCATAATGCCACCATGACAATGAAACTCCACAACATCTTCGCGTGTATAAGAACGCGGTGCTTGCATAATCAGTAGAAGTGCTTCATCGACAACTTGTTTGGTTTGGGGATCGCGAATATAACCATAGAGAATGCGGTGTGATTCCCAAATTTGTCGCCCAGGGGCGTGAAATAACGCTTGCGCAATCGCTAAACTTTCCGTACCAGATACCCGCACAATACCCACACTGCCTTGTTGTGGCACAATAGCAGTTGCGATCGCCGCGATCGTTGTTCCTAGTCCCTCGTATGTCACGCTTTCGTTGAACTGAAGTTCTTTGCACTATGCTAAACATTTTAAGAGAGGTCGGAGGTTAGAGGTTGGAGGTCAGAAAATTTATCTTGATAGTTTGTTATTTGCTATTAAAATTACACGCCTGATGTTGAATATTTCGCAAGTTTTAGCACAAGAATTATCACTTAAACCTTTCCAAGTTGAAAACGCACTTGAATTATTTGCCGAAGGTGCGACGATTCCTTTTATTGCGCGTTACCGCAAAGAACGCACTGGGGAGATGAATGAAGTACAACTGCGCGAATTAGCAGAAAGGTACGCATATTTAACAGAATTAGAAGCAAGAAAGACAACAATCTTAGATGCGATCGCTTCCGCTGGTAAACTCACCGATGAACTGAAACACAAAATAGAAACGTGTTTGCAAAAGACTGAATTAGAAGATCTCTATCTTCCGTATCGACCAAAACGAAGGACAAAAGCAACGATCGCGAGAGAAAAGGGATTAGAACCACTAGCAGCATATATTAAATCTTTAAATTCAAGAACTGCTACGGTCGCCTCATTAGAAAAAGTTGCCGTAGATTATATTTCCGAAGAAAAAGACGTTAAAACAGCCGCAGACGCACTCAATGGTGCTGCTGATATTCTAGCCGAAGAAGTTTCGGAAAAAGCTGATTTACGCGCCTATATTCGAGATTATCTCGTTGAAAACGGCGTATTTAAATCTCAAATTAAAAAAGAGTATCCTGAAGGAACCACTAAGTTTGAAACTTACCGAAATTTTAGCGTTAGAGTAAAAGCGATAGCCCCGCATACTCTTCTAGCACTACTACGTGGTGAAAAGGAAAAAGTTTTAAATTTAGAACTAGCGTTCGATGAATCGGAAATATTCGCGACTTTAGCTGCACGAGAAATCAAAACGAAAGTTCCAGAAGTTCGCGATTTCTACCGCGCAATGCTCAAAGATGCATTTAACCGTTTAATGAAAGCGTCTTTAATAAGTGAAGTCATTGCCCAAAAGAAAGCCGAAGCTGATATCGAATCGATTAAAACCTTTGAAACAAATTTGAGAGAGTTACTACTATCTCCACCAGCAGGAATGAAGCCCACACTGG
Source organism: Chroococcidiopsis sp. TS-821 (assembly GCF_002939305.1). Classification (NCBI taxonomy): domain Bacteria; kingdom Bacillati; phylum Cyanobacteriota; class Cyanophyceae; order Chroococcidiopsidales; family Chroococcidiopsidaceae; genus Chroococcidiopsis; species Chroococcidiopsis sp. TS-821. The sequence goes on along the minus strand of NZ_MVDI01000001.1, from coordinate 1,440,758 downwards.
CTATCGATCCTGGTTTTCGTACTGGGTGTAAAGTTGCAGTGCTAGATGAAACAGGAAAGTTTTTAGAGTATCAGGCGATCTTTCCACACGCTTCAGCCAATGAGCGATCGCAAGCTGCAAACACACTTAAAAAGTTAATCGAAAAATATAAAATCGAACTAATTGCAATTGGTAACGGTACAGCTAGCCGCGAAACTGATGAATTTGTATCAGAAGTTTTAGCTACAATCGAACGCAAACCCATCAAAGTTATCGTCAATGAGTCGGGCGCGTCGATTTACTCAGCAAGTCAAGTTGCCATTGCAGAATTTCCCGACCTTGATGTTACCGTACGCGGTGCAATTAGTATCGGTCGCCGCTTGCAAGACCCTCTAGCCGAGTTAGTAAAAATTGATCCTAAGTCAATTGGTGTTGGACAATATCAACACGATGTCGATCAAAAGTTACTTAAAAAGAAACTTGACGAAACCGTAGAAAGCTGTGTTAACTACGTTGGTGTCGATCTCAATACTGCTTCTAAAGAACTATTAACTTTTGTTGCAGGAATTAGTCCAACAGTTGCTAATAATATTGTTACCTATCGCAATCAAAACGGTGCTTTCAAACAGCGTCGCGAGTTACTGAAAGTTCCGAAGCTAGGACCAAAAGCGTTTGAGCAAGCTGCTGGTTTTTTAAGAATTCGTGGTGGGGAAAATCCTTTAGACAATACCGCTGTTCATCCTGAAAGTTACGGTGTTGTCGAAGCGATCGCCGCAGATTTAAATATATCTCCCGTAAATATTACTCAAAACGCTCAAAAGCTCAAATCGATTTCCTTGAAAAAGTATGTAACTGAAACCGTTGGCGAACCCACCTTACGCGATATTATTAGCGAATTAGAAAAACCAGGAAGAGATCCGCGCGCTGAATTTAAATATGCAACTTTTAAAGCAGGAATTAAAGAAATTAGCGATCTCAAAGTTGGTATGGAATTAGAAGGTATTGTGACAAACGTCGCTAACTTTGGTGCTTTTGTTGATATTGGCGTTCACGAAAATGGTTTAGTTCACATTTCGCAGCTATCAGAGCGCTTCGTCAGCGATCCAAAACAAATTGTTAAAGTTGGGCAAATTGTGCGAGTGAAGGTTTTAGACGTTAACGAAAAACAAAAACGAATTGGTTTATCTATGAAAGCAGTTAAAAGTAATAGTTAAAAGTAATACTTATAGCAAAGCCAAGAGTAACTAGCAACTAGTAACTAGTCATTAACCACTAACTAATAACAGTGCAAAATACCAATTTGTATTATACACAAATGCTACTTTGAATGAAGGCAGTAGCTGCTTCTGTTTGTAAGGGTTGAGAAAATAAAAAACCTTGACCATACTCACACCCAATGCTCTGAAGTTGCCGAAGTTGCTCAGAAGTTTCAATTCCTTCGGCAACAACCTTCATATTTAAGTTATGAGCCATTTGCGTAATAGTGTAGACTATTTCGGTCTTTTCATTAGGACTTCCCATTCGCTTAATAAAAGAACGGTCAATTTTCAAAGCATCAATAGGAAAGTTATGAAGATAGCTGAGCGAAGAATAGCCTGTTCCAAAGTCATCAATGTACAATTGAATTCCCAAATCTTTCAATTGCTGTAACATCTTCGCTGCTAAGTCCGCATTTTCGATTAAGACACTTTCTGTAATTTCGATATTTAAACTTATTCCGTTTAAGCCAGTCTCGCATAAGATCCGGTCAATTTGTTTAGTTAAGTCGGGTTGTGCGAACTGTTTACCCGAACAATTCACATTAATTGTTAAAGCTGGGAGCGCTGTAAATTGTTCTTGCCAAATACGTGTCTGGTGACAAGCTTGATGAAGTACCCAGTAGCCGATAGGAACAATCAAGCCTGTTTCTTCAGCAACAGGGATAAATTCTGCAGGTGAGATCGTACCGCGCGTTGGATGGTTCCACCGCAGCAATGCTTCAAAACCGCTAAGTTGATTATTATGTAGCGAGACAATTGGCTGGTAATAAATGAGTAATTCTTGACGTTCTACAGCGCGTCGTAAATCATTTTCTAATTGCAATAAAGCCACTGCGCGTGTATGCATATCTTTATCAAATACTGCATGACGTGCTTTACCAAGCGATTTAGCACGATACATAACTGTATCAGCATCACGCAGAATATCTTCAGCTTGATCGTAGCCAGTCGTACTCAATGCAATGCCAATACTTGCGGTGATGAAAACTTCGTGTCCGTTGAGGTTAAATGGTAGTGTGAGTTCTTTTTGAATTCGTTCGGCTACTAGAGTTGCATCTTTAATATCCTTCATGTCGTCGAGCAAGATGACAAACTCATCACCGCCCAAGCGAGCAACGGTATCTGTAGAGCGCAAACAAACCTCTAATCTGCGGACGAATGCAATCAGTAATTGATCGCCAACTAAGTGACCCAGACTATCATTAACTAATTTGAAGCGGTCTAAATCTAAAAATAAGACAGCGAATAAATAATGACTGCGTCTTTTGGCGCGAACCAAGGCGTGTCCTAAGCGTTGCATGAATAATGTTCGGTTAGGTAAGCCTGTCAGCGAGTCATGAAAAGCTTCGTAGAGTAATTTTTCTTCTACTAGCGTACGTTCCGTAATTTCTGCTTGTAACTCTTGGTTGATTTGCGCGAGTTCTGCGGTTCTTTCGCGTACTCTAATTTCTAGATCGTCGTGTGCTTTGCGTAACGCTTCTTGCGATCGCTTCCGTTCGCACGCCTCTAAAATCACCGATATTAAATCAGCGATGGAAGCTGCAAAATTTTTTTCCTCAATACTCCAGTGGTGTGTAGAACCTACGTGTTCGTGACACACAACTCCTACCATTTGCCCGCCTAGCCAAATTGGTGCATCCAACATGGAGACAATACCATGGGCATTGAGATACAATTTTGCCAGTTCTTTTGTTCGGGGATCGCAGCGTGCATCACAAGTAGCGATTGTTCTTTCTTCTTGTAGTGCTTTAAAGTAGGTAGGATAGTGGGCTGCGGCTAATTCCGCCCCTTGAGAATGCTCGTCAAGACTTTTGCGATACAAGTCGATGCAACGGAGTTTTTTATACAGTTCGTCATCATATAACCACACGCCAACGCGTTCTACCGCTAGTGTATGTGCTGCAGCTTCAGTAATTTCTTGTAAATTAATGTGTAAATCGCTGCAATCGAGCATTTTGTGCTTGGCTAGCTCAGCAAGAACTTTATCGTATTTGTGATAGCGTTCTTGGCTCTGGCGTTGCTCTTCAATCGAATGTTCCAACGCTTCTAACATTTCATTGATTGTACCGGCTAAGTTGGATAATTCGTCTTGTCCCAGAATTGGCAACACGCGTGCTGTAAGATCGCCACTTCTGCCAATATCGTGAACATCCGCACTCAACCGCGATAGGCGCGATAAGATCAGTTTTTCTAATAATAAAAGCGTTGCCACCGCAAACATCAACCCAACGATCGCCAAAGACAACACAAGATGACGAACACTTGCTTGACCTTGTTGATAAACTAATCTCGGTGCATCTACACGTAGTAATAGTGCTGGATTGCCATAGATATCTTTAAGAACTGCGTATCCGGCAATTGTTTGTTCGTCAAGTGGTCGTACTAAGATCGACTCTTGAGGTAAATCTCTAAGGGCAAAACGCACGCGTTGAATATCGCGCGGTACTTGTCTATCGTCAAAGCGATACATCCTTACCGATAAATGAGTCTGTTCAGCTAGCTTTGCGATCGCCACATTATCTAAGTAACGACCCATAATCAGGGTTCCTCGAATCGGACCGCGACTTTCACTATCAAGAATCGGTTTTGAGGCAATCATCATTGCACCTTCAGGTAGCATTACCAGCCCTAATATGGAACTTTTGATACTTGAATGTTCTATAACTGTTCTTGCGGCAAGATGTTTTCGAAAGCTGGGTAAAAGATCAATCGCCTCTCTACGTTCCAAATCATAGCCCTTGTCAAAAATAATTCTTCCAGATACGTGAACGTAAAGCATCAAATTTAGCCTTAACCGATTGATGCTGACATCACTAAGATAAGTTTTGATGTATTTCTGATTAAAATCTTCTACAAAGGCGTATGTTTCGTCCCATTCTGCCCAGTCGCGTGCTGTTAAACTCAGTTTGGCAATTTCGTCTGATAACGCGTCCTGTACTCTTTTAACGTTGTAACGAGCATCTTGCTCTTCTAACCTCGAAAAACCACGTAACAAAAGTGCTGATGATGTAGCGTAAATAACCCCAATTAGACTGACGAGCGTGACAGTAATTAGTAATAGTGTTTTTTTCCTAAGTGTCATGTGTGCAATCTAAGGGATTAAATCAAAAACTAGCAGAACGCATCCTCACTTTCAAATATTATTCTGATTCATAATACCCAAAGAACCATCAAACTTTGCTCTTCACTACCGTACATCTACCCTAATTAGGGGTAATTCGCAATTGATCCTAGTAAAATATCCGTAAAATTACGATTGTTTTTTCCTAGAGCATACTTGTTACAATCTTCAGTTTACTACTTTGAATTCGTCTAATATTTTTTTGATATCTAACACTTAGTAATAGTTTATTTTCACTTATAAGCTGTCGCTAAAGTAAACAAATGCTTGTTTAGCTTATTGTTTTCTTAAGTCATTCGTATAAAGATTTATTAAGTACGGTGAATACACTGAATGAAGCTTTTACTGAGTTCAAATCCTATCAGTAAATTCACGATTGTATCTCAATAAAGATAGCGTTAAATTGACCTTGTTCAGCGAAAAATACTTTGTCAAGCACATCGTTAAGGCTGAAATACAAGCTCGATAATTTTCCGTTGACGCAAAATAATTGTTTTGCCGTCCACGAAACTGAGATGTTATGCAATCTAAAAAATCATTGAATCTTGATATTTCACAGCTTATATGTAACCAAAAGGCAGAAATTCATAACACAAAAAGATTCATCAACAATGATTTTTGATGAACAGAAACATTAAGTTTTCATCATTTCTGATTCCGTAACGATTTGCCCACTCAATCGCATATTTGGGATAAAATGATAGAATTATCTAAAGTTGTTCGCTTGGCTAAAAAGGAAAAGTTCTACATTGGCAAGAGTAAATTTGGTCAAGGACTCTTTGCTAGAAGAAATATTGCTTTAGGAGAAACAATTTTAAAATTTACTGGCGATATTATTGATTTTGACAAAGCAATTCTCAAAGCTCCAAGGTACGAAGGCGATCCGCTACAAATAGGCAAAAACTTGTATGTCAATTTAGAACCGCCAGGTCGGTTCGTCAATCATTCTTGCGATCCTAATGCTGGAATTAAAAATGATGTAGACTTAGTAGCCCTGAGGCATATCCGTGCAGGTGAGGAGATATACTTCGACTATTCTACAACGATGGATGAAGATTATTGGGTAATGCAATGCGGATGTGGCAGCGTACATTGCAGAAGAGTTATTAAAGATTTTAAGCATTTACCATCGCATGTAAAACGCAAGTATTTAGAGTTGAATGTGGTGCAGAATTTTATTGCAATTCAATACGAAACCACAGCTACAGCAAAATAGTTATGACGCGCTTGCTAAATCAAAGACATCATCAACCCAGATACGTAGCCTTTGCTCTTGGATAGTGCAACAAATTGCCAGCGTACATTGCTGCTAGCTCAACCTTCTCTGCTATTGTATGCAACTTTCAGTAGAAGTCGCCTAGAATTTCTGCTCGAAATTAAATTAATGTGAAGAGTGCGACTACAGCTGTATCAGGTATACTCAGCACCAGTAGTGAGTAATGCTAAGCCAAAAAACAAATGCTGCCAGTTAAGCAGACGATTTTAGTTACTGGAGGAGCAGGCTACATCGGCTCCCACGCAGTAATGGCACTGCAACGTGCTGGATATGAGGTAGTCGTTCTTGATAACTTGGTGTACGGGCATCAAGATTTAGTAGAAAAACTGCAGGTAGAGCTAATTGTGGGAGATACCAACGATCGCGCGCTGCTCGATGAACTCTTTGCCACAAAAAAAATTGCTGCAGTAATGCACTTTTCTGCCTACGCTTATGTGGGAGAGTCAGTAACCGAACCAGCGAAGTACTATCGCAACAATGTCATCGGCACTCTAACTTTATTAGAAGCCATGCTGGCAGCATCTGTAGATAAGTTCGTCTTTTCCTCGACTTGTGCTACCTATGGTATCCCACACCAAATTCCGATTACTGAGGATCACCCCCAGAATCCCATAAATCCATACGGTGCCTCTAAATTGATGGTAGAAAGAATTCTCAGCGACTTTAGTCATGCTTACGGTTTAAAGTCAGTGTGTTTTCGCTACTTCAATGCTGCTGGAGCCGATCCTGATGGTTTGCTAGGAGAAGACCACAACCCAGAGACGCACCTGATTCCACTCGTCTTACAGACTGCTCTGGGTCAAAGGCAATCAGTATCGATCTATGGCACAGATTATCCTACGAGTGATGGAACCTGTGTTAGAGACTATATTCACGTCATGGATCTTGCCGACGCGCATATCCTGGGTTTGGAATATTTGCTGCAAGGGGGAGAAACGACAGTTTTTAATCTAGGGAACGGCAGTGGTTTCTCAGTGAAAGAGGTGATCGATACCGCCAAAACTGTTACTGGTAAAGATATTAAAGTTGAAAGTAGCGATCGCCGTCCTGGAGACCCTCCTATTCTCGTTGGCAGTAGCGAGAAAGCGAGAAAAATTTTAGATTGGAAACCCCAATACTCTGACTTAAAAGATATCATTAGTCATGCTTGGCGTTGGCATCAGCAGCGACACGGATAGAACTGTATTAGGAGTGAGGAGCGTAGAATTTTACCGTTCTTGGAGAGTAGGGTTAGAAGCTAGGGATTGAATGATAAATAATGAATAATAAATATTAGAAATAAGAGTTGTGATTCACCTCAAATTTAATCGCACAAACGAAACCTTGCTTTTTCTAGCAAGCTCCTACCTTGGCAAAGATCGCGTATATTGTCTTGGCAATGATCGCAAGATCGTATAAAGGATGCCATTGCTTTTGGTAGCGCAGATCGAGGTCAACGACTTGTTCAAAATCTTTGATATTCGAACGACCGCTGACTTGCCATTCACCAGTTAAACCAGGCTTGACATTCAATCGTTGCCAGTGACGCTCGTTGTACTGCGCTACTTCATCACCTGTTGGTGGACGAGTGCCCACTAAGCTCATTTCACCAACTAAGACATTCCAAAATTGTGGTAACTCATCTAAACTCGAACTTCTCAAGAAACGCCCTACACGCGTTACTCTGGGGTCGCGTTCGTTTTTGAAGATCAGTCCTGAAGCTTCGTTACTCACTAGCGATTTTAACTGTTCAGCATTAACTACCATCGAACGAAACTTACGAATGTAGAACTTGCGTCCGTGCAGTCCGTAGCGTTCTTGGCGAAAAAAAATTGGTCCTGGGCTATCCAACTTAATTGCGATCGCCACAGGTACAAATACAAGCATTAAAATAAATAGTCCTACTAAGCTGCCAGCAATATCTAATAAGCGTTTAAATACTGAGTTAACGGAGGGGTGAACTTCTTGTGTTAACAAATTGGATGTTGGAGATTCGGCTTGGAACATCGTCACAACTACTTTGTACTCTATTTCAGTAGAATTACGTAAACTCTTTTAAATATAGTTGCTCAAAGCTTCTGCAATCTCATTTTGAGTGATGTTTTGGCGAATCTTCATCAAGGAATCAAGGAAATTCGCTAGGTATAAATTTTATATAAAGAAGTTATACTTCTGAAATTTAGCTGAATCCAGATAGAAAGCAAAAAAACAAGGTGCGATCGCGTTTTTCTATTCTCTCGAAGTTCTTTTGCGTAATAATACGCACGAAGTTACTAGCAATCGCTAAGGGTTTTATATTACCCTAACTCCTGGGTGTTCAATTCTTACCTTGCTCATGTCCTTGCCCAATTGGGTGACACTGTCGCGCCTACTTGCGTTGCCAGTTTTACTTTTTTGTTTAGAAAATCCTACTCCTGACACTCGTTGGTTGAGTGTCGGTATTTTTTTAGTAGCAGCAATGACCGATTGGGTTGATGGATACCTTGCCCGTCGACTCAATCAAATTACTGAATTAGGCAAATTTCTCGATCCTTTAGTTGATAAACTTTTGATACTCGCGCCGTTGCTACCTTTAATTAAGCTAGAACAAGTGCCTGCATGGGGCGTCTTTCTGATTTTGGCACGGGAGTTAACCATAGCAGGCTGGCGCGTGACTCCTAGTTTAACGGGCACTACCGCGATTACTGGCGCTAACTTTTGGGGCAAACTGAAAACGGTGAGTCAGATAGCCGCGATCGCACTTTTGATTGCGCCCTTACCCGTTCATTGGCAGTTACTTTCACTGAGTGCGTTTTGGGTAGCGGTCGCCCTCACGCTGATTTCTGGGGCAATTTATTTACTGCCTGTAACCGATAAAATTTCGTCATCTGTTGAAAAGTCAACTTCAGCAGCGTCGCGACCTGATACAAGATAATCGTTGTGGTACGAGTCTTTTAAACCCGAAATGAGATCGTATTTTGGTTGCCAGTTGAGTTGAGCTTTTGCTTTATCTATCGCTGCAAAAAAATGTTGTACGCGCATAGGGAAAGCTTTTCGCTTGCCAAAATTAAATTGTTTGGGGTCATAGTGGACGATTTGTATTGCTTCGGGTGATTTGCCAGCTGCCACAGCACACGCACGGGCTAATCCGTCAAATGTGACATAGCGATCGCCGGAGATATTATAAATTTCGCCGATGGCTTGTGTAGAACCTAAAACTTGACACATCGCTTGCGCCAGATCGTCTACGTGACCGAACTGCGTTATATATAATCCGTTAGCAGGAATGGGAATTGGGCGATCGCGAACGATGCGATCGAAAAACCAGCTTTCCAAGTCATTGTAATTGTGCGGACCATAAATGTAAGTTGGACGAATTGCTGTAAAGGGAACGCCGATTTTAGCCAAAAAAGCTTCGGTTTCGTGCTTACCGCGATGGCGGCTTTTGGGATCTACGGCATCGCCTTCTTGATGCGGCATCTGGTCAGAGGGCAAATACACTCCTGCTGAACTCATATAGACAAAATGCTGCACGCGATCTTTAAAGATTTCTGCCAAAGGTTGGGTATCGCTGAGTTCGCGCCCGTTATTATCAAAAATAGCGTCAAAGGTTTGTGCAGATAGTTTTTCTTTCAATTCTTCAGGCTGCGTGCGATCGCCTGTGATTTGCGTGACTCCTGCGACGGGAAGCGGTCGATTCCCCCGATTAAATAAGACAACCTCATGCCCTTGGGCAACAAGTTTTCGTGTCAGGTACACGCCAATAAATCGCGTACCACCCATAATCAAAATTCGCATTGTCTTGCTTCCTTGTGCTGCAAACGTAATTTTCTATGAGATTATCAGGTTGCGCTATCAGCTTGGAACTTATTTTTCAACAACAGCGTCATGCCTTCGATTGCCAAGCACAAAAATATAGGAATTGCTTGATTCAAGTACAAAACGCCTACCCAAACCTCGAACTTTTAGTGAATAGCTGTGGCTTTAAAATATGCACTTGTCCATGAGTGGCTCACACCTAAAGCTACTGGTGGTTCAGAACTCGTAGTCCAAGAAATTCTCAAGCATATTGATGCTGATTTGTATGCATTAATCGACTTTGAATCAACTAATCCTAACAGCTATCTGTTTCAACGCCCTATAGGAACAACCTTTTTGCAGTATTTGCCCTTTGCACGCAATGGCGTACAGAAGTATTTACCGCTGTTGCCACTAGCAATCGAACAGTTAGATTTGCGTGCTTATGATGTCATTATCTCCTCTTCGCACACAGTTGCTAAAGGAGTTTTAACAAGTCCAGAACAAATGCATGTATGCTATTGCCATACTCCAATGCGCTTTGCTTGGGAACTGACGTTCGATTATCTTCGCAGTAGCCCCAGTGGTCGGGGATTACCAGGAGTTTTAACGCGATACCTCCTTCATCGAATGCGCCAGTGGGATACATTAAGCGCAAATCGCGTAGATTACTTTATTGCCAATTCACAAAACACCGCACGCCGGATTTGGCGCTGCTACCGCCGCCCAGCAACCGTAATTTACCCACCAGTAAATATTGAACGGTTTCCCCTGGTCAGCACAAAGCAAGACTTTTATTTAACTGTTTCCCGTTTAGTCAGTTACAAAAAAGTATCGTTGATTGTGCGTGCTTTTAACCAACTTAAAAAACCTTTAGTCGTGATTGGTACTGGACCTGAACTCAAACAAATTCGCAAATTAGCACAATCAAACGTTCGAGTTTTAGGAGAACAGCCAAATGAAGTTGTGGAAAAGTACATGGCTGCGGCAAAAGCGTTTGTCTATGCAGCTTATGAAGATTTTGGGATTGCACCTGTAGAAGCTCAAGCTTGCGGTACTCCAGTCATTGCTTACGCTGCGGGAGGCGCGCTAGAGACCGTGCGTTCCATTAGCCAATATCCTGATACAGGAACTGGTATATTTTTTACAACCCAAACCGAAGCAGCGTTAATCGAGGCTATTGAAAACTTTGAAGCTTGTCAAAAAATGTTTCAGCCGGAGTGGATTCGCACTCACGCGACTCAGTTCGCAGCACAGGTCTTTCGAGACAAGTTTCTCGCATTTCTACAAAACTCGTGGCAAGATTACAGTACAAAAAATCAGCACCTATCGGGTTGACGTAATATCTTGGCTGTACTTATGCTCCATTCAGTATAACTTTGGTTGGCTTTTTACTGTTTTTTGATCCCCAATCTTTAAATCCTATTTAAGATTCTGGGATCAAATTCAGGATACCTGGCGTCGTCAGGCTTTAAAATCGGGACTAAGTGTGGTGTGGATTGTTAAGGAGTAAAATGACTGCCCATTCACTCCTCTCAGGCAAAAAATTACGGGCTTTTGTGCAATCTGGTCTTCAGAAGCGATCGCCCAGCGAAAAAAACAAGTTGTGGCGATCGCTATTAGCTTTGACGTTTGCCAAGCAACTGTTGATCGATGTACGGCTTAATTTTGCCAATCGAGAGTTTATCAAAAGGCTGTTTGATGTGGTCTTCTCGCTATCGGTTCTGATTTTGTTTTCTCCGGTTTATCTCTTGTTGGCGTTACTCATTGCGTATAGTTCTGAAGGACCAATTTTTTACGTGCAAGAACGAGTTGGAAAAAACTACAAGCCATTCGGATGCATCAAATTCCGGACAATGGTAACAAATGCTGACGAAATGTTAGTAGAGCTGATGGAAACATCACCTCATCTCCGACAAGAATTTGCCGATAATTTCAAGCTGAAACAAGATCCAAGAATTACAAAAATCGGTCGCTTCTTACGATTAACGAGTCTAGATGAGTTTCCCCAATTTTGGAATGTTCTCAAAGGAGACATGAGCGTTGTCGGTCCTCGCCCTTTAGTAGCCCAAGAACTGTATATGTATGGCTCTCATATCGACAAAGTTTTGACGATTAAGCCAGGAATTACAGGACTATGGCAAGTCTCAGGACGTAATGACATTCCTTACAGTCGTAGAATTCAAATAGACCTATACTACGTCAAGTTCCACAACTTTTGGCTTGATCTGTGGGTCATCATGAAAACGATTGGAGTTGTCATCATGCCAAAAAACAATGGCGCTTACTAGAACACGCTAAGCTATCGCACAGCAGTTGTAAGCTCTTGGTGCCTACCTGCGTTTATGCTCAATTAGCCTAAAAAAGAACGTGAAAATTGTCAAGGCTCACGGTAGTTATTACCGCCGTGAGTTCAATGTCCTACAGCGATTTGCTACTATAACTAACTACTAGTTAGAAAACTGCTGCTCGGTTGTATTGAGAGTTTTTAACTATTAGGTCTGGATTAACTTAAATAGCTATTATTCATTTATTGACTGTTAGTTTTTAATTCTTTTTGATTATTTGAATTAATGTTTTTCATAGTGAAATAAGTAATAATTACTTGTTTAGAGCAAGTTTATACAATCTGTGTCACAATACTATAAAAAAAATTGAGAATTAAAACTCGTATTTAAGTTCATTTAACTTATATTTTTCTAATGCTTTATTTGAGAAATGCAGACGAAATCAGTGCTTTAGTTACGCAATACAGTCAAGCCAAAATACTCTGGGTTGATACAGAAATAGCCGATTTTAACACTCAAAAACCTCGCTTGTCCTTGATTCAGATTTTGAAAGACGGTAGCGATATTTCAGGAGAAACAGTCGTCATTTTAGATGTACTTGATCGACCTGAGATTATTAAAAATTTTATCGAAAGTATCATGTGCAATCATACTATTGAAAAGGTCTTTCATCAAGCTAGCTATGATTTAAAGTTTCTCGGTAAAAACCAAGCAAAAAATGTAACTTGTACTTTAGAAATGGCAAAGAATATTCCGTATTATCTTTTGCCGTTACCTAATTTCTCCTTAAAAACTTTAGTAGATGCTTTGTACCATATAAACATTGATAAAACTGAGCAAACAAGCGATTGGGGACAGCGACCTTTAAGCAATTTACAACTTCACTACGCTAAAATGGATCCTGTTTATTTAGCAATGGTGCATCAAAAACTTTTGCAATTGCAAGCAGTTGCGTATCCGAATCCTGAAACAGAAGATTTAACGTCTTTGGCTGGGCGATACTTGCAACTTAAGCAACAGCTACATTTACTTAGTTCGGAATTTGAGCATATAGAAACGCGATTGAAATCAGCAATGCAAGCTCAGAAAATTTCTGAAACCGATTGTTTAAAATTATCGCGATCGCAGCGCCGAATAACAAAAGTTGAATTTTCTCAACTAGCCGCAGTAGCTCAACAACATGGATTATCGCTAAATTTTCCAATCACTTTAACACAAAAGCTGCAAAAAGAACTTAAAGAGCTGATGGCTGAACTTTCATTACAAGTAGAAACGACAACAAGTTGGCGATTGTCTGCAAAGCAGTTTGAAAACATAGATAAACAAGACGAGTTAGATTTTTGATAGATAGCGATTAGCTGTGTCGCTCTAAAAGCAACAGTATTGTAAATATCATAAACAGCGTAACCCTTGCGATAATCCCAGACAAACACCTGCAAGAAAATCCAAGTTCAGAGTTTCAATCGTATCACTCGCTTTATGATAGTGTGGATTGCGTAGCATAGCAGTATCTGTAATCATCATTGCTGGATAGCCTCGATCCCAAAAGTGTGCGTGATCGCTTAGCCGAGTTTGTGGAACAATTGAACCTTTATTAAATACAGGTAGCCATTCACTTGGTACTCCAATTTGACGAATACTGCGGCTAAGGTAAATTAAGTCAAAAATTGTTGGTAGATTACCAATTAAACCAATAAAATTACCGCAATTTGGATATAATCTTTTTAATAAAGAAATTGGGTACTGTTGTGACCCTGGGGTAGAGTCGCAATAACCTAACATTTCTAGCGAAATCATTAACCGTAGTTGTTGATTTTGTTGGCATAAGTAAGCTGCGTACTCGGAAGCACCAGAGTTACCAAGTAAGCCATATTCTTCAAGATCGAACGCAACTAAACGTAGAGGATGCTTTGCAGGTTCGTTTGCAAAAATTCGCGCTAGTTCTAATAAAACAGCAACACCTGTAGCATTGTCGTCAGCGCCTGGCGTTCCAGGTACTGCATCGTAGTGGGCGCCGACTAAAATCGGAAAGCCATGCTGTTTACCAGGTAGATTTAAAATCAAATTTTGGTGCGTTTTACCTCGGACAGTAAATTCAAAAATTTCTACAGGTCCATATTTTTCTAACTGTTGATAGATGTATTGTTGAACAAAAAAATGCCCTGCTGTTGCCAAATAAGGGTCGCGATCGCGTACAATTTGTTGCAAATGAGTAAATAAGCGTTCTTTTAATTCAAGCGCCATTGGCTTTTATTACAGTTAAACAAACTGACCCTGAGCAACCATAATTACTTTACCACCTACAAAAACTTTTATATCTGTCTCATTTTTCTCAGCTTTTAATAATAGTAGTGAAGGTCTGCCAATTTCGTATCCTTGCTCAACACGCACATCGATTGATTCAGCGCCAAAATAGGAATAGTTGACTAAATACCCAGCTAGACAGCCATTCGCACTTCCAGTAGCAGGATCTTCTGGAACACCAACAGCATCAGCAAATACTCTAGCAGCTAAGTTGTTTTCCGGCTTATTTGTTTCTGGGCAAAAAGCAAGAATTGCTTTTGCTTGAGTTTGATTGACTAGTTCAAAATATTTATCTCGATTAATTTTAATTTTCTTTAAGCTTGAGAGCTTTTTCAAAGGAACAATAATAAATGAGATTCCTGTCGATACTTCTTGAATAGGATATCCTAAATCAATTTCCTCTAAATCTAGATTTAAAATTGGGGCTAGTGTCTCGGCTGTAAATGTTTGAGCGAAGGTAGGCGGTTTCTGCTGCATCCACAATTCTTCTATATTTTCATCCTGATAATGAAGAGTTACAGGTATCTTTCCAACTTGTAAGTTCAAGATAATCTGCTTGATAGGGAGACTAATTTCTTTCTGCAGTACGTAAGCTGTTCCTAAGGTCGGGTGTCCGGCAAAAGGTAGTTCTTGTTCTGGTGTGAATATTCGTACAGGGTAACCTCCTTCTTGCATATCTAAAGAGGTAATAAAAGTCGTTTCCGAATAGTTCATCTCCTTAGCAATTTTCTGCATTTCCTGGGTTGAGAGAACACCTAATTCTACAAAAACTGCAAGTTGATTACCTGCATATTTCTTTTGAGCAAAAACATCTACAATGTAAAACTTCATCGCTTCATCTCAATTGTAAAAAATAAAGATACCTTTACGATTTACGTAAATCTACTTAAGAAAACTTGTTATGGCTAGAATAAATAACTAAAATTCAGTGAAATTTACCTAGAAGAGTTAGTAAGTAGTAGCTAGATTAGGTACGTATTTTGTAGATCCAGGTGAAGTTGTTATCTGCAATTAATAGTCAGGCTTATAGTTTTGAAATAGTTTTCGAATAGAGAACATCATACGTTTTTTTTGCGCAATACGATAAAGAAAAATGACAGTTACATACAACCCTTATCTAGTTATTGTCTCAGCATTTATTGCTGTACTTGCTTCTTACACCGCACTCGATTTAGCTGGTCGAGTGGCAACTTCTCAAGGCGCTGACCGTAAAGTATGGTTAGTAGGAGGTGCGATCGCCATGGGAACAGGTATCTGGTCAATGCATTTTATTGCAATGCTGGCTTTCTCATTACATAGCTCAGCACAACAAATTCCTATTGGTTACAATTTGCCCATTACATTAGTATCTCTACTCGCAGCCATATTTGCCTCTGGTTTGTCACTATCGCTTGTGAGCCGACCTCGTGTTAGTTTAACAACTTTATTGACCAGTGCCGTTTTGATGGGGGTTGGGATTGGGGTGATGCACTATCTTGGAATGGCAGCAATGCAAATGACTGCAGTCATTCGTTACGATCCAATTTTATTTTTACTTTCAGTAGTGCTTGCTGTTGTTGTGTCATTAGTAGCATTAAAATTGTCGATCAAATTCCGGCGTCAAACTCATAATGTCAGTAAAAGACCACAGTTGATTATTAGCGCACTCATTATGGGTGCAGGTATTCTATCGTTGCACTATACTGGCATGGCAGCCGCAAGATTTACAGAAGATTACGAACGCTACATTGAAAGTGCAACTATTAATAATAGTTCCTTAGCATTCTACGTCGCTTGCTTCACGTTTCTCATCTTAGGTGCAACTTTGGCAATCACTTCTGATAAAGCGGGTAGAGATTACAGCATGCGAGATTATTAATCAATGAGATAAAGAAGATCGCCTCCCCATGATTTTTTTAAGGGCGCAAACAGCGAATTGCTTCTAAAAGACCCCTGGCTTTGTTCAGGGTTTCTTCGTATTCTTTATCAGGGTCAGAATCCGCAACTAAACCCGCCCCAGCTTGTACGCTCACAGTTTGGTTACGGACAATCATCGTGCGAATTGCGATCGCGCTATTGAGTTGTCCTTCAAAATCGTAGTAACCATACGCACCCGAATAAGGACCGCGACGGCATTTTTCCAATTCATAAATAATTTCCATCGCCCGAATCTTTGGCGCACCGCTGACTGTCCCTGCGGGAAAGCAAGCTTTGAGCAAATTCCAAGCACTTTGTCCAGGTGCAAGTTCACCTACAACATTGCTGACGATATGCATCACGTGCGAATATCGCTCGATTACCATCAATTCGTCAACTTTAACCGTACCGCTTCGGCAAACACGTCCGAGATCGTTGCGCCCTAAATCAACCAGCATCACGTGTTCTGCCACTTCTTTTGGATCGTGCAATAAATCTTCTGCTAAAGCCGCATCTTCTTGCGGTGTTTTTCCACGCGGGCGCGTTCCGGCGATCGGTCGTACTGTTGCTATCAAACTGTTATTTTCATCGCGTTCCGCCTTGACCATCACTTCGGGACTCGAACCAATAATTTGCCAATCATGGAAGTGAAAATAAGCCATGTAGGGCGAAGGATTAATTAGGCGTAAAGAACGATACAGCGAAAACGGATCGCCTAAATATTTAGTAGACAATCGCTGCGAGAGGACAACTTGGAAAATATCGCCAGCATGAATATATTCTTTTGCTTTTTTAACATTGGCACAAAAGACCGCTCGCGACGTGTTACTCGTATAGTCTAGCTTAGGAGTATTACTAGTACTTGGGGGAGTCCATTCTAAAACAGTGTCTTTAGATGATAAAGGTAGCTGTAGCTTGCTTACCATTTGAGTCACGCGGTTTTCGGCTTGTTGATATGCTTGCTGCAAATCACCTTGCGCCTCGCGTAGATCGGCATAAGCAACCGCCCAGATTTTGCGCTTGACTTGGTCAAAAATCAAGAGATGATCGACCTGCATCCACAACCCATCAGGTAAATCTGTCTCACTTGCTTCATGAACTGGAACTCGCGGTTCAATCCAGCGAATTAATTCATATCCCCAAAATCCAAACAAACCACCAATTCCTGGTGGAAGTTGCGGTAACTTCACGGGATGATACGGCGCTAAACACTCGGCTAAAGCTGTGAAAGGATCGCCCTCAAAAACAGTTTCTGAACCATCTCGATGGCGCTGTGTTGTCCGATTTCCCCTAGCTTCTAAAATCCACAGCGGATCGCAGCCAACAAAGCTATAGCGTCCGATGTTCTCGCCACCTTCTACCGATTCCAACAAAAAGCTATACGGCTGATTCCAACAAACCTTGTACCAAGCAGAAACTGGTGTGTCTAAATCAGCAACCCATTCTTGATAAACTGGCACAAAATTGCCTTGCTGAGCTAAAGCTGAGAACTCGGAAAAACTAGGAAAAACCATAAAGAATGAGAGGTCGCAAGTCGAAGGTCAAAGGATGCGTGACCAACTTTTGGTATACGGGTAAAACAGGGTAGCTGTCAATAAATTCTGCACGCCAGCATAAAAGCCAGAAGGCAGAGTGTTGCTGTTAATAACTCTAGCTTCCGGCTCTGACTTATGACTAAGAGGTGAAAATTAAGGTTCTTGAATCTATTCCAAAGAAGGGCTTAGTCAAGAAAACCCCTCCTGAATGAGACAAAGATAGCTTACATCTCGATACCTTGTCGCGGCAGCGAGCCAGATTTAGTATCTTGAGAGCCTTTTCCAGCTTCGCTGGATTTTGGTCCTGGCGCGTTGTAGGTAGTCATTCCACTAAACTTCAACTTAGCCGGATCGGGATTCTTCCCAATATTACGGTCAACGTAGCCAACTTTCTGACGACCTTCATTGACTTTTTCAGGGAAAACGCCATCACTTGGATGGAGATATTGAACTTCGCCATTAGGATAAACGCGGTAAATTTTATAATCTGTAATCCGGAATTTGGCGCGTAATTGTTGCCCTCCTAACGCGATGCAATACTCTTTACGCGCAAGTTCCAGCTTGTTGGGACCTTGCCGCATGATGGCAGCACCACCCGTAGGCATTTCAAAAACTTGCTCTTTGGGACTCGTCCATGTAATGACGTACTTTTCTTCTCGAAATGCTTTTGTTAATAATCCGCCGGTGCTACCACCGAAAATTGGTGTTTGACCCGAAAGTTCTTCTGCCATAAGTTAACTTCCTTGAGGTTTTTAGGGCATCGTAGCACCGCGATCGCCCTTGTCTCACTACTATGTTAGGAACTGTTACAGTTGGGGCAAAAAAGCGAGAGAGCAAGTAGGCAGGTGGGTAGGAAAAAATAAATAATTACGAATGACAAATGAGGGTTAACTAAGAACTCAAAATAATTGCCGCCCAACTCCGAGCACTTGCCACAACTCAAAACTCATCACTAGTCACTCACTCCCCGCCCCTTAAAATTCTTGACGAGAAACTAGTTACTAACCACTCGTCACTAATGACATTTGCTCGGGACGATTTTCACTAATCGGAACCGTAAAGTGAAATTGGCTGCCTCGATCTTTGCCCGCAGACTCTGCCCAAATTTGACCGCCCCAGCTATTGACAATTTGACGACAAATTGCTAACCCCAAGCCTGTGCCACCTGCGGTACGGCGTAGCGCTCCCTCTTCTTGATAAAAGCGATCGAAGACGACTTCTAAGCGGTTAGGTTCGATCCCGCGTCCTGTGTCAGCGACGATTACTTCGAGCATTTGACTGTCATTACAGCGCGCCGCGATCGTAATTTGACCATCAGCTGGCGTAAATTTACAAGCGTTATCGAGAAGTTTGGAAATGACCTCGACGAGCCAATCGCCATCAACTCGCACTAACGGTAATTCTTGAGGAATTTGAATCGCAATTTCCGGCAAATCTTCCGTATTGATCCGCGTACGCGTGCGGCTAATTGCCAAGCTGATACACTCTTCGAGCGGTAAAGACTCAAGATGCCATTGGATGCGACCACTTTCTAAGTTAGAAAGCGTCAAAAAGTCTTGAATTAACTTCCGCATCCGTTCCGAGTCGCCTAAGGCAGTGTTGAGCATGACTTGCCGTAGCTCAAGCGGCATATCAGGTTCGCTGGCAAGACTTTCTAAACATACTTGGATCGTTGAGAGCGGCGTGCGTAATTCGTGACCTGCGATCGCAATCAAATTGCTGCGGGTACGGTCTAAAGCTTCCAACTGCTGATTGAGGTTTTCTAGGTTGGCATAGGCTTCAGCTTGGATTAAGGTAGCACCGATTTGGGTTGCGATCGCTTCTACCAAGGCCATATCATCTTTTTGCCATTGGTAGGTTGTCTCCCCACAATGATGTAACTCAATCATGCCTAACAATTTTCCTTGATACAATATTGGCACCATTAACCACGACCGAATTGCCCATTGCTTAACAAAAGTTGCCAAAACCTGAGAATTGCCAATGCGAGCGTCACTTTGTGTATCAGCAACATAAACTCGCTCTTGCTGCTGTACAGCTTCTTGAAATAAAGGATTTTGCTTTAAAAGGAGCATTTTTCCACTCAGCGGCGATACTCCTGTAGAACTGACAAACTCATGGCTAATTGTTGCCATAGCATCTGTTGATTGCGCGCGATAAATTAAGCAGCGACTCGCATAAACTGCTTTGCCTAATTGCTGTACAGCTACTTTCAAAATTTCTTGTGGATGTAGTGGCTGACCGCTATCGCTACCGCGACGAATTGCCGCAGTAATCGAGTTTACCAAACGTTCTTTGCGCTCTTGTAATGCGATCGAACCGTACGCTTTGAGCAACTTGTATTGACTCGCTTGCAGATAAGTGACTAAGCGCTGCACAAAAGGATCTGAGTCAACACGCTGCGATGAGCGCTGTTGCTTCCCGACGAGCTTGCGCGTCGGCGTTGATGAAGACGCGCGACTCGAAAAACGTAATAGACCAAAGTCGCGCTGTGCTTGGTTAATTTTCGTTCGTAATTCCGGTCGATACGTTAAAATCCGTTGTAGCAAAATATCAGCGGCAATATGACTTGCTTCGCGGTCTGACGTCCAAATTCCCTCAAATTGACGCGCGGGGTCCATGTCAAAACTAACAGGCAATTCTGCTGAATATAGCTCTAGTGCTGGATTTTGTCGTTCGCGGCATACAAGACATATTGTATAGTGCTGCGAAATAACGACTAAATGCCACTCATGGCGTAACGCATCTTCATACGGATCGAAAGCGATCGTCTCATATTCTTCTGATGCACTTGCAAAATCGGTTTCTGCTGCCGCAAGAACATAAACCTGATTGCTTTTTTGCGCGAGTCGGCGGTAGCGATTTGCTTCCTGGCGATAAAAACTTTCCCGTTGAAAACTCGCAACTAGCAATGGGTTTTCTGTCGTTGCAGCTAGTACCTGATCTTCCATGGCATGCGACAGCGCCGTTAAGGAAGATTTGAAATAAATTTGAGTTCGCAGTTGAGGTAAGGCTTGCAGTAGCTCGCTCAGTACCGAAGTCTTAATACTCATGCGGTCTTTCTCTCTCACTGCACCTGAATCTCCCACCGCTCTCTTGTGCCATCATAGCTATCCGGCAACATCTTTATTTTCCAATTACTATAAGTTTTTGTAGCGGAAGCGTAACCATTCTTGGCTTAAATTAAGAGTTCTCTATCAACTTATCCTACCGAGCTTAGTGCTAGCTGCGTTGCCCATAATCGTAATTTTTTCTAAGAATTAGGCAAAAATATCAACTTTCCCATTTCACGTTTCTTTTCTTCCTTTAGTCGATCCATCGCTAGACTACTGTCAAAGTGACATAACTCAAGTTACAATTCTGAAATTTACATTGTTACTTAAAAAACTTGTACAGGCGGCATCCCTCTAGTGGTATATCTGCATAAAGAAGGTAGTGCTTTGTCAAGTACAAGCAAATTATATTGGCATTAAGTTTAATGCCAGTTCAGTTAATGATCCTGTTATTGGTGCATACCTAGTAATGAAAATTGCCCAAGTTGCTCCTCTATGGGAGCGTGTTCCGCCCTTTCGCTATGGTGGTATCGAACTCATTGTCAGTTTGTTGACCGATGAGTTGGTTCGCCGCGGTCATGAGGTAACTTTGTTTGCCTCTGGTGACTCGATTACAACAGCACACTTAGTATCAGTACACGAGCAAGCTTTGCGGCTCGATCCGAGTATTCGAGAGCCAGGAATTTATGAACAGCTAATGTTATCTGAAGTTTATAGCTCAGCGCATCACTTTGATATCATTCATTCGCATGTTGGCTGTGCAGCGCTGCCGTACACTCATTTTGTCAAAACGCCAACTGTACACACAATGCACGGTATTTTTACGCCTGATAATGAAAAGATGTTTCGGCGTTTTGCTTGGCAACCTTACATCAGTATCAGCGAGGCACAACGAGAACCTCGCTTAGGGTTGAACTACATTCACACAGTTTATAATGGCATAGATACTGCTGTTTATCCCTTCCAACCTACACCCGCACAACCTGCATATCTTGCTTTCGTCGGCAGACTTTCACCAGAAAAAGGACCTCTACAAGCAATTCAAATTGCGCGCGCATCTGGTTTACCGCTAAAAATGGCGGGCAAGATTGATGCTGTTGACCGCGACTTTTATCGGGAAAAAATAGAATCGGAAATTGATGGCGAGCAGATTCAGTATTTAGGTGAAGTGTCCCACGAACAAAAAGTAGAATTACTCAGCGGAGCTACCGTTACACTATTTCCGATTACCTGGCGCGAGCCGTTTGGCTTAGTGATGATTGAATCTATGGCAACAGGTACACCAGTTATTGGTATGGGACTCGGTTCGGTACCGGAAGTCATCGCGCACGGCAAAACAGGTTTCGTCTGTCATTCTTTGGAAAAAATGATTGAGGCAATTCCAGAAGCAATAAAACTCGACCGACAAACTTGCCGAGACTATGTTGTTAACCATTTTAGCGTTCAGGCAATGACCGATGAGTACGAGAAAGCGTTCCAAATGGTATTGTCTTGACAATTGCAGCACGTTAGCCAAAATGTAATTTGAAAGTCAAAAGTCATTGTAAGAAGTTGCTACTGACTTTTGACTTCTTGCTTGCGGTTGAATAGATTTGACGTAACAGCAGATAAATTTCTTAAATTTATTTACAATAGTTTATGAAAATAAGTTACATTCGAGCAGAGAAGTAAATTTGAAAGCCCAAAAATTTCTCTATTGCTCTAAATTGCTATAGCAAATGCTAACGTCAACTCAGCAAACGCCAGACGTGTTGATATGAACTATATGTTAAGTTTTTATTCTATTGTTCTCAACTAATAGATTTCATCCTTAAATCTTTGTCGGAAAAAGCTCGTGAAGAATGAGCAAAACAGTTGTTTGGCTAGGTCAGACACTGTAAAGGCAAGTAACAGCGCGAGAAGATATACAAATCATTGTGGAAGCGGAAATATTTGGCATGACACCAGATACGCTGATGACAACAGACAGACTCGATCTGGACGGAAGAATTTTTGTTCCAGCACACCAGTTACCTATTCCTGAATGGCCCTGTGTATTAAGTGAACGACCGCAACCAACACTTACAGTCAAAGACGACGATTTATTTCTAGTCACTGATACGCTCGGAAATATTTCTGGCTGTTTGGGTGTTGTTGACGAACAGAAAGCTAGTATGGGACTTTTTTGCAATGATACTCGCTTTCTTAGTCGGCTAGAGATGCAAATTGAAGGGCGATCGCCTGTCCTGCTTAGCAGCACCGCTGATAAAGGCTTTTTGCTGTCAATTCTGTGTACAAATCCGACCATTGAAGACCGTTTAACCGCTGATGCGCTGGGAATTCGCAGAGAAATTGCGCTGGGTGGCGCACTGTTTGAAGAAATCGAAATCACAAATTACAGTACTAGTTCGGTAAGCTTTGAACTTAGCCTCAGCTTTGACGCCGATTTTATTGATTTATTTGAAATTCGGGGGTTTCGGCGGGAAAAACGCGGTCAGTTATTGCGCCTGGCACAACCAATTAGCGATCAAGCCTCGCGTGACGGTGCATCTGCTTACCGTTTGTGTCAACAAGAAGAACTAACTTTAGCCTATCAAGGCTTAGATGGGTTGCTGATGGAATCGCGCATTCAGTTTCAGTATCTCAAGCCAAAGCTGTTCAAAGGTTATACTGCAATTTGGCAACTGGAATTAGCTTCGCACCAAACGCAGAAGCTAGGCTATCGGCTACAAATGTTAACCGATCGTCAGCCAGCTTCTACAGTCAGCGCTCCGACGACGCTCGTGCAAGCAAAAGCGGCTGAATTATTAGAAGAGCAAAATTGGCGACAACATATTACGCAAATTCGCTCTGACAAAGTCATTTTTAACCGTACTATCGAACGCGCCGAACAAGATTTGTATCTTTTACGACAGTCAATTGGGAAAAACTTTGGTAATTGCAAAGTTGTCTCAGCTGGAGTTCCTTGGTTTTCAACATTGTTTGGGCGCGACTCGCTGATCGCGGCTTCTCAAACATTAATGTTGAATCCGGCGATCGCGCGCGAAACACTTTTGATTCTCGCCGCTTACCAAGGTAAAGTAGAAGACGAGTGGCGCGAAGAAGAACCTGGTAAAATATTGCACGAGTTGCGTATGGGTGAAATGGCGCGTTGCCAAGAAGTTCCCCATACACCGTACTACGGCACCATCGACGCAACTCCTTTGTGGTTGATGCTCTATGCGGAATACTACGCTTGGACGCACGATAACGAAACCCTAGAGCAACTGTGGTCGAATGCGCTAGCCGCGATGGAGTGGATCGACCGCAAATGTGAAAAAACCGGCTACCTTAGCTACTTCCGTACGTCTCGACGCGGTTTAGTTAACCAAGGATGGAAAGATTCAGGTGATTGTATCGTAGACCGTCACGGGCACTTAGCAAACGGTCCAATTGCACTTTGCGAAGTCCAAGCTTATGTTTATGCAGCAAAAATCCGCTTAGCAGAAATCGCCCGCATGAAAAAGCGGATCGACTTAGCAGATCGCTGGCAAGAAGATGCAAATCGTTTGAAAGAGCGATTTAATCGTGACTTTTGGATGTCCGATCAAGATTACTGCGCTCTAGCTTTAGACGGTGAAGGCAAGCAAGTTGATAGTATTACCTCTAATCCTGGTCATTGCCTGCATCTGGGAATTTTGACACCGGAAAAAGCTTATAGTGTTGCCGAACGGCTACGCGCACCGGATATGTTTAATGGATGGGGCATTCGCACTTTGAGCAGTTTGTCGCCAGCTTATAATCCGATGGGGTATCATATCGGTTCGGTTTGGCCGCATGACAATTCGATGATTGCGATGGGCGTGCGATCGCTTGGATTAATCGATCAAGCGCTGGAACTTTCTCAAAGTATTTTAGAGATGACGCAACGTCAACCGTATCAACGCCCGCCTGAACTTTTCTGTGGCTACGAACGCACGAACGATAACGATCCAGTGCAGTATCCAGTCGCGTGTTCGCCGCAAGCTTGGGCGACAGGTAGTATCTTTCAGCTACTACAAATGATGGTCAACCTTGTTCCGGATGCTAAAAATAATTGCTTGCGGATCATTGACCCTGCTTTACCAGAATCGATTAATACTTTATCACTACACAATTTGCGTGTTGGACCTACTTTACTCGATTTAGAATTTGAGCGCTCAGGCAATACAACCGCGTGTCGCGTTGCCAAGAAACGCGGTAATCTGCGAGTCGTGATCGAAGCTTAAGTAATGAGTGGCTAGTGAGTAGTGATGAGTTAAATTTTTTGGTGTTGAGCCACCAGCACTTGAAACGTTTTATGACACTTTGTTGCGTTTTGTATAGTTTTAGTTCGGTTTTCGTAAATTCCCTACGAATCTCTATCTAAAGGGGAATGCTAGAAAGAGAGATTTTTGTATTGTACGATACCCCAGCGAGATGAGCGAGTCATGGACTACAGCGGTTGGAAGATTTTTGAAACTCAGTTCGATCCGGCAGAATTGCACCATAAGGAGACACTGTTTACTTTAGGCAACGGTTATCTTGGTACGCGCGGGAGCTTTGAAGAGGGCTACCCAAATGCCAGCGCGGCAACGTTGATTAACGGCGTATACGATGACGTTCCTGTAATGCATACGGAACTCGTGAATTGTCCTGATTGGTTGCCGTTAACAGTATACATAGGAAGCGATCGCTTTTGTTTGAATCAAGGCGAGCTCTTAGAATATCAGCGTCAGCTAGACTTACGTTGGGGTATCGTCAGCCGCGATGTATTGTGGCGCAGTCCAAGTGGACATACTGTGAAGTTCCACTTTGAGCGAATAATTAGTATGGCAGACGATCGCGTCTTAGTGTTGCACTGCCAGATTACACCCATCGACTTTACTGGTGCGATCGCTCTTGAGGCTAGTATTAATGGCAACGTCGATAACCACGGCGTCAAGCATTGGGATTGGCTCGCACAAGGCAGTAGCAACAATCAAGCATGGTTACACCAGCGCTGTAGCCATTCAGGAATCGAATTAGCGATGGCGTTTCAACTCGCGTGTTCGGAAGCAACCTCGGTTCAATTTACTGGAAACCCAGGCACTCCGACATTAACGACATCATTTCAGGCACAGCCTGGAAAAACTGTTACTTTAGAAAAAATTGTTACAGTTTTTACTTCACTCGATGTGGAGCAACCCGTAGCTGCTGCCCAAGAGCGGTTAGCGAGTTTGCCAAGTTATTCAACTTTACTTGCAGCCCACGGCGCAGTATGGGATGAGTTATGGCAAGACTGCGATATTACTATTACTGGTGACCCCACCGCCCAAGTTGCAGTTCGTTACAATTTATTTCAACTGCTTGCAGCAGCACCAAGACATAACAACCGTGTAAGTATTCCAGCAAAAACGCTGTCTGGATTTGCGTATCGCGGTCACGTCTTTTGGGATACTGAAGTCTTTATCGTTCCTTTCTTTACTTTCACGCAACCGCAAATCGCGCGTAACTTACTGTCTTATCGCTACCACACGCTAGAAGGTGCAAGACGTAAAGCGCAAGCCGCAGGTTATGAAGGCGCAATGTTTGCTTGGGAAAGTGCGAATACAGGCGATGAAGTCACTCCCCGTTGGGTATTTGGTCCTGACGGCGAACCTGTACGCATCTGGTGCGGTGACATTGAAGTTCATATCAATACCGATATCGCTTACGCGGTTTGGCAATACTGGCAAGCAACGCGCGATGATGATTGGATGCAGCGCGAGGGAGCCGAAATTATCCTCGATACTGCAGTATTTTGGGGTAGCCGCGTCGAATGGAACAGCGATCGCCAGTGTTATGAGATTCGCGATGTCATTGGCCCTGATGAAAACCACGAGCGCGTTGACAATAACACATTTACCAACCGCATGGCGCAGTGGCATTTGGAAATTGCGTTAACGGTATATGACTGGTTACAGCAGCACTATCCAGAACGCGCAACAGAGTTAGCACACAAGTTAGATATCCGACCGGAACGAATCAAGCGCTGGTCGCATATTATCCGACATATGTTTGTGGCTCAACCGACAGATACAAAAGTTATCGAGCAATTTGAAGGCTTCTTTGACTTAGAAGATATCGATTGGACAGATTATCAGTGGCGTACGCAGTCAATGCAGGCGATTCTCGGCGTTGAAGGGACAAATGAAAAGCAAATTCTCAAACAGCCCGATGTATTGATGCTGCTATACCTGCTACGAGATCAGCCATTGAAAACTGAGATGAGCGCCCAACAGCGACGTCAGCTATTACAAGCCAACTGGAATTACTATACTCCCCGCACCGATCACACCTACGGTTCTTCGTTAGGACCTGCGATTCATGCAATTTTGGCGTGTGAATTAGACGATCCGGCGGCTGCTTACGAACATTTTATGCGAGCAGCGCTAGTAGATATCAAAGATGTGCGCGGTAATGCAGCGGAAGGCGTTCATGCAGCTTCAGCGGGTGGCGTATGGCAAGCAGTTGTTGCTGGTTTTGCTGGTGTGCGTTTCACAGAAGCAGGTCCTGTTGTTGAGCGATCGCATTTACCATCTCACTGGACGCGTTTGCAGTTTAAGCTGCAATGGCGACAACAGTGGTACAAGTTTGACATCACATCCAATGCCGTACTTATGACAACAGACAAACCGGAAGCCTCAGGAGTGTATTCTGAGGAATTAACTCAAGGAGGACAGTTGCGTGCGGGAGTCTCCCCCTTACTGCCAAATGTCCGGTTCAAACCCAATCGCACACTTAGCGATCGCTGTCCTATAACTCCGTTGCGCGGTGTCATCTTTGATTTAGATGGTGTTTTAACAGACACGTCAGAGTATCATTACTTAGCCTGGAAGCAACTCGCCGATGAAATCGGGATTACTTTCGATCGTCAAGCTAACGAGCAAATGCGCGGATTGTCGCGCCGCGATTCACTGCTACACCTGTTGGGCGATCGCACCGCGAGTGAAGCCGAACTGCAAGAGATGATGGTAAGGAAAAACAGCTACTACGAGCAGTTAATTCAAAATCTCACGCCAGCCGATTTACTACCAGGGGCACTTGAATTATTAGATGAATTGCAAGCAGCAGATATTAAAGTTGCGATCGGTTCATCGAGTAAAAACGCCCGCCTTGTTTGTCAGCGCTTAGGAATTGCGGAACGCTTAAATGCGATCGCCGACGGTTACAGTGTTGAACATCATAAACCAGCCCCCGATGTCTTTCTGTACGCAGCCCAACAGTTAGGCTTGCAGCCGCACGAATGCCTCGTTGTGGAAGACGCGAGTTCGGGAGTTGCAGCCGGGTTAGCTGCCGGGATGTGGGTTTTGGGACTTGGTCCTGTTGAACGTGTTGGTCACGCGCATCTAGTCCGCGATAACTTAGCTGGGCTAAAGTGGCAACAACTTGTCGTCGATCTAGAGCAATCTCAGATGCTTGTTTGTAGTGAATAGGATAAATAGACTTATGGGTAGGCATCTTACCTACCCTACCCCTACTTGCATGGAATGCGACTGCGATATAGTTCGCTTAGACAAACAAAGTCCGCGGAGGTGGACTTTACTCATCAAACTCTTATCTTGGTGCGTGCTCGTCACACTTCATTTATGCAGCCCCGAAGAAAGTCGGAAAGCATCGACGATTCATGCAAAAGATTTAATCAACTAAACCAAATTCAAGTGCTGAGAGATTCGTTCCCGTATGTACGACGTTCTCTAGTTGAAAACCACTCGCTGTAAACAAGCGTTCATATTCCTTTTGAGTGCGCCATGCACCGCCAGGAACTGCCACCATAATTTGGGTTGCAAACAGTGATGGAATAATACCATCAGGACAAACTGTTGGCTCGCCCAAATCGGGAACAAGACATTGTAATAAAACGACCTTGCCGTGTTTTGGCAGTGCTTCTCGACAATGACTTAATATTTTCAGCGCATCCTCATCTTTCCATGAAGACAGAAAATACTTCATTACGATTGCATCCGCCCCAGTTGGCAACCCTTGAAAAACATCCCCTGTGACGATTTGGATAGCATCAGCCGCAACGCCTTGCTTTTCAATATATGCGGGTGCTGTCTCTGTCACATACGGCAAGTCAAACAAGATACCTTTACAGCCATAGCGCTTGACAATTTTAGCAATGAGTCCACCTTGACCGCCACCGACATCCATTACTGTACCAAAGCGGCTAAAGTCAAAAACATCGAGCAAAGCATCAACCGCATGATCGGTTAAAAAACTCATGGCTTTGATAAAAACATCGCCACTCCATTCTTCATCTCGCGTGAACTCGTAAACTGTCTTGCCATTAGCACGCTCAAACGGCACTTCACCGGTGTGCAAACACGTTTCTAACTCCTTCCAAGCGTCCCACTGTGCTGGTTCTATAATATGCATTGCAAAATGCCCAATCGAAGGTCCCGCATTTGTCACAAGCAGATCGGACACTTCAGTAGCAGCAAAAATTCTTCCTGGCTGTTCTTCTAAAACACCTAAGTGCCCTAAAGCACGCAGAATAACGTAGAGTTTGTCTGCTTTGGTTGCAGTTTTTTCTGCTAGAGTTTCAATATTTTGCGGACCTTCGGACAATATATTAAAAATATCTAAGCGCGTGGCTACGTATAAACATTGGCTTTCCCAGAAAGCTTGAATCATGCCAAAGACTTTCTTTTTGGCTTCCATGTTATTGGTTTTGTGAGTAAGTGTTGTTGTCATTGAAACTCCGCTAGGAATTAAATATATTTCAGGATTTAGGCAAAATTATGAAAGAACCACAAAGAACACAAAGGTAATAGAAGGTTCTTGCGTAGGTTCGATACTTGAAAGGTAGCTAAGATATCTACTCAACAAGCTGCTAGTTTTTTCTTGATGAATCAATCGCCTCCCAACTGCACCAGCTTGCCAATGTTAAAGTCGATGCGTTCCCAACCTTTTAGTTGACGTACATTGTTGAGAATGAGTAAAGGAATTTGCCAGTGATTGACTCCCAGAAATGGCAGAGGATCGCGGGGATGAAAAACTGGATCTACGCCATTGAAAATAATACCGAGCCGATACTGTAGATCTTTCCAAGATTTGACTTTTGTCAGTAATCGCCAAAGCTCGTGAAATGTCCAATAAGTTGGTTTACTATCAGGTAATGGCTGCACAGGTTCTTTTGATGCTTGCGCACCACTGCTGAGGTAAGCATCCGCTACTACCTTCGGCTGGTCATGGAACATCGTAATACAAGTACTCGTTCGCGGATTGCACTCAATTGGATACACCGTGCCATCTTCTGCTTGAATGAAGTCCAAGCAAATTTGCCCTGTCAGGTTAAGTTCTTTAACAAAGCGCGTCACCCAATCGAGAATCGCTGGATTGTAGTCGTGTTCGTAGTTGACTAAAAAGTCGCAAGATTTGGAACATGCGTAAAGCAGTAACTTTCCATCTCGAACGACAGCATGAGTACAGTACTCTTGCCCTTTGAGAAATTCCTGCATAATCCAGGGATTTTCCTCGCTGATTGGCAAACTGCGAACGTACTCTGCCATTTTTTGGGGCGCGCAAGGCAACTTGAGCAATGCTAAGCGGTTAATTGAGTCGTAAGCAATACTTTTGAGAATATACTGGCTACCGTCAGCGGCGAAGTCGAAGTTAAGGACTTGTTCTGGATTTGTAATCAAGAAGGTTTTCGGTGCAGACAACCCGACAGAATGCGCTTTTTGGTTGAAAGTAAACTTGTTGTCTAGCAACTTGGTCGTTTCAGCGTCAAAAGCAAATACCTCACAATAAGGCGATAGTGCGGGTTTTGCCAAGGAGTCGTAGTAGCTAGCAACTGGGCTAGATACGGGAATGAACATATCAATTTTTTCTTGCTTGACAATGTTCAACAGCCCTTGAATGTAGCCTTCAGCGTCGTGTTGTGGTGCAGGCACGGTGTAGAATGCTTCTACGCAGTTAGAAAACCGATTGCCCGACAACCAGTACTTGTGGGTCTCTACCATGACAACCTGATGCCCAGCCGCGTGAAACGATCGCGCCAATGTTAAGCACTTTGTCATCTTGGCACCAGTCAGTAAAATCCGTTTGGGTTCCGCCTGCACGCGGCGCTTTTGAAATAAGCTGGCGAGCGAACTCCATAGCAGCGCGCCAACAACAGCGCTCAAAGAAAAGGGAAAAGCCAATAAAAGTAAACTCAGAGTTCCAAGGCTTTTGAGCAAAGCAAAAGTTCGCTCGCGGGGAGTTTGTCGTGATTTCATGATTACGCGCCTTAGAAAACGAATTTAGGCAGTTACCGCAACAAGCGTTCCATCTCCAGCCGGAAATACGGTACTCATGACACGGTTAGAAGTAGCAACGTGTTTGTGGAACATTTGCATCGCTTTGACTCCTTCATCGGTTGTATCCGCATCCAAGATAGTGCGGTGGAGGAATACGTTATGAGCAACGATCAACCCACCAGAACGAGTATTTTCTAACGCCCAATCAAAGTAATCAATGTAGCCCGTTTTTTCCGCATCGATGAATACGAAATCAAAAGGTCCTTGACTAGCAATAGAATCAACTAATGCGTGCGCGTCGCCACAAAGAATTTCTATTTGGTGCGCCACATTAGCTTTGGCAAAATTCTCTTTCGCAATATCTACGCACATCGGTTCTTTTTCGAAGGTAAATAGTTTACCTCCTGGTGCTAAGCCGCGGGCGATCCAAATGCTGCTATAGCCGACGAGTGTACCAAATTCGACTGCGGATTTGGCATTGCTGGCACGGACGAGTAGTTGCAGAAAGCGCCCTTCCTCTGGATTGATATCGTGGGGAGGTAAGCCCTCTTTGGGTGGGCGATCGCGAATTTGTTGTAAGGTTTCATCTTCAACAACAAACAAGTTGCGAATATATTGGCTCAGTTGCTCGTTGTATTCGATCGTCTCGTTGACTGTAGTCATGTTTTTGGCAATAAAAGCGATAAAGTTGATCCGAGTTACAAAGAGGACACTTGCGTGCAGGGGTCTCCTCCGTTGAGCAAAGTGTCCGGTGAAGTTTGCCTCGCTGCGTCCGGTTCTAATTGCGCGATCGCTTTTACGGCTGTTTTAATTTCCTCGTAAGTAATATCGTGGAAAAATTGTGCTGCACCAATTCCTACGGTTAACGGAAAGCGCTGCAATCCGTTACGGTGTTTTGTAGTACTTTGCAATGCTGCGTATAGCAGTTCAGGCGTACAAATCGGATGCAGTAACGGCAACCGCACGCTGCGCATAAAGTTATAAACGCGCTCGACTTCTTGATAAGTTACTAGACTTCTTTGATAGGCAAGCATTACAGAAATTGCCATATCCACTGCAACAGCTTCCCCGTGTAAAAGTTTTGGGACTGCTTTTAGCTCTAGCGTTGGACAGAAGGTATGACCGTAGTCTACAAGTCTTTCGAGTTTTTCCTCCCAAAGATTTGACTCTAGATCTTCTAACATTCCTTGCACCGATCGCCGAATAATAGGTACGGCTTCGGGATTTTGGCACTTGCTGCTCAGCATGGCTGCGCCATGTTTTTCTAATAGCTCAAATAATTCTGCATCTTTAACAAGTGCAATTTTGAGAATCTCTGCAATACCGTTACTAATTTGTCTGTCGCTTAATGTTTGTAACAGCGTTGTATCCAGGATAGCGGCGAGTGGCGGATAAAATGTACCGATCCGGTTTTTATGACCTTGGAAATTTACCGCTGTTTTGGCACCAATCGCTGCATCGACAACGCCTAACAATGTTGTCGGAACCCGAATGTAGGGAATACCCCGTCGGAAAAGGTTTGCCGCTAAGCCAACAATATCCATTAAAACGCCACCGCCGATCGCAATGACAGGTTCTGAACGCCGCGAAACTTCAAACGCATTTAGTTCTTCAACAACTTGAAAAACTGTATCCATCGACTTATTGTCTTCAGATACAGAAAGTGATAAAAGACGATATTCAATTTCGTGATATTGAAAATACTGGTGAATGCGTTCTCCATGAAGCCGTTCGACATAGTCATCTACAACAACGACCCGACGCAAAGACTGTAGGCTTGAATTCTGCCCGTCGAACAACAGTGCGTTGTTTTCAGGATTGAACAGGTCGAAACTCTCAAATACAGTGTAATGAACTGGTAATTGTGTCTTGACTGACCACTTGGCACTCATAACCCTCTTCAATCCTCTTGACTCAACAAGTTGTGTGATTCGGAAATAAAACCTCTGCTGGCAATTTGGTTGTCGTGCTGCGGTACATAGCAGGGGTTATGGGTCAGAGAGCGAGATTAGAATAATAATTCTGGGTTTCTCTACCATGTCCTAACCGTATTGACTCCTGCGCAAATACCGCAAAGCACTTGACCGCTTAAGCTTAGGCAACAGCTTTGCCGAACGGGGAAAGCAAAGGCTTGGTATGTGTAGAAGGACTTCAATTACTGCGATCGCACTTGCAAATAGTGAAATCCCAAGTTATACACTTATCGCTGCCAATGGCTCGATCTTTGAGAAAATTGATTCTTGTACTGAATTTTGTCTCGGTTGGGTTCCGTACAGAAATTCAAATCAAGATTGCAATATACTCAGGGGATAACTTTTCGTTATTGTTCAGATAGTGTCTTCATCTCAACAATTTTGATTATTGTCATGAATTTGACTGCAACCTGCGAATTAATACAGAGGCATATACACAAAAAGCACATTATGTTTTGCTAATAGTTCAGCCCCTACCATGTCAGTCACTATTTATACTAGCGATAGAACACATCAACGCAGCTGGCAAATATTGTTAGCTGAGTTTTCGTTGGTGGAGACCGTACTAATAGCAACCCAATATAAATGTATATCATTTTGATAACACAAGATCATGAAAAAAGGACTGTTTGTTAGGCTTTCCGATGAAGAATTAGAAATACTTAGGCAGTATTGCATGCAAGTGGAACGAACTCAATCAGATGTTATTCGCGAATTTGTCCGCAGACTCAAAAAGAAAATTCCCGATAATTCCATCAATAATTCGCAAAATCATGTAGCAGTTTCTTTGCTCAACTTGCGGCAACAACACGGTGATTCAAATAAAAGTTCTCGGCAATAGATCCCTCCAAAGGGGAGATGCTATCTATATCTCAAAAAGTATTAGGCTTAGCATCACTTCGCGTGGTGCTAACTTTTTTACAATCCTAATTTCTTTAAATACTCTCGGTTGCGTTGAGCACTTTCTTTAGGAGTACCCATTCCAGGAAGCACATCTTGTTCGACAACAATCCAACCGTCGTAGTCGTGTTCGCGCAACCAAGAAACAACCGCGGGAAAATCAACTCCGCCTTTACCAAGCTCGCAGAATAACCCGCGACGCACTGCCTCGAAATAATCCCAACCTCGATCGCGGGCTGCTTGCGCTATTTTCAAGTCACAGTCTTTAAAATGGACGTGCCAGATGCGATCGCCAAAACGCTCAAAAGCTTCTAACACGCACCGTTTATCATTTGTTGCTGCGCCGTAAGCATAGTGCCCTGTATCTAAAGTTAACCCAATTAAGTCTGGGTCAGTTTGCTCTAAAAAGTGACTAATTTCTTTCGGAGTTTCCAAATAAGAAGCACAATGATGGTGGAATGTCGTTCGCATTCCTGTCTCATCGCGAATTGTACGTGCGATCCGTTGGGCACCCTCAATGCAAGTACGCCACTCCTCTTCACTCAACTCCATGTTAGGTTCAATTCTTCCTGCGTTCTGCGTGCGTACAGGAACAGCACCAATTTCATCCATCACGACCATGAAAGGACGTATGGTTTGACTGTTGCTCGTCTGTGCCACTGCTGATAGCAGTCGGGCAATTTTGAGCGCTTGCGATTCAGCTTGCTGGTGCGATTCTGGATTTTTAAGCGATACAGGCACATAGCCACTAACGATTGTCAGATTGCGACGCTCAAGTTCAGCTGTTAACCGTTCTGGATCTGTAGGCATATATCCCCAGTCGCCCAAGTCAGTGCCAATGTAACCAGTTTCTACTAGCTCATCCAGCATTTGCTGATAACCAATACTTTCACCCTCAAGCCCTTGTACTCCCAAATCACCCCAAGAACAAGGGGCATTAGCAACCCGAATTCTCTGCATTATTTCTCCTAGTGGTGTGGGTGGATCATGAGAATTTTTTTACAATTATTTATGTTTAGCGAAAGAGCCGTAATAACGCTTCCTCCTTTAGATAGGCGACAAATCTTGTCAATTGCTCTGTATATCTAACCATTTAGCAAAAAATATAAGTTCAAGATAAATTGAGAAAATTGTAAATGTTTCATACAAGTCTTAAAGCCAACCCTAATCATTGAGGAAACACGAAGATTAACAAGTTTTCCTCTATCTCGCGTTAGATTTGCGCATCAATTCTTTTCATCAAGAATTAATCTGCCTATTTTTTATCCAAGATGACCGAAAACCCCATGCAAATTACGATCTTAGCGATTGGTAGTCGAGGTGATGTGCAGCCCTACATAGCATTAGGGCTAGGTTTACAAGCTGCTGGTCATCAAGTGCAACTTGCGTCTTATGCTCGATTTGCAGAATTCGTCCGCAGTTATGGGATAGAATTCGCTGCTGTTGGTGCTAATCCTCAAGATTACATCCAAGCTTTGTCAACAAATGTTGATTACTGGCGAATCTTTTGCGATAACCTAGAACAATTGCTAGAAGATTGCTGGAACTGCTGTCAAGGCACTGAAGCAATTATTTATTCTCAAGTTGCCTTACCTGGCTATCACATTGCTGAAAAATTAAAAATACCGTGCTTTGCTGCGTTTACAAATCCTTTAACTCGCACGCGGGCATTTCCCCACCCGCTTTATACAAGTTCTATTAACCTTGGTGGCACTTACAACTGGTTAACATACGTCATTCACGAACAATTGCGTTGGCAATCGGTGCGACAAAAAATCAATCGCTGGCGACAGGATTTAGGCTTATCACCTGTACCTTTCACGGGTCTTTACTCTCGATTACAACAGCAGCAAATACCTGTTCTTCATTGTTTTAGCCCAACTGTTATTCCCAAACCAAAAGATTGGTCAAACTGGGCTTATGTCACTGGCTATTGGTTTTTGGAACACTTGCCAGAATGGAAGCCACCAGACGATTTAGTTGATTTTATTAATTCAGGAATACCGCCAATTTACATTGGTTTCGGTAGCATGAGCGAACGCAATCCAGAAATGGTGATAAATTTAGTGCTAGATAGTTTGGTGCAAACAAAACAGCGCGGTATCTTGTTTTCGAATTGGGGCAGTTTACAAAATGTGGACTTACCGGATAATGTATTTTTGATGACTAGCAGCGTTCCTCATGATTGGTTGTTTCCGTTGTGTCGTGCTATTGTTCATCATGGTGGTGCGGGAACAACAGCCGCGGCTTTACGTGCAGGCGTTCCTTCAGTTGTGATTCCTTTTGGTGTCGATCAACCATTTTGGGGACAGCGCGTTGCAGATTTAGGTGTGGGAACATCGCCGATCCGACAGCAAGAACTAACACAAGATAAGTTAATTGCTGCAATTCAAGACGTTACCAGCAATCAAACATTACTCGCTCGCGCGCAGATTCTAGGCGATCGCATTCGTGCTGAAGATGGAGTTAAACAGGCAGTCGAAATTATTCAAAGTTATCTAAATTATTCTTAAATCACGACTCGATACCATTGCGAGCAATTGTTGCTTTGTACCAGTAAGCACTTTGCTTAGGAGTTCGCTTGCACGTATCAAAATCGACACGTACAATGCCGAAGCGCGGTCGATAGCCATTTGACCACTCAAAGTTATCTAGAAAACTCCATAAATAATAACCTTGAATATTCGCACCTGATTGAATAGCTTCGTGGATGGCACGTAAGTGATCTCTTAAATAATTAATGCGTCCCCAATCAGCAACAAACCCTGTAGTATCAGGTTGGTCTTGCAGCGCACAACCATTTTCCGTAATATACATCTTAGGATTGCCGTAGTTTTCTTTTATATCAAGCAAAACCGCTTTTAATCCTTCGGGATTGATGCCCCAACCCATTTCGGTATGACCCCAGCCTGGTGCCGAAAAAGGTGCTGGTTTCAGCTTGAGTAAGCCGCCATTCGACGCAAAAGAGATTGATAGGGTGTAGTAGTAATTGACACCTAAATAATCAATTGGCTGTTGAATTAATTCCAGATCGCCGTCTTGGATTTGTGGTGCTTGCGTACCTAACCAATCGATGAGTTGTTCTGGATAGTGTCCGCGAAACAGCGGTTGTAAAAACATTGATACTTTATCGTCATAGGCGCGTTGACATGCTGCGCGATCGCTTTCACTGTCGCTGGCGCTTAAGTAATGGCGAAAACTTAAAACAATCCCAATTTCTCCTTTATAGCCTCCTTGGCGAAAGATTTGTACCACTTTGCCATGCGATAACAATAGGTGATGCACCGTTTGGTAAGCAACCGCTGCACTGGCAATTCCTGGTGCGTGATTTGCGAAGCTATGTCCTTGAAATGCGTGCGACCAAGGTTCGTTATGCGTAGACCATAATGGCACGCGATCGCCCAAGCGCGCAAATATCACCTGCGCGTACTCAGCAAACCACTCAACACTGTCGCGATTATTCCAACCACCTCGCTCTTGCAGCGCTTGCGGTAAATCCCAATGAAATAATGTGGCATTTGGGATGATTTCTGCTGCCAGTAATTTATCGACAAGCTGGTCGTAAAAATCAAGTCCCTTATGGTTAATATCACCCGTACCTTGCGGTAATACGCGCGACCAAGAAATTGAAAAGCGATACGTCTGTATTCCCAATTCTTGCATCAACCTGACATCTTCAGGCATTTGATGATAGTGGTTACAGGCAATATCGCCGTTTTCGTTGTTGTGTATGGTATGAGGGCGGTGCGTGAAAGTATCCCAGATACTTTGTCCTTTACCATCCTCATTCCACGCGCCTTCGATTTGGTAAGCAGCAGTTGCGACACCCCAAAGAAATTTTTCTGGAAATTGGAACACTGAAGTTTATTGGTTTAACACTATTACGTTACTATTCGAGAGCCTAGCGACTTTCTTTGCAGCTAAATAAACAAAGTCCACTACCTAAGTGGACTATTTCAGGATAATTCTTGTCGCAATTTAGGTAAAGATGGCTTGGATTATGCTTCTTCTTGATTTTCTCCTTTGTAGCCAGGGGAGGACTCGTAGAGTGCATCAAGTTGTTGGCGTGCATCTTCAACGCTAATCGAACGAATAACTAAAAGCGGGTCTTTGATAATATTTCCTGAAGTGTCTAATAATTCTGGATGTGGTACGGAATGAGACGATCCGGCGCAAGCCGAATAACTACCTTGACTGTTTTGCGGCGATCGCACCGGATAAGCTTTGTCGCGTTCCCGACTGAACATCAGTAGATTGCGAATTAAATTACTGACAGCAATTAAGGCAAGAATTGTAAAAGCTAAAATGTAAAGCAGGTGTAACATTGCATTATTCTCCAAGGCAGCCAGCAAATTTATCTTGGTTTGATTGTCTAAAAGGTTGATTGTGCAGGGAAAAATTCTAGCCGATCAACCGTTATTTAAAATGAGTATCGCAGAAATTCTCAGGCTTATTATTATATTCCTTCACTTTGAGGCGATTGCATCGAGCGGAACCGCATCCCGACTTTCCAGCATTCTGTTAACAAATGATGCCAAGGCATAATTGCTGCCATATCTATACCAACTTGTCCCCCTGTTACTTGAAACAACATTTGAGCTGAGTTTACCTCCTGCTGTGCTTGCTTAACGCGCTCAAGCAAGTCAGACTGTTGCTGCTTATCCAAAAAACTAATTTTTTCGGTTTCTAGAAGGTGACGCGATCGCTCAAACCAATACTGAAAATCCTCAAGTAGGGGTTGCAATATCGTTTTGAGCAATTCAGGCTCCGGTAGATTGGAGTTAAGCATAAAGCAAACCTTAAATTACTCTCCTATTTCTTAATCTTAACTTTATTTACAATTGTTCACATTACGCCAACAGATGTAATTTGGAAGAGAAAGTGGCTAGTGGCTAGCGGGAAAGACGAAAATGCTACTGTTCTCTCTAGCCGATCTACCCAACAACCCCCAGTTGGCGAAACCTTAATTCCCAAATTGCTGCGAGATGCAAAGAAGTACCGATAAGATAGAAGCAGTGATAATTGCGATCGCTTAAGTTAGTTACCGCCAATGGTTCAACAAATATCTGCCCCTCAATCTCCCGCACAGCAGCAACCTCAGGTACAATTGCCGCGTACGAGTGAATCGGAGACTTTAAAAAAAATCCGCCATACTGCGTCTCACGTCATGGCGATGGCAGTACAGAAGTTGTTTCCTAAGGCGCAAGTGACGATCGGTCCTTGGATCGAAAATGGATTTTATTATGACTTTGACAATCCAGAACCATTTACCGAAAAAGACTTAAAAGCCATCCAAAAAGAGATGGTAAAAATCATCAATCGCAAATTGCCTGTCATTCGCGAAGAAGTCAGCCGCGAAGAAGC
Source organism: Chroococcidiopsis sp. TS-821 (assembly GCF_002939305.1). Taxonomy (NCBI): domain Bacteria; kingdom Bacillati; phylum Cyanobacteriota; class Cyanophyceae; order Chroococcidiopsidales; family Chroococcidiopsidaceae; genus Chroococcidiopsis; species Chroococcidiopsis sp. TS-821. Next base: position 1,401,813 of record NZ_MVDI01000001.1, on the reverse strand, counting down.
TGAACGTAGAATTAAAGCAATTAACGAACCGTATAAATTAGAAATTCTTGCAGATATCAAGCAAGAACCAATTACGATATATCACCTAGGAGACGAGTGGTGGGATTTGTGCGCAGGTCCCCACGTTGAAAATACGAGCGAACTCAACCCCAAAGCAATTGAACTAGAAAGCGTTGCTGGAGCATACTGGCGCGGCGACGAAACCAAAGCACAGTTACAACGGATTTATGCTACAGCGTGGGAAACTCCAGAACAACTTGCTGAGTACAAACGCCGTAAGGAAGAAGCACTACGACGCGATCATCGTAAGTTAGGGAAAGAATTGGGACTCTTCGTTTTTAGCGATGAAGTTGGTCCTGGTTTACCATTGTGGACGCCTAAGGGAACAATTCTACGCAGTGTTTTAGAAGACTTTCTCAAACAAGAACAAATCAACCGAGGCTATCAACCTGTTGTCACGCCACACATTGGGCGGGTAGAACTGTTTAAAATATCAGGTCACTGGCAAAAATACAAAGACGATCTGTTTCCGATGATGGGTGAGAAGGAAGAAGAAGGCTTTGTGTTAAAAGCCATGAACTGTCCCTTCCACATCCAAATATATAAAAGCGAGTTACGTTCGTACCGCGAACTACCTATGCGTCTAGCAGAATTTGGTACAGTGTATCGCTACGAACAATCAGGTGAACTCGGCGGGCTAACGCGGGTACGCGGTTTTACGCAAGATGACGCGCACTTGTTTGTCACGCCAGAACAGTTAGATAGCGAATTTCTCAATGTGGTCGATCTCATTTTATCGGTAATTAAGAGCTTACGACTCGACCAAAACTTTAAAGCCCGACTGAGTTTTCGCGATCCAAATTCAGATAAATACATTGGTTCTGATGATGCGTGGAACAAAGCTGAAAATGCAATTCGCCGCGCGGTAGAAACCTTAGGAATGGATCATTTTGAAGGCGTGGGAGAAGCTGCATTTTATGGTCCTAAGCTTGATTTTATTGTCAAAGACGCGCTAGAACGTGAATGGCAACTTGGTACAGTACAAGTTGATTACAACTTGCCCGAACGCTTTGATTTAGAGTACGTCGCTGAAGATGGTACGCGCAAGCGCCCAGTGATGATCCATCGCGCGCCTTTCGGTTCGTTGGAACGATTAATCGGAATTTTGATTGAAGAGTACGCAGGAGATTTTCCACTGTGGTTAGCACCAGTGCAAGTGCGGTTATTACCAGTTGGCGAAGCACAACGCGACTTCGCGATTGCTGTCGCAGCGAAAATGCGCGCTGCGGGTATTCGCGCGGAAGCCGATAAAAGTAATGAACGCCTTGGGAAACTGATTCGCAATGCTGAAAAAGAAAAAATTCCTGTTATGGCGGTTGTCGGTGCGAAGGAAGTTGAAGCAAATAGCTTGAGTATTCGCACGCGGGCTGCGGGTGAGTTAGGAGTGATGCCGGTGGATGATGTCTTGGATAAAATTAAGAATGCGATCGCCAGCCACGATACCTTTTAGGTGCTCGCCAAGGCTAGTGAATAGGTAAAAACTGCTAACTAAGTTAGAACCATAAGCGTCTAGTTTAAGTCGCTATTCGCTTATGGCTAATCACGTCGTAACAGAATCGAACTTTTGTACTACTTAACTATAATGACCTTCGCCACAACATATCTTAACTTAACTTAAAATTAATTAAAATTTAAAACTGTAGTTATATTATTAGTGAATTAACAAAAATCTCTAAATACTTAAATTAATAAAGAAACAGTTGAGCAAGAGCTAAACTATTACTAACAGTTAGTTATTATTAAAGGTTTTGAATATTAAGCTGTATTTCTTATCGAATCTTTGAGAATTTTTGACCAGAGTTTCTAGATTAAACAATTTATTAATACTTCCGATCATTTCTAATTCTATCTAAGTTTGTAGATACAACTTTTATATTGTCAAACTTGAGAGAGATGATTTAATTATTGAATTTTGGCAATCTATAAATCTGCATACTACTAATATGCTAGCGACGCTATATCTGTACGTTGGGTGCGTCGATTTTTTGATGAGGTAAACAATATGCTTCAAAGTGCAGCGCTTGGAATCGCAAGGGAAATAACTCAATTAGGACTAGCACAGATACCAATAGTAACAGAGGAGATTTTGACTCCAGAAGAAGCATCTGTCATGTTTTCTGGTCCGCAATTCTTAGTTGCATTGGTAGCAGGTGTCGTTATGGCATTTGCATTTCAGCTACTACTTACAAACTTTTCTGTAGCGTTTGGAATTTCTTCGTTAGGAGGAGGTACAGATTCAGACGAATCAGACTTAGGTGGGATGCGCAAAATAGGAGGTGCAGTAGGACTTTGGACTTTAGTTACAGTTACTGTTGCCTTGTTTGTAGCTTGTTTTCTGGCAGTTAAGTTGAGCTTAGTTGAAAGTTCTGCACTCGGTGCAATTATTGGCGTTGTCATCTGGGCAACCTTCTTTTCACTACTCGTTTGGCTTGGTTCTACAGCTGTTGGTTCTTTAATCGGTTCAGTCGTAAGCACGGCAACTTCTGGATTGCAAGGAATCATGGGAACTGCAGCTACTGCAATTGGTGCCAATGCAGCGAAAAATCAAGCTGTATCGACTGCTGAAGAAATCACAGCCGCAGTTCGTCGAGAATTAACTTCGGGATTTGACCCTAGCGCAATTCAAAAAACGTTGCAAAGTTCGCTGTCAAATTTGCAATTACCGCAGTTAGACGTCAAAGAAATTGGCAATCAGTTTCAGAAGATTTTGAAAGATTCAGATTTACAATCGATTGCAGATAGCGATTTACTCAAGAATATTGACCGCCAAACCTTTGTAGATTTAGTAAGTAGTCGCACGGATTTATCGAAAAAAGATATCAACGCGATCGCCGATCAACTAGAAAATGTTTGGAAGAATACTGTCGGTCAGCAAAAAGGCAATCAAAATCTGCAAAATCAATTACTCGATTTAGTACAGAACTCTACTGCAGAACAGCTAAAATCCAGTGATTTAGCAAGTACACTGCAACAACTCGTTAGTTCGGCGCAAGGTAAGCAAGGTGGGGGAGTGAGTCAAGTTCTGCAATCGGGGGTGCAAACTCTGATTAGCAAGTTAGTTGATAGAGCGGATTTATCAGATGTCGATGTCGAGAACATTTCAGCACAGTTGCAGAAAGTAATTGGTCAAACAATAGACAAAGCAAAAGAAGCTGGCAGTGACGTTGCAGACAAAGCAAAAGAAGCTGGCAGTGACGTTGCAGACAAAGCAAAAGAAGCTGGCAGTGATGTTGCAGACAAAGCAAAAGAAGCTGGCAGTGACGTTGCAGACAAAGCGCCTCAAGCCTTCAGTCCAATTCGTAGCGATTTAGATAACTACTTGCTGAATTCTTATGCATGGCATTTAAATCGCGAAACAATTAAACAAGAATTCAAAGATGTTATTTACGACCCAGAAGCTGCACCAGGAAAAGTACGCCGCGAGTTAGAACAAATTAATCGCGATTATGTCGTACAAAAGCTGCAACAACGTGGAGATTTGCTCGAATCTCAAATTAATGATATTGCTGAACAGCTAGAAAGTATTCGTCAAGAAGTACTCAATACAGTCCAACAATCTGAGTCACAAGAACAATCGCAAGATCTGCGATCGCGCGTAGAGAATTACTTACGTTCCACAGGTAAAGAAGAACTCAATCCGGAAGGAATTGAGAAAGAGTTCAAAACCTTGTTAGAAGATCCTGAAGCTGGATTTGAAGCTTTGAGCGATCGCCTCAAGCAATTTGACCGCGATACTTTAGTACAACTGCTCAAACAACGCGACGATATTAGCGAGGAAGAAGCAAATAATATCGTAGGTCAACTCGAAAGCACCCGCGACGCAGTTCTCAATAGCGCCAAAGAAGCACAAGAACAAGCGCAAGCCAAAGCTGATGAAGTACGGCAAAAAGTTGAAGATTACCTACGCAATACTAACAAGGAAGAATTAAATCCAGAAGGAATCAAACGGGATTTTCAAAAACTTGTAGAAGATCCGCAAGCCGGATTAAGTGCATTAAGAGCGAGGTTATCGCAGTTTGACCGCGATACACTCGTACAATTGCTGTCGCAGCGCGGTGACTTAAGCGAAGAGCAAATTAATCAAACAATTGATCAAATTGAATCGGTACGCAAGAGCATTCTACAAGCACCGCAAAAAGCCGCAGAGAAAGCCAAAGAACAGTACGAGCAAACAACCGCAAAACTTGCTGAATATCTACGCAATACCAATTTAGAAGAACTTGACCCTGAAGGTATTCAGCGCGATTTGACAAAATTACTTGACGATCCGCGAGAAGGTGCTTTAGCATTACGCGATCGCCTCTCGCAATTTGATCGCGAAACCTTAGTGAAATTGCTAAGTCAACGCGAAGACTTGAGCGAAGAACAAATTAATCAAGCAATTGACAGAGTACAAGAAGGTATCCGCAACATTGTCAAAGCACCGCGTCGTTTAGCAAGCCGCGCGCAAAAGCAAGCGCAAGATTTTGGAGCGAGTATAGAAAGCTACCTCAAAAATACCAACAAAGAAGAACTCAATCCCGAAGGCATTAAACGCGATTTACAGGTATTGCTCAACGATCCGCGTGCCGGTTTAGGCAATATTGGCGATCGCTTGCAGCAATTTGACCGAGAAACGCTCGTTGCTTTATTAGCTCAACGCGAAGACATTTCCGAAGAAGAAGCAAACCAAATTGTAGATCAAATAGAATCTGTCCGCAATCAACTTGTTGAGCAAGTGCAAAAAGTCCAACAAACGGTGCAATCTACGATTGATGGAGCATTCGGTAAAATTCGGGATTATCTCAATTCGCTAGAACGTCCTGAGCTTAACTACGAAGGTATCAAAGCCGACTTCCAAAAAGTGTTTGACGATCCACAAGCAGGATTTGAAGCACTACAGAACCGCTTAAGTCAATTTGACCGCGAAACATTAGTTGCTGTCTTGAGTTCCCGCGAGGATATCTCAGAAGCCGATGCCAATCGCATTATCGATCAAGTTGAAGAAGCCCGCAATAGCGTACTTCGAAGAGCGCAAGCGGTTCAAGAAGAAGTTCAACGTCGTTTAGCTTTAGTAAAACAGCAAGCTCAAAAGCAAGCCGAAGCCACAAAGAAAGCTGCTGCAAGTGCTGCTTGGTGGTTATTTAGTGCTGCTGCAACATCGTTAGCTGCGTCTGCGATTGCTGGTGCGATCGCTGTTGTCGGAATTCGAGGTTTGATTGGCTAAATTGCTAATCGTTTGAAAGTTTCCACTGCGAAAACACCGCCTCCTTCACGGGAGGCTTTTTTGTATGCTAAACGTATATAGCGAAGCATCGAGGTCACGTATGACCCAAACAAATTCACTTACGTTAGCAGAATTTTTCTCTCTACCTGAAGGAGATGTAATCTATGAGTTGGTAAATGGTCAAGCAGTCCCAAAAGTGTCGCCAAAATACTTTCATTCGGCTCTCCAAACCGCGTTAATTATCCTGTTACGGAATTGGTGTAAGGGTAAAGGTAGAGTTGGTTCCGAATGGGCAATTGTTCTACAACGACAAGGTAAAGATTGGGTTCCTGTTCCTGATGTAGCTTATATTTCCTACGAACGCTTACCTGCCAGTTGGAGACGCAACGAAGCTTGTCCAGTTCCTCCTGAACTTGTTATTGAAATTCTCTCTCCTAATCAGAGTGTTCAGGAGTTAGAAACAAAAGCAAAAGACTACATGAATGCTGGAGTTTCCCAAGTGTGGATTGTCGAGCCTGAAACGCAAAGTATTATAGTTTTTTCTCCTGGCAATTTGAGACAACAGTATACTAACAACGAGCTAATTGTCGCTCCCTTACTACCAGGGTTATTGCTAACACCACAACAAATTTTTACTGAAGCAGAACTTACTTAGAAATGTCTTCCATTGTTCTTTAAAGATATTGGTTATTTTATCAAGTTTCCTAATCTATTTTCTTTTTACATTTGACTTGTTTTGCAGTTTAGTCGCTAAATCATTTAACTTCGGCAGATTAGAAAAAATGTATTCATAGAATTCTTGCTCCTATCCAGAAGAGTGGTTTATGCATGATTTGGTGGTTATTTGTGTTTCTTTCGCCTTTATCTAATGCATAAATACGAATCAATTCGATGAAGAACGATATACTACTAAGAATAAATAATATCACGCAGTACCTAGTTTATATATCTCTACAGTTTGCTGAGCTGCTACGCAAGTAGCTATCCTGTCTCAATCCGTTTCTTAAACAGTAGTATTTTTTTTAATAGAAATCGAATCTATTTTCTAGAGCATGAATATAATTTCGTATAACTATTATTCTTTCAACTAATTGAAAATGTATATTAATTTTCTTTGATGAGTTCATCAAAATTTGACTTAACCTATAAAATAAGAAAACATATCCAAAGCAGAGCTTGTACTTATCCTTAATTTATTTTGAAATTAATTTTATTAGCTTGTATCTTAAATCTGCTAAAAATAGACTAAAAAGAGTTCTTGTCAAGTAAGTTTGATTTATCCGACTTGAGCTATTAGCAAAGGATTTGATTTTCTATCAGCATGCTGCAATAGGTAAGTTCAGGTGAACGAAAAGCAAATTCTACTCAACTTCTGACTTTCCTGAGCAATTGCAGTTGAAAATATCGTTAATTATTGCAAATGTCAGCCTTTTTCTTCTCAAGCTGATATATCGCCACCAAATTGCCTGAAGCGGATGGATGCTGATGACTAAATCAAGATTCACTGACAAGCTTTGCGATTTAAACGATAAAATATGACGGTTGTATTCATTGTGGCGGACGCGTGATCGAGCGTTATACTCTGCCCGAAATGGGCGAATTGTGGACAGAAACATATAAGTTTAAGACTTGGTTGCAGGTAGAGCTTGCGGTTTGTGAAGCACAAGCCGAACTGGGTTATATTCCAAACGATGCAGTAGCAGAAATTAAAGCCAAGGCAAAATTTGACCCAAAGCGCGTTTTGGAAATTGAAGCAGAAGTTCGCCACGACGTGATTGCTTTCTTGACAAATGTCAACGAATATGTAGGTGATGCAGGGCGCTACATTCACCTAGGATTAACGAGTTCGGATGTTTTAGATACAGCTTTAGCATTACAACTTGTGGCGAGTCTTGATGTCATTTTGCAGCGCGTGCAAGATTTAATCGGCGCGATTCGTACTCAAGCGCGAAAACACCGCTATACCATTATGGTGGGGCGATCGCATGGAATTCACGCTGAACCGATAACTTTTGGCTTTAAACTCGCAGGCTGGCTTGCCGAAGTTATCCGCCATCAACAACGGCTGACGCGGTTACGCCAAGATATTGCTGTAGGGAAAATTTCAGGTGCAGTCGGTACATACGCTAATATTGACCCACAAGTAGAAGCGATCGCGTGTGCAAAACTCGGCTTAAAACCCGACACTGCATCCACACAAGTGATTTCTCGCGATATTCATGCTGATTATGTCCAACAATTAGCCCTACTAGCTGCGTCCATCGAACGCTTTGCCGTAGAAATTCGCAATCTCCAACGCACAGACGTTTTAGAAGTCGAAGAATTCTTTGCCAAAGGGCAAAAAGGCTCATCAGCAATGCCCCATAAGCGCAATCCGATTCGTTCTGAGCGTTTAACCGGAATGGCACGCATCATCCGCTCTCATGCTGTCGCAGCACTTGAGAATGTTGCATTATGGCACGAACGCGATATTTCGCACAGCTCTGTAGAACGAGTAATCTTACCAGATGCTTGCATTTTGACGCATTTTATGCTGACAGAAATTACTGATTTAGTGCAAAATCTGCTCGTCTATCCGCAAAATATGGAGCGGAATATGAATTGTTATGGCGGAGTCATTTTTAGCCAAAAGGTTTTACTCGCACTCGTAGACAAAGGAATGAGTCGTGAAGAGGCTTATGCTATTGTGCAATCATGCGCACATCAAGCTTGGAATCAACCGCAAGGCGACTTTCATCATTTAATCGCTAACGATACACGGGTAACTCAATTGCTATCGCCAGAAGAAATCGAAAAATGTTTCGATCCTCAGCAACATTTGAAACACCTAGAGCAAATTTATCAACGACTTGATATTTAAGTCAGCGGGCACGATCATAGGTCATAGGTAATGGGTAATAGAAAAGCCTTTAGCACTTGGCAATCAGCATTTAGCTACATCGCTATTTGACGACCAATTACCAGTTATCAGTGACCAATTACTACCTGCGTTTATCCTCATGCTCGAACTTTTAGCCGCACTATCTGCGGCAGCGGCAGCTAGTATGCGTATTGCCGTACCCTTATTTATTGTAGGTATCTTGCATGATGATTTTTCTTTGGGCTTGGCAATTCTCGCTTATATTCCTTCAGTTGCGATCGCAAGTTTATTAATTAGTGGTTCCCTAATCGAACTCGTTGGAAGTAAGCGACGGTTAAGTCAGCGGCTTTTACAATTAGTTCAACTCGTATTGAGTCCGGTTGCTGGTGCAGTTTTAGCTGTGAGTGTAACAGTTGGCACGACACTTCCTAGTTGGTTGCTTGGTGTTGTGGGCGCCTTACTCGCCTTGGTTCTACAACTTGTACAAGCTGGTTGGTTTTATCGCTTACGCGGTTTTCCTTTATGGGTTGCTTTTTTGCAAGATGCTTTGTGTATTTTCTTAGTCTTCTTAGCAGTGAATGCACCTCAACTTGGCGGCTTAATCGCCCTGATGTTGCTATTGATAGCAGTGCGTAGTATGAGAAATCTACACCACTGGTACAAACAACAATGAATCGTTCAATTTTAGTCACAGGCGCAACGGGAAACGTCGGTCGTGAAGTTGTACGCTTATTTTACGATGAAGGGTACTACATCAAAGCTGCGGTACGGAACTTACAAAATATCGATAATGCGTTAACTCCTCAAGTCGAGTATGTCGTTATAGACGTGCGCGATATTGTTGCTGTCGTGGTAAAAGCATTAACTGAATATGGTCATGAAAACCAAGCACATGCGCTAACTGGAGATAAGGCACTAGATTACTATCAAGTTGCGGATCTGTTCGCCCAGGTACTTGGCACATCAGTTGTTTATACTAACCCGTCTATTCTCCAGTTTTTTATCAGGATGTATCAACGAGGTTTAAGCCTTCCATTTATTGCTGTATAATGATTGCCATTTACACCACAGCACGATTAGGACTTGCAGCCAAAGTCACTGAAGATGTAGAGCAGATCTTACATTGTATCTTGCTGCTCAGTCACGCTGAATGCTACTCATCAGGGGACTTTAAGAACTGCTTTAGCCAGTAGCCTAAGAAGCATCACGTCTAAGCTCAGCGGCGCGCCAGAGCCAAGCAGATGACTCATGACACGACTCATAGCAGCCCTATGCAGACCAAACTTTGCCCGGCGTAGGAGCGTCCGCTGCAGCGCCTTGTTGTGCGGCATTTAGCAGTTGATGTACCTCACCGGATTCTGTGACCCAGGCTTGATGTAGTGAGCAACGTTCCCGCCGACGTAATGCTGAAGGTTTTCCGCAACTATGCCGTCAAAGCGCCATCGGAATCGATTTGTATCTCTGATACGTTCGTCTGTTTGAAACCAGCGGTGTATTTCGTACACCTGTCTTACGATACCATTCGATACAGCAAGCGCATATTTTGCTCGCTTACATCGGTAACTGCTGACGATCCAATTACCTCTGGTTACTTCGTAAAGCTGTTTATCTGGCATGCTACGTCGATAGGTACGATTGATGATAATGAGGGCAGATGGTTCCTTTATATAAACCGTTGGGGCATCGTATCGCTCATAGAGATCAGCGACAAGCATCGATCCTCGATCAACATCAGTTCCGTTTATGATATTGGCGATTTCCGGTAGACCAATAAAATCAATGAGCGCAGCTTCAACCTCAAACGCTTCCCCTTCTGTTAAGCCATGCCGATGAATGCTATATTTAACAGTTTTTCCTTGTTGAAGAATATCTCGAATAGTATCGAGTTTATCGGATGTTTTGTTAGTCTTGAGTGCTTCCTCAATATGAGCAAATACGCGATTGCCCGTACCTTTTCCAACATAGAAAACCTTATCTGTATTTATCTATATCGGGATGAATCAGCAGATAAACATAGTATCCAAGATTTTCAATGATGGCTGGCGAGAAGAACGTAGCTTCCTGTATCATACGACCTCCTGTCCATGAGTCAGTATCATAGCTTTAAACGCAGATAACCTCGAACTCCCACAGATAACCTTTGTACCGTCCGCACCAACGCAGTGTTAGGCGGCTGGCAGTTCCAGCTACTTGCGGCTTTTCCAGTATCCAGGCTCACGACTACAATGCATGACCGCCAAAATCAGGATGTAGTCTTGCTCAATTGTGTAGAGAACACCATAGGGAAACTTACGCGCCATGCACCGTCGCACATCCTCATCAATCACAGCGTAGCGAGTTGGGGATTCCCGGATTCGGTAGACTGTATCTTCAATGGCATTTATAAACGCCTGAGCAACCTCTGTCCTCTGTTTTGTATAGTGTTGAACTGCTTCGGCATACTCGTTCAGTGCTTCAGGATGAAATACATACCTCATGGCTCAATCAGCCGTCTGACCTGAGCTAAGGCATCTTCGCCTGAAATTGATTGAATAGAACCATTTCGCATCTCATCTCTTCGGCGCTTGGCTTCAGTTATCCAAACTGCCTGAATTGCTGGATCTGTATCGAACTCCAAGCTTTCCACCAACTTGTCTGCCAAGAGTGCTCTTAACTCGCTAGGCAAAGCCAATATTTCCTCAGTCAGTTGCTCAATTGAGCGCATATCCCAATGCCTCGCATAAGGCTAAATCCTAAGCAAATTGTATCAAACTCTAACATGAAGCTTCATTAAGCTCCTTCACCTAACATTGCAGGGAGATCGATCTCTTTAATACAAGTAGCGCGTGACAAGGAAAGAATACAGTCAAGGATAGTAAGAATATCGCTGAGAGGAATTGCTTCACCGCCCGTCAGATTGGCTGCTGCAAGCTCTTCTAAAACCTCAGGTGTGCCAACATTGCCAGGGTTAATCACAGTTACACCGATCTGCTGCGATCGTAATTCTTCCCGTAAGGCATGCACCACTCCCCGCAACCCAAACTTGGATGCAGTATTGGCAACTTCTCTCCCTGGGAAATTATCTCGACCTGAGAGCGCCCCCATGAAAATGATTTTCGGATTCTCTGATCGTCGCAGGGCAGGCAGTAACGCTTTCACCAATCGAATTGGAGCAACCAGATTGACGGCAATCACGCGAACAATGTCCTCATCAGAACACGCTTCAAAGGTGTACTGGCTGGTAAACGCATAGGCTTCCCAAGTTCCCCCCATGTAGAGCAAAGCATCTAAGCAATCATTTCCAACCGCCCTTGCCACTGTTTCTATCCCTGCCAAGTCGGACAAATCTGCCTGCACCCATTCACCGACTGAAGCCACTGTCCGAGACACCGTTAATAGGCGATCGCACTGATCTATCAAATGGTCTGCAACCGCAAGTCCAATGCCGCGACTCGCACCAGCGACAAGAATCGTTTTAAAAGACATGATTATTCTTCCATTTAATTGAGACGCAGACCAAATTTCGTCACTCCTGGAAACTCGATATTGAACCTGTTCCCAGAAGTAATCAGCGTGAAAGGTTTGATAGGGCTTAAATCCAATGGACTCGTAGGTATGTCGAGCCACATCATTACCGTTGATGACCATAATTCCGGCAAAGTCATGCTGCTGGGATCGCCCCTCCTCTAGCAAGGCTCTGAGCAACGCTTTGCCAAAGCCCCGCCCCCGCGCTTCTGGCAACACGGCAACATTTTCAATGATCCAAGTAGCCTGGGGTGTGAGGAAAAATGGTCGTAAATCCCCTCCCCAAAGCGCCAGATAGCGATCGCGAAAGACGGTTAAGTTTTCCCTAGACCACTTCAACGCGTGGGCGATCGCCTCTAAACGAGACAGACGCAACGGGCAGTAGTCTTCTGGATCGGGCACATAGCCTGCTGCGGCTGCAACCGGCTTACCCTCAGCCAGCCTCCAGAATCAGGAAATCCGCCACGTTGCCCCAATTAGAAGCATCTGTTCTCAGTTCTGCCTCAATAAACTGCAAAGCAGTCGTTCCAGTCCCTTCCAGCATGTCTTCCCAAAAGCAGTGATTCAATGGCGGCAAAGATGCTTCATACTCAATTCTGGCGAGGAATGGAATATCGGCAGTCGTTGCTTTGCGAGTGCTGAGAGTGGCTAACATGAAAACTCCTTTGAGGGAATCCATCACATAAAGATACAATCTGTATGTATCTCAAAATAGTGGAGGGAGCGCCCCTTTGTCAAGATACATACTGTCTGAATGTGAAATTAAGTCATTCACTATGCCTGCCAAGTTGACCAAAGCAGAACAAACTCGACGGACTCGACGTGCCATTCTTGACCGAGCGCGTCACTTATTTGCCACAAAGGGGTATGCCGCTACGGGAACAGAAGAAATCATTAGCGAATTAGGCATTACACGGGGAGCCTTGTATCACCAATTCAAAGATAAGCTGGGGGTGTTCAAGGCGGTCATCGTTGAAGCCTATCGCGAAATCACAGATTACATCCAAGCTAAAATTCAGCCTATAGATAACAATTGGCAGCAGCTAATCGTCGGCTGTCAGGCATTTCTAGAAGTTGCGCATCAGGACGAACTCCGGCGTTTGGTTTTCATTGAAGCTCCAGCCGTTTTGGCAGCCGATGACTTGGCTGAAATAGATCAGTATGGCTTTGCTTTGCTCTATGAGTCCATTCAGATCGCTGTCACTGAGGGTGAGCTAAATACAATTGATGCAGAGGGTTTTGCTCACCTCGTCAATGGTTCGCTCAATGATTTAGCGGCTTGGGTTGCCCAGTCGAATGATCCTAACCGATTGAAAACAGCACAATCCTTAATCGAGACGTTACTGATGCGACACCGCAGTTAATGCTACTGAATCAAATTTTAGATAATCTGTTTGGCGATCGCCGATGACTCCACTAGCAAACTTCTTGATACAGAAGCTAGGAGTGCCTCACGATCTGATCAACAGCTTAAGCCGCCTAACGACCCCGTTCACCCGCCGCTGGCAACCTTTCGGACTTACCAACCAACTTTATACGGTAGGCGTGCAACGGGATTGTTATGCGGTGATCGCTAGGTCATTGAAATTACTGGATAGTTATAACTCTCCTTGACAACTAAACCATCTTTCCAGTAGCCAATCGAAAGTTGATTGCTTTTGTTGTCAATGGTTTGATCGCCATATCTGATCGTGAAATCATTGTACCAATGGGAGACTACAACGAAGTCATAGGTGCGATCGGCTGAGACTGCAATATCTTGACTGATCAACCTAGACTCTCTAAACTCAACTAGCATCTCGTTAAAAAAAACGGCTCTCCCTTGGCGACAGGCTTCTTTTCCTGTAGTGACTGTGCCATCACCTTCAATCATCACAATATCTTCGGCATAGTATTTTTCCAATGCAACTGAGGTTTGAAAGGTTACAACTAGGTGATTAATGTCTTCTAGCTTGGATTGTAGCTCTTCGAGAGTCATAAAAATAGGAGTCTTTGTTTTTTGTCTAGATACTTCTTCAAGAAGTTCTATGACAGGACAGCTTTTGATTATGAATCAATCTCGCCTCAAACGGATTGTAAAGAATTGACCTTAATCAGCCAGGACGACATGACAGCGGTGAAAGCCCCGTTGATCTAGATATTCGGTTGGCGTACAATCCGCAAATGCTCGAAAGTCATGAATTAAGTGTGCTTGGTCAAAATAGCCACAGGTAAAAGCAATATCTAGCCAATCAACAGGGGCTTTGGCTGAGAGCATCTCCAAAACTTTCTGAAATCGCTGAATGCGACAAAACAGCTTAGGTGTAATGCCAACTTGATCTCGAAATAGTTGGTTGAAATGGCGAGCACTGAACCCGGTTTGTTCAGTGATTGAACGAATGGTTGAATTCGTAGATTGCTGAAATTGCTGCAATGCAAAATTGACAGCAGGATGGTAGTTAGTCGGTCGCAACATCTGCGTCAAAAATTGTTCCAACACCCAAAAGCGGGCTTCTGGAGTAGATTCTTGCACTAAGCGATCTCGCAACTCTGTGGCATGAGTTTTCCATAACTCATCCAGAGAAATCCTTTCGTTATAAAGTTCTCTAGCAGGTAGCTCAAGGAATGCAGCACCACCCGGCTTGAAATGCACACCCATTACAGATATTTTGTTGGCATCGCGAATAATGAAATTTTCAGAATGTGTACCACAAATCATTGTGCCATTGGTACTACCACACTGCATTCGATTGTGATGGTCAAATTGTGGAATCCTATCCTCATCCAAATTGATCACTTATTCCATTGTCCCCATTGGCAGCAACCGGGTCTGCACTGCCGAAAAATTATCGCCTTCCCTCATCCAGAAAAATTCTATGAACCGCGAAAGGGGTGATTCAGGGTGATAAATTTGATAGATCATAGGTTCTGCTGATTAATTAGCTCCAACACATAATCTTCAAGCAACCACCTCACCCAGAATTGAGCCGCCTAACGTTCCCAATCACCCGCCACAGATAATCTCAAACGCTCACAAATAGCCTCTCAGTGGTCGGGTGCATTGGGGTTGTTATGCAGCAACGATAGCTAACTCGGTAGCTCCAAAAACTATTCAGTTACCTGAGTATTAACTTAATTCTTTCGATAATTAGAAACAAACATCTGCAATTGCAGACACAGAATAATCTGGTTCTTCAGATAATTCGTCATAAACTATAGAAGCAATGGGAAAACTTCGATTTGAACTTACAAGCCAAGGTTCCCAAGTGGTTCCGTTGCTAGCTAAGCGCATTTCCCAGTCTAAATCAGTCCTACTTTTAACTACTTCACCAAGGTAAGCAACTAAAGGAGTAAAAACTTCAGGTAATAAGCACTCATATCGCTCTTTCTGGTGAATCGCTTGATCAACCAATTCTAAACTCGCCCTACTTCTATTTAATCGCTCTACGGGTATGTGAAGTTCTCTAGCTAGTTGCTCGACTAGACTAGGAGCAATCCTGGCGAAATCTTGTCCCTGAGGCAAACGCTCTTGAAGAATATGTACTGGTTCTTGAATGTTGTAAATGCTCTAGTGATGCAAGGTGCGATAACCAATCTTCATGAAAGTTGTATAATCGACCTGCGCCATCCTTGAGTACAGTAAGAGTTCGCCCATCTGGATGGCTATAAACAGCATTTATATAAATATCTGCTGGCAGTCTTGTTGTTAGATCATTGTTAATAGACCAATCCGATGATTGAATTAACTCTTGAACTTGTTTAGCTGAAAGGCCGAGTGATGAAATTTTCTTGCTCATTAGTACCCTCCATCTGCGTCCTCATACCCTGAAGGAGTAGATCCTGGTTGACTAAGTCCGGTAACTAAACCAGGTGAACCAGGAACAGGTGTTTGGCTGTAGATTCCTGGATTGAGCGGAATAGCAGAACCCACTTGAAAAGAGTTACTATTCGGTGTTGTTCGGCAAACAATTGCCTTCCAAATCCCAACACCTCTGTTATTTGCTTCTCTTAAGGTGTCCGTAGTACCAACTGAGGTATCTGAGGTGGTAATGAATAAAACTCTTGCAGCACCTCTAAAAAACCCTGAAGCTAGTCGTCGAGATACCGTATCAATATGTCCTAGAGCTTGATAATAATAATAGTAACTTGGATTCAATACTGCACCTGTAGCCTTGACTTCAACATTTTTCTATATAATACTGATGGAGCAACGCCCAAAGAAACTACTCGAATAAGTGCACGATTTTATTATGTTTAAGCACTATTCTTGTCAAAATTCTTGTCAAACAGAGAAGACTTATATTTACTGGATTAGACGTTATATTTTTTTCATGATAAGCGTCATCCTAAGGAAATGGGAAGTGCAGAAATTGAAGCATTTTTAC
This sequence comes from Chroococcidiopsis sp. TS-821, assembly GCF_002939305.1. Lineage (NCBI taxonomy): Bacteria > Bacillati > Cyanobacteriota > Cyanophyceae > Chroococcidiopsidales > Chroococcidiopsidaceae > Chroococcidiopsis > Chroococcidiopsis sp. TS-821. Next base: position 1,385,819 of record NZ_MVDI01000001.1, on the reverse strand, counting down.
CCCATCTTGCGGTCAACAAAAATGTCGTTGCATCAAAGTAAAACAAGTACTTCACGCTGTTTTATTTCTCTACAAAGAAGTATTAAAACAAGATTTAGATTTAAAAGTAGATACAATACAGGCTAAAAAATCTAAACATTTACCAACTGTCTTAACAAAAGATGAAGTTGTTTCAATTATTCAACAAATGTCCGGCGTACACCAACTTTTAATTAAGTTGCTTTACGGTACTGGTTTACGCTTAAGTGAAGTTTAAACTTGCGTGTTAAAGATGTTGATTTTGCTCAGAACAAAATTACCGTGCGCCATACCAAGAAAAATGAAAGTCGGGTGACAATATTACCCGAAAGCATTACTGAAGAACTGAAAAATCATTTACAAAGTGTCAAAATTCTTCATAACCAAGATTTAGAAAAAGGCTACGGTTCAGTTTATTTGCCTTTCGCGCTAGAGAGAAAGTATGTGCGGGCAAAATACGATTGGATTTGGCAGTTTGTTTTTCCTTCCGGTAGCATCTCCAAAGATCCCCATAGTGGCGAAGTTCGTCGCCATCATTTACATGAGAGTAGTTTACAAAAAGCATTAAAACAAGCAGTTCGTCAAGCTGGTATTCAAAAAAAGGTGGGTTGTCATGCGTTTCGTCACAGTTTTGCTACCCATTTACTACAAAATGGCTATGACATTCGCACGGTACAGGAATTACTCGGACACAAGGATGTTAAAACAACGATGATTTATACCTATGTTCTTAACCGTGGTGGTAAGGCTGTTCGCAGTCCTTTGGATATTTGATTTTTAAATCTACGAATCACTAACGAATTAAACCCACCATTCAAGCTGTGGTCTTTCTTCTATGCTCTTGTGTTCGACCTTAGAGGATGCCAAAATCAAGCTAGGAACCGAATAGATCTCACCAATTGCTAGAAATCCTTGACACCCTGTTAGCCTATTGCCAAAGCAAACAGGGCTAGACACAGAGGCTGGATGATGCAGTTGGCAAGCTATTTAATAGCAAGCATTGTGCTTGAACAGTATTAACTGGTTGAATCTCAGCTGACTTGCTTGTCAACTATCTGCTGAGAATGAAATAGCTCTAATGTTAGCGATCCAACACAAAGTCTTATAGAATCCCAACTAGATGTAGTAACCCGCGTCCTGTAATTAACTCAATAACTAACGCTAAAAAGCCTAACATCGCCAAGCGTCCGTTCCATACTTCGGCTGTCGTCGTCATACCCCACTCCCAGCGTTCTTGCGGGTACATTCTGACTTTTTTCTTCATCTGAGTCACTTGTGACAGCTTCAGGCTAGGACTTTTCACTGCTTCTTCTACCAAGTCAACCATCGCTTGAATAAAGACTGGGTGCGTATTCAGCGCGGGAACGCGGCGGAAGTGGTGAATTCCTGCTTCTTCTGCTACTTCGCGGTATTCAATATCAATTTCTTGCAGTGTCTCGATGTGTTCGGAAACAAAACTAATTGGAACAACTGCAATATTTTCTACCCCTTGTGCACCAAGTTCTTTGAGTGCATCTTCAGTATAAGGTTGCAACCACTCTACAGGACCAACGCGACTTTGATAGGCTAGCGTATGAGCATTAGGTCGATTGAGCGTCTGCATGATTAATTCAGTACACTCTTCAATTTCCTGTTGATATGGATCGCCTGCTTCTTCAACGTAGCTTTTGGGTACGCCATGCGCACTGAAAAAGATGTGAACTGCGTCAGGGTTAGGAAACTTGTCGAGTTCTTGTGCGATTAACTGCGCCATTGCTTGCAAATAGCTTGGCTGCTTATACCAAGAAGGAATTACGGTGTATTCAATTTTTTCAAGTTTCGGATCTTCTTGCCACAGTCTTTGCAGTAACCGGAAGCTGGAACCACTGGTACTGATTGAGAATTGCGGGTACAAAGGTAAAATCACTAAGCGCTCGATGTTATCGCGTTTGATACGGGCGATCGCTTCTTCTGTAAATGGATGCCAATAACGCATCCCGATATATACTTTTGCTTCATGCCCTTTTTTGCGTAGCTGTCCTTCCAGCGCTGCGGCTTGTTCTTCGGTGATCTGACGTAGCGGCGAACCACCTCCAATTTGGCGGTAATTCTCTTGCGATTGTTTCGTACGCCGAGTCGAAATAAACCAAGCTAGGGGTTTTTGTAACCAAGGAAACGGAAGGCGGATAATTTCTGGGTCAGAAAATAAGTTATACAGAAACGGTCCGACATCTTCTAATTGATCCGGTCCACCTAGATTGAGTAATAGTACCCCAATTCGACCCATAGCCGTTACAATACCCCAGTGTTTTCAGCTTTGTTACTAAGTTTAACAATATATCTTTATCAATTGTATTATTCTGCGTGACGAAGATAATTTCACAATTTTGCCGGACTCTAACTACTGCTATCAGTGGCTATACAGGCTAGCGTAGCGCGTCTTGTGGCTTTAAGTGTAGGTTGATACCCCATATTCTGGATTGCCTTTACAAGGTTTAACTATTAATTTAAGTAGTAAATTTTTTTACTCGTCGTCCAAAGCAATTGAGAAGAATTCTTAAATAAGTATACCCTGTATTATCGACAAAAACACAACAAAAAAAGAAAAAAGGCTTAATTGCCTTCTTCCTCTTGAGAATTATTATATTTACGCTGTTTGCTTTCTGGCCATCTCCCTGCCTTACGTGCTGCTTCTGTCAGCAGATACTCGATCTGAGCGTTGACACTTCTTAGCTCGTCCGCAGACCATTTTTCCATGACCTCATAAAGCCTGTGGTCTAGTCGCAGTAAAAACCTTTTCTTCTGGCTCATGTATACAAACTACCAGTGATTCACTACAGGTTGAGCATTTTGATCCGAGGTTAAAACAACGAGTAAATTGTTGATCGTACTCGCTTTGCGTTCTTCATCTACTTCTATAATTTGCTGTTCCCTCAATCGCTTGAGGGCTTCATTCACCATTCCTACTGCACCTTCGACTAATTGTCTGCGGGCATCAAGAATTGCGCTGGCTTGTTGGCAACGCAGCATCATTTGCACGATTTCAGGAGTATAGGCTAGATGTGATAGTCTTGCTTCTAATACTTCAACTCCTGTCACCTTTAAACGCATTTGCAGTGCAAAGAAGGAATTGCAGTTTCATCAGGAGCATCATAAGGGTAACGGTATCGCTAAGGCTAAAACTACGTCCAAGACAACAAATAACCTTAAACGCCGGAACTTCTCTTATCGGTTCCATGAATTTCCTCTATGGAATAAATGTTATTAATATGATATCATAGTTATATTATAATAATAAAAGCCATAACAAGATACTCTTCGACTGAATTTAAGAGATTTGAGCGGGTAAAGCGTACCTCACACTGTTTCGCTTTAAAGTTTCTACAAGCAGAGAAAGCAGGGGAGTAGGGGTGCTTCAGGAGAAATTAATTGTAGTTCGCATTTAGTGAAATGGTATTACCTGTATTCCACAGCCGACAGAGTTTGTTTCGCAGCAAATGAATTCCCCAAGGTAAAACGAAATAAAATGAAAATTCTTTGACGAGCAAGTAATAGCTATTGCTAAATGACGCAGGAACTTATGAACCTTAGAAAGAGTTTTTTAGAAGGACGCTACGCAGATACTTTGGCGATTGTCGATGAGCTTGAGAAAATGAATAGACAAGCAATTCTGCGTAATATTCAATCATTTCTGCTACAGTTACTAATTTATTTAATAAAGAATCAGGTAGAACAACGCTTAACTAACTTTTAGGCAAATTCAATTCGTAGCTCAATTAGAGAAATTAGAAAGTTAAATCTACAAGATAATAAAACTTCGTATTACGTTAAGCATGATGAGTAGAGTCCATACTAGAAGATGAATTTGAAGATGAATTTGAAGAAGCCATTTACCTTGCTATTGAAGAAGTCATGGAAGAAAATTATAGTCCTTCCCAGCTTGCCACAATTGTTGATTAAAAGCAGATCATAGCAGATGCATGTAAGTTGGCGTTACTGACATACGATTACTCACAAAAAGAGTTATCTAAAGTCATTAACGAGAATTTAAGTCAGCTTCCTGGTGGAGAAGATTGGATAGATAGAATATAATCTTGAGTCTAATTTGTCGTAGTACTAAAATCAACAGCACCTAGTATTTTTAGCGTGTTTGTAGTTGCTTCTGTTAAACCTTGAGCATCAGTAATATTCATGCCCTCGTAGGGTCTAGGAACTTGTAGTGTTCTGTGAGTGAGATGGCGATCGCCATTAAAATTCCATAGTCTGATCGTTTCGTCTTGACTACAACTTGCAAGCAGTCCATCTGAGTTATAAGCTAAAAACCTAACCCATTTATTGTGTCCGTGTAGTGTCATTGAAAGATTACAAACAGGTTGCCATTGCCAGAGTTTTATTAATGTATCAGTCCCACACGTTGCAAAATGCTTTCCATCTGGATCAAAAACAATTGATAATACTGGTCCTTGATGTGCTTGTAGCGTTTGGAGGCATTGCCCTGTCTCAATTTGCCAAACTTTAATCATTCCATCTGCACTACCACTGACAAGATATTGGCGATCGCAACTTATGGCACACGCACGAATCCAACTCGTATGTCCAAACAACGTTTTGATGCAGCAACCTGTTTTGACATCCCAAATTTTGACCGTTTGATCTTGGCTACCACTTGCGAGTAGCGTTCCATCTAAGCTTAAAGCAATTGACCAAACACCACCGCGATGTCCTTGCCAAGGCTGACACGTTTGTTGTTGTATGTTCCAAAGTCTAATCGTTCCGTCAAGACTACCGCTAAACAGTGTTTTACCATCAGGGCTAAATATAACGGCAAACACTGCATCCGCGTGTCCTTTGAGCGTTGTTAAATGTTGTCGCGTACGAGTATCCCATAATTTAATTGTGCGGTCTTCGCTACCACTTGCCAAAATATTGCCTTCAGGATGAAAAGCTACCGACCAAATCCAGCTAGCGTGTCCTTGTAAGCTACCCAAATGCTCGCCTGTTGTTGTATTCCAGAAGCGGATCGAGCGATCCTGAGAACCACTCGCAAGCTGCGTACCATCGGGACTAAAAGCAACGCACCAAACGCCATTACTATGCCCTTGCAAAGTCTTCAGACAGAAGTTATTGCGGCTATCCCACAAACGCACAGATTGGTCTTCACTGCTGCTAGCCAATAGATAATTATTGGGACTAAATGCAACTGCAGATATCCAACTCGTATGTCCTTTGAGAACTCTTAAAACCTCACCTGTATGATAGTTCCATATCCTGACCGATTGATCGTCACTGCCACTAGCTAGCGTCTGTCCATCACCACTAAACGCAACGGTGCGAATTTGCTGCGAGTGTGCTGTTAGAGTGCTGATACTCGTTCCTGTGCGAACATCCCAAAGTTTAATTGTGCGATCGCTGCTGCTACTTGCAATGATACTACCATCAGGACTAAACGCAACAGACCATACTTTGTGTTGATGTTCTGCAAGTTCTAAACACTCACCTGTGTCCAAATTCCAAACGCGCACTGTTCCGTCAAAACTACCACTTGCTAATAGCATTCCTTGACGACTATGCGCATAATGTTGTGGTGCAAAAGCAACTGAACGCACTTCATCTGTATGTCCAGCAAAAGTATGCAATAACTCACCAGTTTTGATATCCCAAACTCGTACTAAGCGATCTTCACTACCACTAGCAAGCATTCGACCGTCAGGACTAAACGCAACTGAGAACACGCGATCGGTGTACCCTGGAAATGATTGAATGCATTCTCCTGTGTGGATATCCCACAAATTCACGGTACAATTGGCGCTACTTGCAAGCATTCGACCATTGGGGCTAAAAGCGACACACCACAACCAACCTGCATCGACTTTGCAAGTAAGTATCTGTTTTCCATCAGTAACTTGCCAGACGTGAATCTCATGGTTGACATCGCCTGTTGCAAGTAACTTACCATCAGGACTAAACGCAACCGATAAAACTTGACTAAAAGTATCAGTAAAAACAGATTTAGCAAAGTTTGCTGAGGTGAAATTCACTTGTTGTAAATTGCTGCAACATAGATAAGCTTGCCAAATACTGATGTATGAAAAATCCCAACTGCTTAGATTAGTTTGGAGATAGCAAAGTATATTGAGTATATTTCCACCTGCGTACCCAGCTACCGGTTGCGGTTTGTTACGCAACTCGCAGAGAATTTGTTGAAGTTTTGTTTCTAATTTAGCTTGACTACTATTATGAATTAATTTATCTATAATTGGCTGGAGTATCAAACGTTTTTGGGTTTCGCGGAGGTAATCTTTAGCCGTTGCTTTAATCAGCGCGTGCGAATTAAATAAATGTATAGTTTGACGATTAATTTCTTCATAAATTTGATGAATTAAGCGATCGTTAACATACTCCATAACCACGGGTTGTAACGTAAACCGACCGTTTTCACTCGGTGTAGGTGCAACTTTCTCAATGAGACACTTTCTTTCTAAAGCCGCAATCGCATCTAATAATTCACCTAGCGATCTTTGTGGAATGATATCTGTTTTTAGTTCAGATAAAGCGATCGGTTCTCGATTAATTGCTAACCAATACAAAATATGTTGTTCTAATTCTGGGAGATGATGAATTTGACTAGCTAGTAAATCTCGAATGTCGCCGAAAACGATAGTCCCTTGAGGTAGAAATTCTAAAAAGTTACTGATATTACTATCAAAAAAATTCTGAATACCCGCCGCAACAATTTTTAAAGCTAAAGGATTACCTGCATAATGGTCAACTAATAGCTTCCATTCGAAATGCGACGCGGTAAAAGAGCCTTTGGTGTCAAAGATTTTTTTTATGGCACTTTCATTTAATCCTGAAAGTCGTAGCGATCGCGCGGGCAAATTTTTGCCTTCTTCCACTGCAATTGGGCTTGGCTTTTCGCGACTTGTGAAAACTAGCGTACTTTGATGATGAGTTTGGGCAATAGATTTGAATAAGTGAGTGTATCCTTCATCATGATTAGAAGGCGATCGCAGAACTGTCTCGCCATTATCGAGAATTAGTAAACAGCGATGCGCGCGTAAGTAGTGCAATAAACGTAAAATGCAACCATCAAGCGTATTCGGTAAATCTGTTTCGCGTTGTTGCGACAAAAATTGTATTAAATCTGCTAACAAGTCCAAAATCGGTGGTGCATTCCGCAAACTGCGCCAGATGATGTACTCAAAATGATTTTGAATTTCACGCGCTAACTTGACTGCGAGACAAGTTTTGCCAATTCCACCCATTCCATACAAACCAATCCAACGACAGCGATCGCGGATTATCCATTGTTTGAGTGTTGCTAATTCTGCACTTCTACCATAAAAAACTGATACGTCAGGAGCGTTACCCCAATCGCATTTGCAATTTAGCATTGAACCGCCGACAGCTTCATCAGTCAACTCTCTGGCTTTGCGCTTGAGAACTAACTGCACGTTACTTTTAGAAACTTTTTCTCCACAAGCGCGACTGAGAACTTGCCATAACTGCGAACCTGTTTGCTTGAGATAACCAACTTCGTAACCGAGTTGTTTGGCAATTTCTTGATATGGTTGTTCTTCCCATGCATAACGAAATACAGAGGCTTGCAGCTTACTCAAAGGTTCTTCAGCTAAAGTTTCGACAATCGCTAGTGCTTCTTCACTGTTCATTACGCAAAATTATGAAAAAACGAACCACTAAGAACACTAAAGAGAAAGTAATTTTTGATGCAGTTTTAATTTGTTGAATATGCAGGTATAGTGTTTCTAGCTGGGTTGAAGTCCTTAAACGGTTGGTTGTGGAATCTGCTTTCTGCCTACACCCTCTAAATTGCTAGCATCTATCCTTGGCAATACTTACAGCAACTTCATCAATGCAGATTTTAGGGTTTTCTTGACTTGCTCTTTGTTACTTGGACAACATTCCTCGCACTTTTAACGCACCTTTAGCGAACTTTTTTGCATTTTCATCATTGAGTAACATTGATAAGCTCACTTAACAAAGAAAGCAATTTTCCGCAGCGATCCTTGCATGAAGGAGAGTTAGAGTGAGTAAAAGAATTTATTTATCTCGTCGTCAAGTTGTTCGTGGGCTTTTAGCAACAACTGCATTTGGTGTCACTACTAAGTTAGGTGGCTGTGCATCCTCCACTCAAGAAACGCAAGCGACTACTGCGGGTGGTGGAGATAATCCGCTTGTAATTGGTTTTATTTACGTTGGTCCTAAAGATGACTACGGCTACAATCAAGCGCATGCAGAAGGTGCAGCAGGAATTGCTAAACTCCCAGGTGTCAGAGTAGTTGATGAAGCCAATGTTCCTGAAACAACCGCTGTAGAAGAATCTATGCGGAATATGATCGAGGAAGATGGCGCAACTGTTTTGTTTCCTACATCTTTTGGCTATTACGACCCGCATATTCTTAAAATTGCCCAAGAATATCCTGAAGTCCAGTTTTTTCACTGCGGTGGACTTTACCAAGAAGGCGTACATCCCAATAATGTAGGCAGTTACTTTGGTTACATTGATGAAGCGCAGTATGTTGCTGGTGTTGTTGCTGGACACACTTCGCGAACGCAAAGATTAGGCTTTATCGCGGCAAAACCTATCCCCCAAGTCTTACGTAATATCAATAGTTTTACCTTAGGAGCGCGTAGTGTCAATCCAGAAATAACGACGCAAGTTATTTTTACAGGCGACTGGGCGCTACCTGTTAGAGAAGCGGAAGCAACTAACAGTATGGCAGATCAAGGCATTGACGTTGTAACTTGTCATGTAGACAGTCCGAAAGTGGTGATGGAAACCGCCGAGAAGCGCGGAATTTTTTGTAGCGGTTACCACGCCAATCAAGCTGAATTAGCGCCTCAAGGATATCTTACGGGTGCTGAATGGGATTGGACACAAGTTTACACAAACTACGTAGAGATGATTCGTGAAGGTAAAACTCTCATGAATGGTGGAATTCCTCATCTTGTACGTGGTGGATTGCGAGATGGTTTTTTGAAGTTATCACCTTATGGTGCGGCTGTGAGTGCAGATGCTAGACAAAGCGCGGATGCTGTTAAAGCTGAATTTATGGATGGTGAGATGATTGTTTACCGAGGAGAATTGAAAGACAACACTGGAAGAGTCGTTATTCCGGCTGGCAAAGCCATTCAGCAGCAAGATCGAGAATTGGAAAGAATGAATTGGTTGGTTTCAGGTGTTGTGGGGAATGTGAGTAGTTAGCAAATCGGTAATCGGTAATGGGTAATGGGATAGAACTACTAACCAGTATCGATTTTAGGATTTTTTTCTCACTCATTTTCAATTACCAATCACCAATTACCAGTTACCAAAATTATGTACCATCACAAATGGCGTAGCACCCTCGAAGCAATCTGCATACCACTAGCCGCATTACTGTTTTCGTTGCTACTGTTCGGCATTTTTTGTGCGTTTGCTGGGGCTGATCCTTTTGGTGTTTATGCGTCAATTTATCGCTCAGCATTTGGTAGTTGGCGGGCGTTTCAAAATACGTTACTACGCGCTGCACCTTTGATGTTAAGTTCGTTGTGTACTGCACTTCCTGCGCGTTTAGGATTAATCATTATTGGTAACGAAGGCGCAATTGTGGTTGGTGGTTTGGGGGCGGTTGTTGCTGGATTAACCTTATCAACTGCGCCGCCGACTGTTGTCCAAATTGCGATGGCGATCGCCGCAATTGTTTGTGGTGGATTGTGGATTGGGGCTGTAGGTGCGTTACGACACTATCGCGGCGTGAATGAAACGATTAGTAGCTTGCTATTGAATTATATTGCGATCGCGCTCCTTAATCATCTTGTCGGCGGACCTATGCGCGATCCGAGTTCGCTGAATAAACCTTCAAGTTACCCGATCGCAGAAATCAATATGTTGGGGGACATTCCAGGAACTCGCGTTCACTATGGTTTAATTTACGGACTTGTTGCGTGTGTTATTGCTTATTTCCTAATTCAACGCACAACGTTTGGTTTTGCGGCGCGGGTTGCGGGGGGAAATATCCGCGCGGCGCGGATTGCGGGTCTTCCTGTCGGTAAACTGACAATGACGATCTGCTTTTTAGCCGGTTCTTGTGCAGGATTAGCCGGTATGGTAGAAGTTGCTGCAGTTCACGGACGCGCGAATGAATCTTTAAACGCAAATTACGGCTACAGCGGTATTTTAGTTGCCTTTATTGCCCGACATAACCCCTTAGCCGCAACCTTGGTCGCGATTTTACTCGGTGGGATTTTAGCAAGTGGGGGAAGTTTACAGCGATCGCACGATCTTCCTGATGCCACAGTTCTTGTTTTTCAAGGTTTAGTATTCCTGGTGGTTCTCTTTAGCGAATCGCTCTACGGTAGGTTTTTCAAGATGGGGTCACAGGTCACAGGTCACAGGTCACAGGTCACTGTGTAACGTTGGAATACCAATTCTCCGCAACGAAATTGTCTCTGCTTTCAATTACGAATTAGTTATGGTGGAAACTCAAGCATTAGGCTGGTGGGGAGTTCCCCTAGCGATCGCCGCCGGAACACTACGCGGTAGCGCCCCATTTCTCTTTGTGAGTTTAGGTGAATGTCTTACCGAAAAAAGCGGCAAAATCAACTTAGGACTCGAAGGAACGCTGCTGACAGGCGCGATGAGTGCATATGCAATTTCATATCTCACAGGTTCGCCGTGGTTAGGTGTCATAACAGCAGGAGTCGCCGGAATGATACTAGGCGTGATTCACGGTTGGCTATCGCAGCAACCTAGAGTCAATGATGTCGCAGTCGGAATCGCGATGATTATCTTTGGTAGTGGAATTGCTTTCTTCTTAGGTAAACCTTTCATTCAACCTGCTGCACCTGCACTTCCCGCACTGCCATTTGGCACGTGGAGTAATTTACCGCAAGTTCAATCTGCATTGCAGATTAGTCCATTGTTTCTGATTGGAGTTGCGATCGCACCTTTGATGCAATGGTTCTTTCGTTCCACACGTTGGGGACTCTATATCCGCGCGGTGGGTGATAGTCCTGATGCTGCCAAAGCAATGGGTATCTCTATTTTCAAAGTCCGAATGCTATGCATTATCGCCGGTAGCTTTCTTGCCGGAATCGGCGGTGCTTATTTATCGCTTTACTACCCTGGTAGCTGGAACGAACGTATTTCCGGCGGTCAAGGTTTAATGGCAGTCGCACTTGTGATCTTCGCCCGTTGGCAACCAATGCAGTGCTTATACGCCTCTCTCCTGTTCGGTGGCGCACAAGCGATCGGACCTGCACTACAATCCGTTGGTATCGATTCCTACTACTATCTCTTTAACGCCTCCCCCTATATTCTCACTCTCCTCATCATGATTCTCACTTGTTCCCCAAAACGCACCCTCAACGGCGCACCAGGAGCGTTAGGACAGTAGTTAGTTTTGAATTTTGAATTTTGTTCGCGTAAGCGTGCTGGAGGCATTTATTATAAAAATTTTCTTAACTTAATACTCCTCTGCTTCCTCTGCTTCCTCTGCTTCCTCTGCTTCCTCTGCTTCCTCTGCCCCTCTGCGTCTTCTAAAATGCAACACTTACTTCTCGCTGTCAACGGCACATTAATGCGCGGCTTAGAACTCAATCCTAATCTCCTTGCGGTCAACGCCACCTTTGTGCGCGAAGCCAAAACCGCACCAGTGTATCGCCTCTGGTCAATCAACGACAAACATCCTGCGATGCTGCGTGTCGCTAATGGCGGAAGTGCGATCGCTCTTGAAATTTGGCAAATTCCCCCCAGCGGACTCGTACAAGTTTTACTCCAAGAACCGCCAGGACTTTGCATTGGTAAAGTCGCCCTAGAAGACGGTAGCGAAGTTCTCGGCGTTTTAGGCGAACCAATTCTCTGTGAAAACCAGCGCGAAATTACCTCTTGGGGTGGTTGGCGCAACTACATTGCAAATAAAGGAGATGTTTTATGAGCGGACTCGGTGGACTCAATAAATCGCCTAACGGAGTCGTTATCGGTCTTGTGCAGCTACAACTTCCTAACGTTGTAACTCCTGATGATTTAACCGCACAGTGCGATCGCATTTGCCAGATGGTCGCCAAAGCCCGCCGCAATTTACCCTCGATGGATTTGGTGGTGTTTCCGGAATATTCACTTCACGGCTTATCAATGGATACAAATCCGGAAATTATGTGCCGTTTGGATGGACCGGAAGTAACTGCATTTCAAAAAGCTTGTCGAGATCACCGCATTTGGGGCTGTTTTTCAATCATGGAGTACAATCCGCACGGAAATCCCTACAATAGCGGTATCATTATTGATGATACAGGAGAATTAAAGCTTTATTACCGCAAACTACATCCGTGGATACCTGTCGAACCATGGGAACCAGGCAATCTAGGCATTCCAGTATGCGCAGGTCCTAACGGCAGCACAATCGCCCTTATCATTTGTCACGATGGTATGTTCCCCGAAATGGCACGCGAATGTGCCTACAAAGGTGCAGAAATCACGATCCGCACTGCGGGTTATACTGCACCGATTCGGCATAGCTGGCGAATAACCAACCAAGCAAATGCCTTTTGCAACCTAATGTACACCGCTTCAGTGTGTATGTGCGGTAGCGATGGCACGTTTGACTCGATGGGCGAAGGTATGTTTGTCAATTTTGACGGTACGCCTTTGGTAATGGGCAGCGATCGCCCTGACGAAATTATCACTGCTGAGGTACGCCCCGATCTTGTCCGCGAAGCCCGCATTCACTGGGGTGTAGAAAATAATATTTATCAATTTGGACATCGCGGTTATGTGGCAGTCAAAGGCGGCGCGCAAGATTGTCCCTATACATATATGCAAGATTTGGTTAACGGCTGCTATCGCCTTCCTTGGGAAGATGAAGTAATTCACAAAGACGGAACTGCTTGCGGTTTTCCGCCTCCAACACGCACTTATCAAGGGGAAGTTTTGAAAGAAGAAATGACAAATTGATTGGTAACTGGTAATTGATAATTGCTTTGTTCTACCTATTACCTATTACCCATTACCCACTACCACGTAATCCAACTTTATCATGGGACACTTTGTTGAAGCTGATCCGTATCCGTATCCTTTTAATGGCGATTTGCGTCCTGAGAATACCGCACTGCTAATTATTGATATGCAGACGGATTTTTGCGGAATTGGCGGCTATGTCGATCGCATGGGATACGATTTGTCGTTGACTCGCGCACCGATTGAACCTATTCGTAAAGTTTTAGAAGTTGCACGGGCAAAAGGCTTTCATATCATTCACACGCGCGAGGGACATCGACCAGATTTATCTGATTTACCCGAAAATAAACGCTGGCGATCGCAACAAATTGGCGCGGGAATTGGCGATCCTGGACCGTGTGGCAAAATTCTCGTTCGTGGCGAACCAGGCTGGGAAATTATTCCCGAACTTGCACCGCTTCAGGGAGAAGTGATTATTGATAAGCCAGGAAAAGGGTCATTCTACGCAACCGATTTAGACCTAATTTTAAAGCGCAAAGGCATTCAAAATATCATTCTTACCGGAATTACAACCGATGTCTGCGTTCATACAACAATGCGCGATGCGAACGATCGCGGTTATGAATGTTTGCTACTCTCCGACTGCACAGGCGCAACCGATTACGGTAACTACTTAGCGGCGCTAAAAATGATCAAAATGCAAGGTGGGGTCTTTGGTGCGGTTGCTGATTCGCAAGCGTTTATCGAGGCGATCGCGCCTATGAGAGTTCAAACAGAGGCTTATTAGAACTAAGGAAAACCAATGTCAGGATTGACAGATACAATTGCCAATCAACGAATTATTAGCGAAACATCTAGCTTACCACCCGATTTAGAAGTGGTGAATATGACCAAGCGATTTGGCGCAATGACAGCGCTGGATAATGTTTCGCTACACCTCAAACCAGGAACGTTTCACGCACTTTTAGGCGAAAATGGCGCGGGGAAAAGTACGCTAGTTAAGTGCATCATGGGTTTCTACACTCCTGATCGAGGCGATGTGTTAATAGATAAGCGATCGCGTACCATCTCTAGCCCTCGCGATGCGCATAAATACGGCATTGGCATGGTATATCAACACTTTACTTCCGTACCTGCCATGACTGTTGCCGAAAATTTAGTGTTGTCGCGATACAGCGATCGCAACATAATCAACTGGAAGGCAGAGTACGAACATTTAACAGCTTTTATGCAAAGCGCGCCGTTTCAAGTCGATCTTGATACTCCAGTAATGCAATTGGCGGCGGGGCAAAAACAAAAGCTAGAAATTCTCAAGCAACTCTATTTGCAAAGTCGCATCCTGATTTTAGATGAACCAACCTCGGTGTTAACTCCCCAGGAAGCTGATGAAGTTTTAGGGTTACTCCGCAACGAAGTCCAAGCGGGAAACTTGAGTGTCTTAATGATTAGCCACAAATTCCGCGAAGTCATGGCGTTTGTTGATGAAGTGACGGTACTGCGCAAAGGAAAGAAAGCGGGTCATGGCTTGGTCAAAGATTTGTCACTAGCAGACTTGGCAATGATGATGCTAGGAGAACGCCGTGAAATGCAGCAGCTTGATAAGATAGTATCAGTTGCCACAACTCCAGTTTTAGAAATCAAAAACATTCACGCCAACAAAGACAATGGTTTAGCCGCTGTCAATGGCGTCAATTTAACTGTCCGCAGTGGCGAAATTGTCGGGATTGCAGGGGTTTCTGGTAATGGTCAACGCGAATTAGTGGAAGTCTTAGCAGGTCAACGTCCGGCGACAGCAGGGCAAATATTCGTCAACGGCGAAACGTATACTGCAACTCGTAGTGAAATGTCGCGTCATCGCGTGTTTGCGCTTCCCGAAGAACCTTTACGCAATGCGTGTGTCCCGCAGATGAGTGTGGCAGAAAATCTCGCCTTACGCACCTTCGATCGTCCGCCACAAGCGTTATTCGGTTGGTTGCTAGTTCTCAAAGCAATGCGCGAAGCAGCTAAAGGTTTAGTCAGTAGCTTTTCTATCAAAACTCCTTCAGTCGATGCACCTATAGGTAATCTTTCTGGTGGTAACGTCCAGCGTACTGTATTAGCCCGCGAATTATCGAGCGATCGCATCAATTTACTGATCGCTGCCAATCCTTGTTTCGGTCTAGATTTCGCTGCTGTTGAATATATTCACACCCAAATCGTCGCCGCCCGCAATCGCGGTGTTGCCGTATTGTTAGTTAGTGAAGATTTAGACGAACTTCTCACCCTTGCCGATCGCATTGTTGTGATTAGCGAAGGCAAATTTGTTTATGAAAGTGCGATCGCTAATGCTGATATTACCACGATTGGTCAACGCATGGCAGGACACTAAGTTATTAATTACTAGTGCGTTCATCACTCTCACCCTTCACCACTCACCCCTATAATGCAACAAGTCTTACTACTCAAAAACTTACTGAATATTGCTGCATGGCATGATGATTTACTCTGGGAACCTTTTCGCCCTGGAGTCGATATTTATCGCTTTTATCAAGACGGCGAACAGGGTTCAGCAGCGGCGCTATTACGGTATCAACCTGGTGCAAGTGTACCGAAACACGAACACGTTGGGTTTGAACATATTTTTGTGCTATCCGGTTCGCAAAGCGATCGCAATGGCAATCATCAAACGGGAACTTTAGTCATCAACCCACCAGGAACGAATCATACTGTTACCAGTGAAACTGGCTGTATTGTCTTAGCAATTTGGGAAAAACCTGTAGTGCTATGGTCTTAATTAAAGCACAACCCTACAATTACGAACTTCCATCAGATTTGCAGAAAGTTGCATTGTTAATTATCGATATGCAGCGCGACTTTTTAGAACCAGGTGGATTTGGGGAAGCATTAGGTAATGATATCAGTCACTTAAGCGCGATTATCCCTACTGTTAAGCGCTTACTCGAAGTCTTTCGCGAACTTCAATTACCCGTATTTCACACCATTGAAGGACATCAACCAGATTTATCCGATTGTCCGCCGTCAAAGTTGCGTCGCACAAACGGTAAATTAAAAATTGGCGAACCAGGACCCATGGGACGCATACTCATTTTAGGTGAACCAGGAAATGCGATAATTCCTCAACTGCAAGCGATCGCAGGCGAAATCGTTATTTCTAAACCTGGTAAGGGCGCTTTTTACCAAACTCATCTAGAATCTTATCTACATAAACAAGGCATTACACACCTCATCATTACTGGAGTCACTACCGAAGTCTGCGTACAAACAACAATGCGCGAAGCCAACGATCGCGGCTTTGAATGCTTACTTGTTGAAGATGCAACAGCAAGCTACTTCCCAGAATTTAAACAATCTACCTTAGAAATGATCCGCGCCCAAGGTGCAATCATTGGCTGGACAGCATCTGCTGCTAATGTCATACAAGCATTTTACAACTATGTGTAACCTTCCATCCCCAATTACTATTTACCCATTACCAACTACCCATTATCTCTGCTGCATCCCCGCACTTACAGGGTCAAAATTTTCAGGAAAATGCGTATTGCGATCGTAATCTGCGCCTTCTAACTTTGCATTTTTCAGTTCAGCTTGACGGAGATTTGCTCCTAGGAGTAAACTGCCTCTTAAATCAGCGCCCGTTAAATCTGCTTGGCTCAAGTCAGCATAACTTAGATCGGCACCTCGAAGATTCGCGTTACTTAACTTTGCCTGACTCAAATCGGCATAACTCAAATCAACTCCTTTTAAGTTCTCGCCTTGAAGTTGAGCATTAGCTAGATTTGCGTTACTGAAATTTCGTTTTCCTGCTGCATAATTTTCTAGGAGTGTCGCTACAGCACTAACGATTGATGAAGATTTTGCTGCTTCCGACATAACTATAGCCTCACAGGTGTCCTCATTGATTTTTATTATGCAACTTCAATAACAAAGCGATTTCATCACAAATATTTAAATTCAGCACCTAGTTGTACGACAAGGCTAAAGCGCTTTTGTTAGCGGGAGCAAATAATTTTAGTATTTTTAGATACAAAAAGCCTACTGGTATGGCATTAACATAACAAACTTGTCTCTAGATAGATGTCACTCTCAGATATTAGTACTCAGTAGCCAATGATAAGCAGATTTAATAGGCGTAGATTTCTTGTATATGGTTCCGCAGCTTTTGGTTCTAGTCTTTTTTTAAAGGCTTGTGCCAACGATCAAACAACGACTAACACTGCAACAAATGCGTCATCGCCAGCTAGTACAACAACTGCGAGTGGTGGAGACACGATCAAAGTAGGAATTTTGCACTCGCTCAGTGGCACAATGGCGATTAGCGAACAAAGCGTTGTCGATGCAGAACAGCTAGCGATTGAAGAAATTAACAATGCTGGTGGCGTTCTTGGTCGGCGCATTGAAGCGATTGTAGAAGATGGTGCTTCCAACTGGGATACTTTTAGAGAAAAAGCCACTAAATTAATCGACCAAGACCGCGTTGTTACAGTTTTTGGGTGTTGGACTTCGGCAAGTCGTAAGAATGTTTTACCTGTGTTCGAGCAAAGAGATCACATGCTCTGGTATCCAGTGCAGTATGAAGGACAAGAATGTTCTAAAAATATCTTTTACACAGGTGCAGCACCAAATCAGCAAATTGAGCCATCAGTAGATTGGTTATTGCAGAATAAAGGCACCGATTTCTTCCTTGTAGGATCAGATTACGTTTTTCCGCGTACTGCTAACACCATCATTAAAGCGCAAGTCGCAGAAAAAGGCGGCAGAATTGTCGGCGAAGATTATCTACCCTTAGGTAACACCGAAGTCACGCCGATTATTACTAAAATCCGCCAAGCGTTACCCAATGGCGGTGTTATATACAACACTTTGAATGGCGATAGTAATGTAGCATTCTTTAAACAACTACAAGGTGCGGGATTAACACCCGATCGCTATCCTTCGATGTCTGTGAGTATTGCGGAAGAAGAAGTCAGAGCTATTGGTGCGGATTATCTTGAAGGTCATTACGCGGCGTGGAACTATTTCCAAACAGTAGACACTCCCGAAAACCAAAGATTTGTCCAAGCTTTTAGACAGAAGTACGGACAAAACCGCGTCACAAACGATCCGATGGAAGCTGCTTACATCGCCGTTTATTTGTGGAAGCAAGCAGTAGAAAAAGCAGGTACAGCTGAAGATTTAGCAAAGGTACGTGCTGCAGCTTATGGACAAACCTTAGATGCTCCACAAGGTACAGTTACAATGCATCCGAACCATCATATTTCTAAAGTTGTCCGTATTGGTCAAGTCAGAAGTGATGGAATGTTTGAAATTGTGAATTCTACTGATTCAGCTGTTGAACCTATTCCCTGGAATCAATTTGTGAAAGAAACAAAGGGATATGCTTGTGATTGGTCCGATCCAAACAAAGGTGGCAGATTCAAAATGACATAGAGATTAGTGGTAGTGGGTAATGGGTAATTGGTCTATATAAATTCTTACTTTCCAATTATCAATTACCTATTACCTGTTCTTTACTCCGCAATGGGAGAAGATAAGTGCTGATAGGATTGTTTGACGGCTTATTTAATGGAATTAGTATTGGTGCTGTTTTACTTATTGCAGCGCTAGGACTCGCGATAGTCTTTGGACTGATGGGTGTTATCAATTTGGCGCATGGTGAATTGATGATGCTTGGCGCATACACGACTTTTGTCGTCCAAAATGGCTTTCGACAGTTTGCTGAACCTTTTTTTGATATTTACATTTTCTTCGCATTAATCTTGGCGTTTTTTGTCACCGCGGGAGTCGGATTAATTCTCGAACGCGGCGTGATTCGTTTTCTCTACGGACGACCTTTAGAAACACTGCTGGCAACTTGGGGTGTGAGCTTAATTTTGCAGCAGTTTGTGCGGAGTGTCAATTGGGTTTTGGCGATCGGGATAGGAATCTTTTGCTTGTTATTTTTTGGTGGTTTGTGGATATTAAATCGCCGTCAAAGTCCTCAGCGTAAATGGTTTGTCGCTGCATTATTACCATTATCGTTGGGAATTGCGATCGCCGCAGGTAGATTCCTCGCCGATACGTATCAGTTAGCTGTTACTCAACCTTGGTTTGGCGCCCAAAATGTCGATGTATCTTCACCGACTTGGCTGCGTGGTGGTTTACCCGTAGGTAACTTTCAATTGCCGTACGCGCGATTATTTATCATTGCTTTAACAATCGTGTGTGTTGCTGGACTTTACTACTTCTTACAGCGATCGCCTTGGGGATTGCGTATCCGCGCTGTCACGCAAAACCGCAGCATGAGTTCGTGTTTGGGAATTCCTACGCAAAAAGTTGATGCACTCACGTTTGCACTAGGTTCGGGCTTAGCTGGCGTGGCTGGCTGCGCGATTAGTTATCTCGGTTCTGTTGGACCTAATACCGGACAAAACTACATCGTCGATACCTTTATGGTTGTAGTGGTTGGCGGTGTAGGCAAGTTAGTGGGTACAATTGTCGCCGCTTTAGCAATTGGTATTGTTAATTATCTTGTGGGTTCAGGTACGTTAGCAATTCTATTTACACCAATTCAACCACTGGCAGATTTCTTTACCTTCTTTGCAACGACAAGTATGGCGAAGGTAATGGTATTTGCGTTAATTATTGCATTTTTACAAGTACGCCCTGGGGGAATATTCCCACAAAAAGGTCGCACGGTTGATGCTTAATGAAAAAGAAAGAAGGGATCTAAGGAGAAGTAGCAGTGGATGCAGTTTCGCACATTGGAGTTAAAGGAAAAAAACGGCAACGGGCATTGTTAATTGAAGCTACGATTGTAGTTGCGATCGCACTGCTGTTAATCTTTGTCATGCCAGCTGTATTAACAAGTTTTCGCCTCAATTTATTAGGGCGCTTTTTAGCCTTAGCAATAGTTGCTTTAGGAATTGATTTAATTTGGGGCTACACTGGCTTACTGAGTTTAGGACACGGCATTTTCTTTACCTTGGGCGGATATGCGATCGCCATGCATATCAAACTTGAAGATGCTGACGGCGGACTGCCAGAATTTATGAGTTTGTATGGCGTTACTGAATTACCCTGGTTTTGGCGACCTTTTTATTCATTTCCCTTCGCTACGTTTGCAGTTGTCACAATTCCAGCAATTCTTGCCGGATTACTCGGCTATTTAGTCTTTCGCAATCGCATCAAAGGTGTCTATTTCTCCATCCTCACCCAAGCAGCAACTATTGTTTTTTTCAACTTCTTTAACGGACAACAAAAGCTATTCAACGGTACTAACGGTTTAACAAACTTTCAAACATTATTAGGCGCATCAGTTAATACGCAAGCTGCCCAATTTACCTTCTATACACTAACAATTTTACTGTTAATTGGTGCTTACGCGCTTTGCCGCTGGCTAACAAGTGGGCGTTTTGGACGTTTATTAATGGCAATTCGCGATGATGAAAGCCGCGTTCGTTTTTCAGGTTATAACCCTACTGAATTTAAAGTCCTCGTTTTTGCCGTTTCAGGCGCACTAGCAGGAATCGCCGGTGCAATGTATACGTTGCAAAGTGGTTCAGTCTCCCCTAGACTCATGGATGTTGCCTTCTCAATTGAAATGGTCATTTGGGTTGCAATTGGCGGGAGAGGAACACTTGTCGGTGCAATTCTTGGTGCATTACTCGTAAACTTTGCCCGCAGCTTCTTAAGCGAACAATTTGCTGAAATTTGGTTGTTCTTCCAAGGCGCACTCTTCTTAATTGTTGTCACAGTACTGCCCGATGGTATCGTCGGCTGGCTGCGTAATGAAGGATTTCAACGTTTACGGGGTCGCAAACAAGCATTCACCTACCCTAGTTTAGAAGAAGACCCCGAAGTTCAACAAGAAAGACAAGAACTAGAGGCAAAAACTGACCAATAATCAACAAATAACTTCTTTTTACCTTACCCTACGGAAAGCCGCTGACATGTTTATGTGCCTTCGTGGTTTGTTATTTTTAATAAACAAAAACTAAATCAAAAGTAAACTATGCAAGAAAAGATATTAGAAATTGAAAACGTTACAGTTAGCTTTGACGGTTTTAAAGCTTTAAATAATCTCAATTTTAGTCTAGATACTGGCGAACTCCGCGTGATTATTGGTCCAAACGGTGCCGGAAAAACGACCTTTTTAGACGTGATTACTGGCAAAACTAAACCAACACAAGGGCGCGTTTTATTTAAAGGACGTAACTTGCGATCGCTTAGCGAACACCAGATCGCAAGACTCGGAATTGGTCGTAAGTTTCAAACTCCACGAGTTTACCTTAACCTCACACCCAGAGAAAACCTCGAACTTACTAGCAACCGCAAAAAAAATGTTTGGTCAACTTTATTTGGTAAGCCAAAAAACGCTGAACGTCACTCAATCGCAGGTTTACTCGAAACGATTGGCTTAACTTCCCGTGCAGATATACCCGCAGGTTTACTCTCACACGGCGAAAAGCAGCGCTTGGAAATTGGTATGTTAGTTGCGCAATCACCCGATTTATTACTCGTTGATGAACCTGTCGCTGGGTTAACCGATGAAGAAACCGAAAATATCGGCAATTTGTTACTCGCTTTAGCTCAAAGTCATTCGATCTTAGTGATTGAACACGATATGGAATTCGTTCGCCAGATTGCGCGCAAAGTCACTGTACTTCATCAAGGTTCAGTGTTGTGTGAAGGAAACATCGACCAAGTGCAAAACGATCCTAAAGTGATTGAAGTGTATTTAGGACAACCGATGGATGATTCAGCATCCCACTCGCTAGAACTCGAAGCTTCAGGATCGGAACTGTAATTTACTGCATTCAATAAAATAGCAAACTATGAGTTATACCCGCGATGCGATCGCTCTAGAACCAACTTCTGTGAGTCAAGAACATGCGCTACAAGTCTCGAACCTCAACGTTTACTACGGCGAAAGTCACATTTTGCGTAATGTAGATTTAAGCGTTCCCGTCGGACAAATGGTATGTCTCATCGGGCGCAACGGTGTTGGTAAAACAACATTGCTCAAAACAATTATGGGACTAATTCGTCCTCGTAGCGGTGCGATCGCATTTCATGGAGCAATCATTAACTCAAAAACCCCCGACCAACGTGCTAAACTCGGTATCGGCTACGTTCCCCAGGGAAGAGAAATCATTCCGCGCTTGACTGTCAAGGAAAATTTATTACTCGGACTCGAAGCCCGACGCCACAACAAACGAACACAAGAAATTTCTGAGGAGATTTTTGACCTTTTCCCTGTCTTAAAAACAATGTTATCGCGGATGGGCGGTGATTTGAGTGGCGGACAGCAACAACAACTCGCGATCGCGCGTGCTTTAATGGGACAACCCCGATTACTTGTCTTAGACGAACCTACCGAAGGAATTCAACCCTCAATTATTTTAGAAATTGAAGCTGCGGTTCGTCGGATTATTGCGACAACAGGAATTTCAGTCTTACTCGTAGAACAACACCTCCACTTTGTTCGTCAAGCAGACCGTTATTATGCAATGCAAAAAGGTGGTATCGTTGCTTCTGGTCACACAAGCGAATTAAGTCAAGATGTAATTCAACGGTTTTTGGCTGTTTAAATTAATATCATCTCCGGTTAAATGACTAGCCACGCGTTTATTAATAATCAGTCAAATTTACTATTGTTTTAATACTGGCGATCGCCTGCTAGCACAGTCACTATCGCTGATGAATTCTACAAAAAATCCTGGGACATATTATAGATTTAGCTATGTACTAAGATAAACATAAGCCAAATATATAAAGTTCCCAGGAACTAAATATGCGTTGCGATTTGTTTTTCCTGCTAATAGCTATGGTATTTGCTCGTCATCGCACTACCGTCTAACTAAAGAATTATTTTAGAATAAGAATTTTGTGTATTTAAGAATACATTTTTGAGTAGCATAAAACATCAAATATTGCTCAATGTCGTTTGCGAGTTCGCGCTCAAAATAATGAGCAATAAAATTTCTTTGTATTCTCAAACACAGACAATGGCAAAAAGATGATTTAACTATAGTGATAAGTGTTAAAAATAAATAACTAAACCCAAGAAAGAGTCATAGCTACTGCAAAAGCGACATTATTCAGGGTAAAGCGCTGTCTAGGAATAAAGAATGTCACTATTAGACTACTTTGTTGTCATTACACTCTTGTTGACGGTATTTCCTCTAGCAATAACTCAAATGAAATCTGCGATCGCCCAGGAAGACATCCAAAGTTTTTCTGTATGGGTATTTATTACATGTTTCCTAGCAGGTCTACCGTTTATGGTGATGACGTTAGCGACAGCGACTTAACTACCTCAATCAAGTGGTGCTAAGTGGGTAAGATATAAAAGTACTGAACCCTGAAGTAGCACAAATGACATCCACTGTATTGCCTCCAAGGCTAAACGCCCCAACGTTGCATCGATTACCCAACGGTTTAACAGTTGTGGCGGAGCAAATGCCAATCGAAGCCGTGAATCTTAGCTTGTGGGTTAACGTTGGTTCTGCTGTAGAATCAGACGCAATCAACGGTATGGCTCATTTCTTAGAGCATATGGTATTCAAAGGTACACGGCGACTATGTAGTGGGGAATTTGAGCAGCTGATCGAAGAACGGGGTGCAGTCACAAATGCAGCAACAAGCCAAGATTATACGCATTACTACATTACAACAGCGCCAAAAGACTTTGCACAGCTAGCACCGCTACAAATCGACGTTGTATTAAATTGCACCATCCCTGACGATGGCTTTGAGCGCGAACGCTTGGTTGTTTTAGAAGAAATTCGTCGTTCGGATGATAATCCTCGCCGCCGCACGTTTCAACGCGCGATGGAAACTGCATTTGAGCGCTTACCATATCGTCGCCCTGTCATCGGTTCAGCTGAAGTGATTTCCCGCCTGACACCGCAGCAGATGCGCGATTTTCATCAAACATGGTATCAACCACAGTCGATGACAGCTGTTGCCGTTGGCAATTTACCCGCAGAAGAACTTATAGAAATTGTTAGCAAGGGATTTGTCCAAGCAAATACCTCATACCTCACGCCGCACGCGTCTCAGCGGGTCATGGCTTGTGAGTCACCGTTTACAGAAATTGTCCGTCAAGAATATGTTGATGAAAGTTTGCAGCAAGCACGCCTTGTGATGGTGTGGCGCGTTCCAGGATTGATGCAGATCGAGCAAACGTATGCCTTAGACGTTGTGGCTGCGATTTTAGGTCACGGTCGTACTTCACGCCTAGTGCGGGAACTGCGCGAAGAAAAAGGCTTAGTCTCGCACATTTCTGTGAGTAATATGACACAACTGCTTCAAGGAACCTTTTATATCTCTGCGGCGTTACCTGTGGAAAATATTCCGATTGTGGAAGCGGCGATCGCCCGACATATCCAATCGATTCAAACGCAACCTGTACAAGAGTCAGAAATCGCGCGTATTCGTACTCAAGTCGCCAATCGTTTCATTTTTGGCAACGAAACACCTAGCGATCGCGCTAGTCTCTACGGATACTATCACTCGATGATTGGCGATCTCGAACCAGCTTTTGAGTACCCAGCTAAAATCCAAAGTATTCATGCTACTGATATACTAATTGCTGCACAGCAGCACTTGTCGTCCAATGCTTACGGTGTTGTTATCCTCAAACCAGCATGAATTGGTCAGAAATTGCCCAGCATATTAGCAGAGTAACGGGAAAAGCGTTTACTGTCAATCAAGCGCGTGCAGTCGGTGGCGGTTGTATCAATCAAGGCTACGCCATCAGTAGCGAGACAGATACTTACTTTGTAAAGCTCAATTCCCCTTCCCAAGTCGCCATGTTTGAAGCAGAAGCACTGGGATTGCAACAGATGTTGGCGACGGCAACAATTCGAGTTCCGCAGCCCATTTGTTGGGGAACGGTCGCAAATGCTTGTTATCTCGTTTTAGAGTGGATCGAACTCGGTCGCGGCAATAACTCAACATGGGAAGAAATGGGGCGAAAACTTGCCGCTATGCACAAGTTTGATGTAATGTCAATCACTAACCAAGCTGCTTTTGGTTGGGAGCGAAATAACACAATTGGCTCAACACCCCAAATCAATGATTGGACAACCGATTGGGCAGAATTTTTTGCCAAACATCGCTTGGGCTATCAATTTAAATTAGCCAATCGACGCGGCGGACATTTTCCGCAGCAGCAAGCATTGTTAGCTGCAATTCCAGATTTATTAGCACATCAACCGCAACCATCGCTCGTTCACGGCGATTTATGGGGAGGTAATGCTGCGTGTACGACGACCGGCGAACCCGTTATTTTCGATCCGGCGACTTATATCGGCGATCGCGAAGTCGATCTTGCCATGACCGAATTATTTGGTGGTTTTCCTGCTGCATTCTATCAGGGTTACAACGCGATTTTTCCGTTGGATCGAGGTTACGAAACCCGCAAAACGCTATACAATCTTTATCACATTTTGAATCATTACAATTTATTCGGTGGTAGCTACGGCGCGCAAGCTAACCGCACGATCGCCCAAATTTTAAGTCGCTAAGTCAAAGTATCTTTTTTATGGCTAATTACCAATCGTCCGGCAATATTCTATTAGTTGAACTAGCAGTAATATACAGCACTGGTCGATATGGTAGAGACACAATCGCCCTGACCTCTGACCTCTGATATAAGCCTTTATGCAAAAATCAGTATTAGCCCGCTGGGGGACAATTCAACACAAGCTAACTCCCTACTTGTTTTTGTTACCAGCTTTACTCATCTTGGGTTTAACTGTATTTTGGCCTGCACTGCAAGCGTTTTACCTCAGCTTTACGCGCTACGAATACGACCTAACGCAGCCACCGCAGTGGATCGGGTGGGAAAACTTTCAACGACTGTGGAATGATGCCGTTTTTTGGCAAACATTAGGTAATACGCTACTTTATCTTGTCTGCGTCGTTCCAGTTTTAGCGATCGCCCCTTTAGCACTGGCAATTTTAGTCAATCAAAAACTACGCGGAATGCATTGGTTTAGGGCAGCATACTACACCCCAGTTGTCATTTCCATGGTTGTTGCGGGAATTGCCTGGCGGTGGATTTATGATGGCAATGGCTTACTCAACCAAATCATTCGGCAAGTTGGTTTATCAGAAAAAGGTATTCCCTGGTTAACAAGTCCGCAGTGGGCGCTATTTAGCGTGATGGCAGTCACCGTCTGGAAAGGACTAGGATACTATATGGTGATTTATCTTGCTGGGTTGCAAGCGATTCCCGCCGACTTATACGAAGCAGCTGCGATCGAAGGTTCGGATGGTATTCGCAAACACTGGGATATTACAGTACCGTTGATGAGACCTTATATTGTTTTAGTAGCTGTAATTTCCGCAATTTCCGCCACAAAAGTGTTTGAAGAAGTATATATTATGACACAGGGGGGACCGCGCAATAGCTCGAAGACAATTGTTTATTACCTCTACGAGCAAGCCTTTCGTAACCTAGAAATGAGTTATGCTTGCACGATTGGCTTAGTCTTATTTTTAGGAATTTTGGGTTTATCTATTCTAAATTTGAAGTTAACGAATCAGCAAGTCTAGCTGAATAAGTAGGTAAAAATATTGGTCATTGGTAACTGGTAATTGATAATTGATAAAGATATAGCGAGTCTATTCCAGTTGTGATTTGCCCTCAAGGCTGTCAATAGATAAATGGTCAATTGTTATATGAGCCGTCTTAATGCTGATGTTCATGAAACTCAATTTCCAATTACCTATTACCCATTACCAACACCTATAATTCAAAATCGATTTTCGTATTCTAAGATTGCCCGTGTTTCTCCTGTAATATCTGTTGCAGCACGGACGCGAAATTGGTCATTAAGTCGGTAGTTCAAACCAATGCGGGTTGGGTCATCGGATGTCAAAACTCGCAAGACAGAAACCGAGAGATTTCCAGAGACATCAATTCCAGCTTCTGCGGCTAATTCGAGTGCCGAAGTTCGCCCTCCAGATTCTGTACCAACAGTGGGAAATAAACGTAACTCGGATAAACCAAGAGCATTACCAATATTTGTAACTGCACCTTGGAAGTTACCTAATAAAGCTGTTCCTGCTAAGTTAGCAAGCCCTAGAACACTATCCCCGCGCCCCAGAGTATCAATAAAACTACCGCCGAGTAAAGCCACAATTTCTGACTGACTGCGTGTAGGATTACTTGTTAGTTCTAAATTCTCAAAAAGTTGGCTCGCAGGACCTTGGACATCAGCTTGAACGCGTACTGTCTCAAAACCACCCAAGTCAGTTGCCAGCGGTTGTGTAATATCGCCCGATAACGGTGAAGTTGCAACTCTAGTGCGCGTAATTTCTGGTACTCGCGTTACAAGGCGAATATCTAATTCAGGATCGAGTCCTTGATTCGGTTTAAACGTGGCTGTATGTTCGTAACCGCGCGCCAAAACAAACTGAGTCGTAAATAAATTTACGCCACCGCGACGCAAACGAATCACGCCATCTGGGCGCAGATCGTTCAGTGCACCACTCACATTTACTGAACCTGTTGCCTCTAAATTGATAATTGGTGGACGAGTGACTTCCACTCCGTTGCCTAGTGTGAGTTGTAAGTTACTAAACTCTATATTTCCAGGTTCATCTTGATTAGCAGCTAACGTTGGAACAGTTGGTGTTGCAGTACCTGGTGTCGAACCATTTCCGTTTTCTTCTGGAATAGATATTGCACCTTGAGCGAGTTCAACTTGCCCGCCAATCACTGGGTTGAGGACACTTCCTGTGACAATTACATTTCCGCTAGCACCACCACGATATAAACCATCAAGATTGAGCGTTAGCTGATTGAGGTTCACTGTCAGCGGATTGGCAAAATCTGGATCGGCGGGTGAAAAACTACTAAAAATTGGAATGACACCTTGCGCGACAACATTACCGCGCGAGAAATTACCTTGAAGACTATCAACTTGGATGCGGTCAAGATTGAAGTTGATTGTTCCTGTAACATCAGTTAAAGGTGCAGGTAAAGCTTGAGCAGTGATTGTGGCATTATTAATCGTCGCAATTCCTGTCGCAACAGGTTCTTGCGTTGTTCCGCGTACTTGTAGTTGTACTTGTCCTTGTCCTGCTTCCCAAGCAACAGCATCAGTTAATAAATTGATTAATGCTAAACCTTCGTTTTGGACATTGATATCTAAACTAATTTGGTCGCTATCAGGCGTGACTGAGGCAAAAGGTAGCTCTAAAGGAATGCTACCAGTAATGACGATTGGTTCAGGTCCAGCAACAACCACATTACTGCCGATGTTAAATCGAGCATTCGCATAGCTGAAGCTTGCCGTTGCTGACTCGACAGGTCTATCATTTAAGGTTCCGGCGGTCAGTTCTAATTCTCCGATCGCTTGCGGATTTTCTACTGTTCCGGCTAAAGTTGCTGAACCATTCAGTTGCCCAGTCACATCGATGGGTAAATCGACAAAATCCGTTAACGTGCTAATCGGAAAATTCGTTATCTGCAATTGACCTGATTGTTCTGTCCCGCCAATTTGCCCTGTAAAAGCAAGTAGCGACTCATCCGATTGAATTCGTAGCGGAAGTAGCGTTAAAACACCGTCTTCAAAGTTCCCTTGGGCAATCACTTGATTTGCATTGTAATCACCCCATTGCCAATTCTGACCTTGCAAATCAAAATTGGCGGTGACGCCAGCTTGCAAGGAACCACTCACCGCAACCGTGCCACTAAATGTCCCTTGAAAATCTGCAAGTGCAGGTAATGGCGATGCATCTTCGCGCTGTTGGCGCTGTTGCTGCAAAAGCGTTGCGATCTCGGAATAACGGCGGATTTGAGTTAACAACGGTGCATCGGGCATTCCTACAGGTGTTGTATTCAGCGTACTAGCACCGGCATAGGTTGGTGGTTCTAACCCGCGTTGGAAGTCTTCTATATTAAAAAACCGCAATGCTGTTAATACGCTTTGTACTTGACCATCAGCAACGCTAAGTTGCGCCTCAAACTCAGGTCCACTTGGAGTTTGCGTAACACTTCCTGATAATGCATAGCGACCATCTCCTTGGATAAACTCGCCTCCACTCAGCGTTCCTGTTCCATCAGCAAAGCTAATTTGTCCGACAAATTGATTGCCCGTAAGCGTTCCAATTGCCGGATCGGCGATCGCCACATTTCCCGTAATCGCAAACGTTGTTGGATTTACCGTAAGATCGCCTGTGAGTTGTCCAGAAATCGGGGCATTACCTAATACTGGTAAATCGGGTGTTAACTCTAGTGCCGCTAAAGGAAAATTCTCGATGTTGACTAACAGATCTTCGCCAACACTGCGCCCTCTCGCAATTGCAGTATCGCGCCGTACTAAAAAAGAAACTGGACGATTCTCAGGATCTAAATTCACCGTAATTTGGTCTTCGCCACCAGACACGTCTAACTGTAATCCTTCAGTTGCTGTTAGCTGAACATTCCCAGTTAACTGTGGGGCAAAGGCTAAATCATTAACTGCCAAGTTTTGCAGTTGCAACGCACCGACAACATTCGGTGCGGCTAAAGTTCCCGTGATGTTACCTGTAAAATCTGCACTTCCGGCAAGATTCACTGCTGCGGGTAGCGCAAAAGGTAATTCTTGTAAACTGTAATTTTGTGCTTGGACGTTGAGATTCAACTCGGTGACTTCAGGGACGCCGGATGCAGTTTGTACCGCAATCTGTCCTCTAGCGCTTAAATTCGGTGCGGTGGCTTGTTCGACAATGACGCGATCGCCAGCCCAACCAATCGTCGCTGTTAGCGGTTGCTGTACAGGTCCAATTCCTTGGGAAAAGCGTAAATTGCCAACTGCTCGCACATCGGCTAAATCGAACGAATCTACAGTACCTGCGACGCGCAACTGACCATCTAACTGACCTTGCAGTTGTTCTGAAAACCGCGCGAGTTCTACTTGTGAAGCGTTAACCTGCGCTTGCCAGCGACCTTGTGCCAGTTGAATATTTGAGGCGGTAACCGTTCCACCCGCGACGTTTAAACGTCCTGAACCTGTACCTACTATCGTTTCTGGTTGCAACGCCGCTGTTGTCCCAGCAAGATTAAACGTTCCCGTCAGCGCGCCTTGAAATTGCGGTGGTACTTGGGGAACTAAAGAACCGAGTTGCACGCCTGATGCTTGAACTTGCGCGCGCCAGCGACCTTGTGCCAGTTGAATATTTGAGGCGGTAACCGTTCCACCCGCTACATTTAAACGTCCTGAACCTGTCGCCTGAATTTGGTCTGGCTGAAACGACGCGGTAGAACCCGCAATGTTAAACGTGCCACTAATCGGCGCTTGCAAAGCTGGCGGAACTTCTGCCACGCGCCCTAACTCAACGCCTGATGCTTGTACGGTGGCTTGCCATTGATTATTCGTTAACTGTCCGGCGGCGCGTAGCGTACCACCAGCAAAATCGACAGTGGTATTGCGAAATAGCAAGTTTTGTGCATTAGCGATTAAGATTTGCCCGCGTGCCGGATACGTCGCATTTGCTGCTTGCCAATTGACAAGTGTTTGCGGTTGCGTTGGCGAACCGACAACATTAGCGCGTGCTTGAATTGTCCCGATTTGAAAATTCGGTGCAGCACCATAAAGCCGCGCGATCGCATCACCAGGAATATTCCGCGCATCGAGATTAAATCCTAGTCCTGGCGTGTCTCCAATTCGTACAGTACCGCCGCCAGTAATTTGACCGCCTACTGTTGGTACGGCTTGAATATCTCTAAACGCAATTACCGATTCGGTAGGTGCAAAGGCAAATCGCGCACTCATATTTTTAAAATCAACTCGGTCAACGCGCGCTTGCTTGGTCGTCCTGACGCTACCAGATAATGTCGGCGTTTGGATAGGTCCGCTAAGTTGAATTTCGGCGCTAGCTTCGCCTGCAACGGGTACTGGCAGATCCAATCCTAAAGTTTTTTGAGCATTTGCAAAACTTACAGATGGCACTCTTGCTGCAATATTAAAACCTGCTTCAGTATCGAGTACGCCGTTGGCGATCGCCGGAATACTTCCGTAACTTGTTTGAACGTTATCGAGCCAAATTTGCGTACCCTGAAAACCAAGTGTGCCACTAGAATTATTAAACGCCTGCGGTAGCTGTTCCACTTTCGCGGTAACTTTATTCAGCTGTGCAGTACCAAACAGCTTAGGCTCTTGTGCTTGTCGCAATTGAACGTTTAAGTTCCCGTCAACGCGTCCACCTTGCAGATCGAGTGGTAAATCAATCAAGCGCGTCACTTCTGAGGCAAGGACATTTTGTGCTTGAATTTGTAAGTTAGTGCGTTCGGTGCTCAGCTGCGATTCACCATTAATTTCAATATTCCCTTCAGTTGCTAAATTGCCACTAATGTTGTAGCGAATGAGATCGTTATTATCTAAAAATTGCGCAAATCCATTGCCCTGGGTGACTGTAACCGATGCTTTTGTTGCTTGGTTCGCAATAGGTTCGTTTCTTGCCTCAGGATTAGGTACGAGGACGACATTAGCATTACGGAAGCGAATGCGATCGAGTTCCGTTTGTATTAGTCCTGTTCCTTCTTCGGCTGCTAAAGTGGTAGAAATCCAGCGTCCCTCGGCATCTTGCTCTAGATAAACGTCAGGATTGACTAAGGTAACATCGAGACTTAATGTGCGAGTAATTAAAAGTTGTAAAGGGTTAAAAGTGACATCTACAGCAGTGACTGAAGCGCGGTCTGGATCGGTCGCGGTTGCGGGAATTGCGGAAGCACCAAAGCGTAAACTTGTTGGAGAAAACCGTTCTACCCGTCCTAACTGTACAGGTCGATTGAGCGTTTGCGTTAAATTGCGTTCTACAAGTGGTGCTAACTGCTCGTTGACAAAAGTCCACAACCACCACCCACCTGCTACGAGTCCCAACAATAAAGGAGCACCGATGGCAATTCCAGTGCGATAACTTAGTAACGATCGCGATCGCTCGGAACGTCTTTCATCGGTTTGGTTATCGAGCTCAGGGGGATTCTTCATTGAAGTTTACAAGTTACACTTGAAGGCTACTGATGGCGTAAAGGACAAATGACACACTTATAAAATACCGATATCAGTATCAAGTAGCTAGTAAATTATGAGATTGTAGTTACCGTTTTTGTTACAAATGATTGCTGAAATTTGTAACTGTACCATAATCCATAAAGAAGAAGGAGACAACATGATTACTCCCATGCGTGTTTTTGTTTTGTTATTTAATGCCCGCACTGAGAACGAAGGTATTCATACTATTCGCGTCGGCGATCGCAATCGCGTTTTGATGTTTGAAGCCGAAGATGATGCAACTCGCTTTGCGCTGATGCTAGAAGCCCAAGACTTTCCTACACCAACTATTGAAGCCATGGATGCTGAGGAAATCAAGGACTTTTGCGAAAGCGCCGATTATGATTGGGAACTGATTCCTGAAGGCGGGTTAGCGCTTCCTCCCGAACATAATGTCGAAGAGACTGATTGGCAGTTAGAGACTCAATCTGAAGAATCTAACCTAGACCTCGACGATATTCGGCGTAAGTTAGAAGGACTACTGTAATATACAGCATCAGATTTCAATCGCAGGAGCAAACAGCATGATTCAAGCAGAGGGGCGCGGTCATCTATTGACAGAACAGGTCAATACTAATAGTCGAAACTTGGATCAGTTGAGTTCCTTAGAGTTTGTCGAACTTTTTAATCAGGAAGATCAAAACGCGATCGCAGCTGTCGCAGCGGCAAAACACGAACTCGCTGCGGCGATTGACTGCACCGCCAAAGCTTTACATCATGGAGGTCGATTATTTTATATTGGCGCAGGTACAAGTGGCAGATTAGGCGTGTTAGACGCGGCGGAGTGTCCGCCAACATTTTGTACTTCTCCTGAACTAGTTCAAGGAATTATTGCAGGTGGCGCTGGCGCTTTGGTACGCAGTTCCGAAGATTTAGAAGACAAAGCCGAAGATGGATACAATGCGATCGCCCAACGTCACGTCACCCAACTCGATGTAGTTGTCGGAATAACAGCCGGAGGGACAACTCCCTACGTGCATGGTGCTTTACAAGCCGCACGCGAACGCGGTGCCACAACTATTTTTATCGCCTGTGTCCCTGTAGAACAA
Organism: Chroococcidiopsis sp. TS-821; assembly: GCF_002939305.1. Taxonomy (NCBI): domain Bacteria; kingdom Bacillati; phylum Cyanobacteriota; class Cyanophyceae; order Chroococcidiopsidales; family Chroococcidiopsidaceae; genus Chroococcidiopsis; species Chroococcidiopsis sp. TS-821. The sequence goes on along the minus strand of NZ_MVDI01000001.1, from coordinate 1,352,784 downwards.
GTCAGTGCTGATGTTGATGTTGATATTCGCCTTTTGGTTGGACCCGAAATTTTAGCAGGTTCAACGCGCCTCAAAGCAGGAACCGCAACAAAGTTAGCATTAAATATGCTCTCAACTGGGGTGATGGTGCAGCTAGGAAAAGTGTACGGGAATCGCATGGTCGATGTTGCTGTGACTAATACCAAGCTACGCGATCGCGCAATTCGGATTTTACACGATTTAACAGGACTCGACCGCGCTGCTGCCGCTACACTACTAGAGCAAAGTGGTAATTGGGTCAAGCTTGCATTACTCATGCACTGGACGGGTGTCACAAAAGAAGAAGGTGATAAACTCTTAGCACAACACAGTGGCAATCTTCGCGCTGCTGTTTCTAGCTACAGTGGAATTACGAGATAGGTTTAAAGTCTTCTTGGCTCAATGACCAATTGGGAGTTAATTTTGCTTTCTTCTATAACCCAATAAATAACTCTTCTCAGGTTGTTGTGTCCGATCCATTTACTGCATTACTGCTAGAAGTTGCTAACGCCGGAGTACAACTGACGGGCTTAATTGGAGATGCGGGCAACTTCCTTTGCGATCGCTTCACCAGAAAATCATTTGCAAGCTGCACTCGTTCGTCAACGTGATGTGCAATCAAGAGGACAACGATTGGTAAATTTACCGCTGATTGCTATGGCAACTGTCGTTGAAGTTGGTATTTTTAGCGTCATCAGCCTAGGAACACTATTTGTTTTGCAAGGAAGTCTTTCGATTGCGGCGTTATTTGCACTAGTGGCGATCGCTATGCGCTTTAGCGAACCACTTGCTCAACTTACAGGGCTTGCAAGCGTCTTCGACTTAATGGAAATTGGATTAGAGCGGATCGAAGCCTTGATGAGTATTCCTCCTCTTTTTGTACAAACACCACCCGCGCAACTTAATTCTTTTGACATTACTTTCGAAAATGTTTCGTTTCGCTACGCCGATCAATCCGAATGGACGCTACAAGATGTATCATTTCTATTTGCCTGAACGTACGTTAACAGCTTTAGTCGGATCGTCTGGAAGCGGTAAAACCACAATTACCCTTCTCATTAGCCGATGAAGCTGACGTACAACAAGGTAGTATTCGCATCGGTGGAGTAGATGTACGCCAAATAGAACCAAGTCAACTCATGCGCTATATTTCTGCGGTATTTCAAGATGCCTATTTATTCGATGACACGATTCGCAACAATATCCGCATGGCTAAACCTGACGCGACAGATGCTGAAGTTGAAATCGCTGCACGCGCCGCAAATTGTCATGAGTTCATTAGCCGTTTACCCAAGGGTTACGATACTTCTGTTGGTGAAATTGGCAGTACGCTATCCGGTGGAGAACGTCAACGCATTTCAATCGCGCGTGCAATTCTCAAAGAAGCGCCAATTGTTCTGTTAGATGAACCCACGTCAGTTTTGGATACCGAAAGTGAGGTTGCTGTACAACAAGCAATCGATCAACTTGTTTCTAATAAAACCGTGATAGTCATTGCTCACCGTCTATCTACCGTTGTTGGTGCAGATTCGATTTTAGTTTTAGAAGATGGGCGTATCGTAGAGCGAGGTACTCATTCAGAACTTTTGTCACACCAAGGACGCTACGCTACACTATGGAATGCACAGCAGTACGCTCAGGGATGGCGAATTGCAGCTTGACAAAATGGAACCTCTCTACCTTGCTGCACGAACTAACAATAGCCCACCTGCCGTAAAACCAAAAACATTGGGTAGCCAAGCTGATGTCACAGGAGTCAGAATACCTGCTACTCCTAAAGCACTACAAATAAAAGCGAACAAATAATATGTAAAAATAACGACTACACTAATACCGAAGCTAGTTGCTTTTCCCGCACGGCGTTGCGGTTTAGTTCCTAATGCAGCACCGACTAAGCCAAAAACAACACAGACAAATGGAAATGCAATTTTTTCTTGAATCCGAACTCTCAGTTTGCGGATTTTCTGTTCGTCACCGCTATAGCGAATTTTTTCTAAGCGATCGCGCGCTTCGGCAATATTCATTTCATCATAATCTCGCCCTCTGCTAGCAACATCTAAAGGCGCGCGCGGTAACTGTAATTGTTGGTGTTCAAACCTGACAATGTTGCGATAAGAACTATCCGCAGAAACAAGATAAATTGTACCATTAAAAAAATCCCAAACATTTTGTTGCGGGTTCCATGTTGCAGAATCTGCCATGACAATTTGATTTAAACCTTCTTTCGAGCGATCGATAATTGTCAAGCCAGACATCGTTCGACCGTCAAAGCGATCGGCATAAAATAACCGCGACAAAATCCGCCTGTTGTTGCCATCGGCTTGTTTCACTTCTTGATATTCAGGATAAATAATATTTTCTTCTTGAAATGTTGGTGTTTCGCGCTTGAGCGCTTGATTTAAAGTAAGCGTCGCTTGATAATTTGATGCTGGTACAATTTGCTCGTTAAATAAAAACGTAATTCCGGTAACAACAAGGCTAAGAATAATTGCAGGTAAGGCAATGCGATAAACGCTGATTCCACAGCCACGCAGGGCAATCAACTCGCTATCACTAGAAAAGCGACTGTAAGTCATCAATACAGCCAACAACGTGGACATCGGAAAAGCCAATACGACAAACGAGGGAAATTGCAAGAGAAACACTTGCAAAGCAATTTCTATAGGTAGTCCTGATTCAACGACTCGCCGTACCAAATCAAATACAGTACCGATCGCAACTCCTACCGAGGAAAAAGCACCCACACCAAATAAAAACGGTGGTAGCAGTTCCATCGCAATATAGCGATCCATGACGGAAAAAGGCATCAGTGATGGAAATTTAGTAGATTTGTGACTAGCGATTGTCATTACACTGAGGAATTAGGTAAATAGGTAATGGGTAATTGGCAATTTGTTACAAAATAGTGATTCTAACCACTTTTTACTAGCCACTAAATTTGAAATTTGTCACCTAAATAGTATTGCCGTACTAAAGGATCGTTGTAGAGTTCCTCGGCGTTACCTGCTGCGAGAATTTGTCCTTCACGCATAATATAGGCGCGATCGGTAATTGCCAGCGTCTCGCGGACATTGTGGTCGGTAATTAGGATACCAATTTGGCGATCGCGTAACTTCTTTACCATAGCTTGAATTTCGGCGACAGCGATTGGGTCAACACCTGCAAATGGTTCGTCTAAGAATAAAAAATTTGGTCCATGGCGTCCCGCGGCTAAAGCCCTTGCTAATTCGGTACGTCGGCGTTCGCCACCGGAAACTTGAATTCCCTTGGTGTTTGCGACTTTTTCTAGCCGAAATTCGCGTAGCAGTTCATTTAAGCGGTACTGCCATTCGCGCCGAGGGACATTCGTTTGTTGTAAAACTAATAAGAGATTATCTCTAACGCTGAGGTTACGAAAAATACTTGGTTCTTGTGCTAAATAGCCAATACCTAATCGCGCGCGTTGATGCATTGGGAGGGCTGTGATGTCGCGATCGTCTAACCACACGGTTCCTTCGTTGGGTTTTTCTAAACCTGTGGCGATGTAGAAGGTTGTTGTTTTCCCCGCACCATTGGGACCAAGCAGCCCCACAACTTCACCTTGCGCAACTGAAAGGTTAACGCGATTGACAATCACGCGCTTACCGTAGGATTTGTGGATATTTTCTAAGACAATCTTTTTCACGATGACTCCGCTAACACACCCACAAGTAAAACCTAACTGATAAAGTTTTACGATCCTGGGCTGGGTGCTAAGGGAGGTACTGCGGGTGCACTCGGCGTTCCTGGTGGTTGATTTGGATTAGGTTCGGAGACAATATAAATCGATTGCACTTGTTGATTTGCCTTTGGTGTTGCGATAAATCGCCCTTCGTCGATCAGATACGTCACATTTTCACCGCGAATACTGTTTCCTTGCTGCAAAATGTAGACGTCGCCACTGAGGACAATTCTTCGCTCTTGGCTAAAATATT